>NZ_DATCVQ010000533.1:0-24132 GCF_036566765.1 Streptomyces sp.
CCGTGGCCGGTGGGGCCCGTCGAACCGTTGCCCTGGCAGCCGCAGGAGGCGGGCTGAGGCTAGGCGTGGCCGATCAGCCGGTCCGCTGCCGCTCGGGCGACCTCCAGGGCCGGGCGTGGGTCGGGGCCCGGTGTGCCTTGGCCGAGAACGACGCGGGTGCTCAATCCGTCGAGCAGCGCGAGGAGTTCGGAGGCGCGGGCCGGGACGTCGAGGTCCGGGAAGCGGCCTTGGGCGACGCCCTTGGCGAGCAGGCCTTCCAGGTCCTGTTGCCAGGCGAGGTCCATCTCCTCCTGGGCCGCGCGCAGTGCGTCGTTGGCGGCGGTGCGGGCCCACAGTTCGATCCAGAGCGTCCAGCGCGGGTCGCGGGGGCCGCGCGGCAGGTAAAGCTCCAGGAAGCGGTCGAGCTTCCGCTCCGCGGTGATCCGGCGGCCGAGCAGGGCGTGCCGCTCCTCGGTGAGCGCGGCCTCGCTCCAGCGCAGGGCGGCGAGCAGCAGCAGGTCCTTGGATCCGAAGTAGTACAGGATGTGGCCGCCGCTGGTGCCGAGCCGCTCGGCCAGCGCCGACATGGTCAGCGCGGCCAGACCGTTCTCGGCGATGGCCGCCATGGCCTCCTCGAGCATCCGCTCCTGGGCGACGTGCCCGTCCCGCCGTCGTGCTGCCCCTGCCACGGTCCCCGTCCTCGTGCCGCTCGAATGGTCGTCCGATCACCACGACCCTAACCGCAACCTCCAGGGTCTTGACGCCGCCGGGCCTCTTCGCACATCTTGAATGCCGTTCTACAACTTAGAACGCCATTCAAGAACCGGCCGTGCGCCGGTTCCGAGGAACGGAGCGCGCTGTGATCGAAACGCAGAACGCCGCGACCAGCGGTCGGGACGAGGTGTTCCAGGTCGAGGGCCATGGCATCGACCCCATCCCCGACGAAGAACGGCACGGCAGCGCCAAGGACGTCTTCTGGCTCTGGTTCGGCTCGAACCTCACCTTCACGTACGTGATCAACGGCGCCCTCGCCGTCGCCTTCGGGCTCTCCTTCTGGCAGGCCACCGCCGTCGTCGTGATCGGCGGCCTGTCCTTCTTCGCGATCAGCGCCGCCGGACTGAGCGGCATCCGCACCGGCACCGCGACCCTGGTGATCTCCCGCGCCGCCTTCGGCGTCCGCGGAAACTGGCCGGCCGGACTGCTGAACTGGATCGTCAGCATCGGCTACACCATCGTCAACACGGTCGTCGGCACCCTGGCGCTCGAAGCGTTCTTCGCCGACCTCGGCTGGTCCGGCGGCCTCGCGCCGCGCGCGCTCGCCCTCGCCGTGACCCTCGCGCTCACCTTCGCCGTCGCCCTGTGGGGCCACGCCACCGTCCAGTTCGCCGAGCGCTGGATGGCGTACGTGCTGGCCGTCGGCTTCGCCGCGCTGCTGGTCTTCCTGCTGCCCGGCGCGGACACCGCCGCCCCGGCCGCCGCGCCCGGCGCGTCCGGCTGGAGCCTCGCCTTCGTCGTCATGCTCGCCGGCCCCTTCTCGTACCTGCCGATGCCCGCCGACTACACCCGCTACCTGCCCCGCACCACCACGCTGCGCGCCGTCACCTGGAGCGGGGCGCTGGGCGGCTTCGTGTCCTCCGTCGCGCTCGGCGTCGCGGGCGTCGCCGCGGCCACCCAGACCGACATGACGGACGCCGTCGCCGGGGCCGAGCAGCTGCTGCCGGGCTGGTTCCAGCCGCTGTTCCTGGCTCTGGTCCTCGGCGGCTCGGTCACCAACTCGATCATCACGCTGTACTCGTCCAGCCTGAACCTCCAGGTCCTCGGCATCCCGTGGAGCCGCGCCAAGGCCATCGTGATCAGCGCCGCGGTCACCGCCGTCGGCTCGCTCGGCGCGCTCTTCCTCACCGACTTCACCGCCTCGCTGCTCTCCTTCCTCTCCCTGCTGATCATCGTCTTCGCCCCCTGGGGCGGCGTCTTCCTCGCCGACATGCTGCTGCGCCGCTGCCGGTACGACACCGACGCCCTGCACACCGGCGCCGGCGGCGGCTACTGGTACCGGGCCGGCTACCACCCCGCGGGCGTGACCGCGCTGCTCGCCGGCATGGTCTTCGCCGCCCTGACCTGCGACTCCGAGCTGTGGACCGGCCCGCTGGTCGCCCCGCTCGGCGGCGCCGACCTCACCCTGCTCGGCGCTCCGGTCGCCGCGCTGGTGTACGTGCTGCTCGCGCGAGGCCGGACCGCCGTCCCCGCCGCCTCGTGACCCCCCTCGCCCAGGAGCTCATCGCAATGCCCCGCACCACTCCTCCCGCGGACCTCGTCCTCACCCACGCCCGAATCCACACCGTCGACCCCGACCTGCCCGAGGCCGAGGCGCTCGCCGTCCGCGACGGGCGGATCGTCTGGCTCGGCGCCGCCGCCGAAGTGGACGCCTGGACCGGCCCCGACACCGAGGTCGTCGACGCGGAGGGCCGGCTCGTCCTGCCCGGCTTCGTCGACGCGCACAATCACGTCCGGCTCGGCTCCGACGACGCCTGCGTCCAGCTCGCCGGCGCCCGCACCCTCGACGAGATCCACGCCCGCATCCGCGACTGGCACGCCGCCCACCCCGACGCCGCGTGGATCGAGGCCGAGGCCTTCGACTACTCGGCGCTCGGCGGCGGCCGGATGCCCACCGCCGCCGACCTCGACCCGGTGACCGGCGACACCCCCGCGATCGTGCTGAGCTACGACGTGCACACGGCCTGGCTCAACACCGCCGCGCTGCGCCGCTGCGGCATCACCCGGGACCGCACCAGCGTGCCGTTCGGCGAGGCCGTGACCCATCCGGAGACCGGCGAACCGACAGGTTTCGTACGGGACTTCGCGGTCAAGGGACTGTCCCGCGAGGGCCACCGCGCGCTGCGCGAGCTCGGCGTGCCGTGGGCGTCGCCGGACCGCCAGTACGGCCGGCTGGCCCGCAGCCTCGACGATGCGATCGGGTACGGCATCACCACCGTCGTCGAGCCGCAGAACTCCCTCGACGACCTGGCCCTCTTCGAGCGGGCCCGCGCCGAGGGCCGACTGCGCTCCCGGATCGTGGCCGCGCTCTTCCACCCGCGCGGCACCACGGACGCCGACCTCGACGAGTTCGCCGCCGCAGCACACAGGCACGCCGACGACCGGCTGCGCGTCGGCCCGCTCAAGCTGTACATCGACGACGTCGTCGAGCCCCGGACGGCCGCGCTCCTGGAGCCGTACGTGGGCTGCGGGCACCACCGCGGCGAGACCTTCTACCCGCCGGAGGAGTTCGCCGAGCTGCTGACCCGGCTGGACGCGCGCGGCTTCCAGTGCTTCGTGCACGCCACCGGCGACCGGGGCATCCGCACCGTCCTGCACGCCGTCGAGCACGCCCGCACGGTCAACGGCCCGCGCGACGCCCGGCACCAGATCGTCCACGTCGAATGCCTCGACCCGGCCGACACCCCGCGCTTCGCCGAGCTCGGCGTCGTCGCCTGCATGCAGCCCCGGCACGCCGCACCGGAGATCGCGGGCCCCGGCCAGGACTGGGCGGAGAACATCGGTCCCGATCGCTGGCACAAGGCCTGGCCGCTGCGCAGCCTGCACACCGCCGGCGCGGTGCTCGCCTTCTCCAGCGACTGGAACGTCGCCGAGATGGACCCGATGATCGGCATCTACTCCGCCGTGACGCGTCGCCCGCTGGGCGGCGGCGAGCCGTGGACGGAGAAGGAGGCGGTGGACGTGGAGACCGCCGTCGAGGCGTACACGCGGGGGTCCGCGTACGCGAACTTCCTGGAGGACGAGCGCGGCTCGCTGACGGTGGGCAAGCTGGCCGACTTCGTCGTGCTGTCCCGGGACATCCTGCGGATACCGGCTGAGGAGATCCCCGGGACGGTCGCCGAGACGGTGGTGGTCGGAGGGGAGATCGTGCATCGGCACCGGGCATGATGACCGGGTGACCGATGACCTGGGGTGGGAAGCGCTGTTCGAGGGCGGGCCGGAGCTGCCGTGGCGCGTGCGCGGCGGGTGGTTGGACGGGCTGGAATTCAACCGGGGCGCGCCGGAGGATGTGCTGGTGCGGCTCCTCGACCACGGGGCGGACGGCTTTCTCTGGCGCGAGCAGTCGGAGGCGGTCGTCGCGGCCGCGATCGCCCACCCCGACCGGAACGTGCGGGGTCGGCTCGCCGAATGCCAGCCGGGGATGAGCGCCGAGCAGTGGACGGCGCTCATCCTCGCCGAGCCCTCGGCCGCCCGCCGCGAGATATTCGTGGAGCGGGCCGCGTGGGTGACCGACGGACTCACCGAGGAGGGCTACGAGCGGCTGGCCGCCGACCCCTCGCCGATCGTCCGCGCGGAGGCCGCGCGACTGCCGATGCCGCCGCGACTTCTGACCGCGCTCGCCGCCGACCCGGAGGCGGTGGTGCGCGCGGCGGCGTGCGGACCCGCGTGGGAGCACCTGACCCCGGTGGAGCGAGACCGGCTGTCGGCCGACGAGAACGCCGAGGTTCGCAAGGCTGCGCTGCTCTGCCGCCACAGTGACCGGCCCATGTCCCGGGCGATGCTCGAGACGTTCCACTGGCGCGTCCCGCCCGAGCGCTACCGGATCGACCGGGAACTCGCCGAGGAGCTGGTCCGGCACGAGGACCCGGAGGTACGGCGTGAGCTCGCCGCCCATCCGTACCTGGACACCGACCTCGTGCTGGCGCTCGCGGAGGATTCCGAGTACCGGGTGCGGCTCACGGCGTCCGTCCATCCGGGGCTCGACGAGGAACAGCGCGCGGCCGCCATCCCGTCGGACTTCGACCCGCGGGGGATGCGGCACGAACCGAAGTGGGTGGCGGAGCTGCACGACGACCCTGACGCCATGCGGCGGCTCGCCGCCTCCGCCCACCCGGTGATCCGCAGCGCCGTCGCCCGGGCCAAGCACCTGCCCCCGGACGTGGTGGAGCGGCTGGCGCGGGACGAGGACCGGGTCGTACGACTGTTCCTCGCCGAGTCCTGCGACGACGCGCCCGCCGACATGCTGCTCGAGGTCTGGCACTGGTGGACGGGCAGCTTCTCCAGCCCCGGTCGGCCCCGGACCCATCCGAACTTCCCGCGTACCGGCCTGCTCCGGTACGCCGAGGACCCGAACCCGCGGCGGCGCCAACTGGCCCTCGACGACCCGGAGTCCACGCCCGAGCTGGTCGAGCGGTTCGCCCTCGACCCCGACGACGAGGTGCGGGCGCGGGCGGCGCAGGACCCCCGGCTCTCGCCCGAGTCCGCGGTCCGGCTCCTGGACGACGCGGACGACGCCGTCCGGCACCATGCGACTGTGCACCCGGCGCTGCCGGCGCCCGTGCTGATCCGCCTGCTGCGCCGACCGGCCGAACCCCCGTACGGCCTTGTGGCCGCCTGGAACCCGTCGATCCCCGGCCCGGTCATGCACCGCATGATCGACTTGGCGGCCACCGGTCCGTGAACCGATGGCCGCCGTCAGTCGGTGAACTCAGTCGGTGAACTCGCCCGCCATAGCGGCCGCCATCCGCAGATGCGGTGCGGCCTCGTCCGGCCGGTTCTGGCGCTCCAGGGTGCGGCCCAGCATCATGCGGGCGTACTGCTCCACCGGGTCGCGGTCCAGGATCGCGCGCAGTTCCGTCTCCGCCCGGCCCAGCTGGGCCGAGTGGTAGTAGGACCGGGCGAGCAGCAGCCGCTGCGCGGTCTGCTCCGGCACCTCGTCGACCAGGCCGCGCAGGATCCGGGCCGCCGTGAGGTACTCCTTCGCCTCGAAGAACAGCTGCGCCCTGTCCCAGCGCTCGGCGGCCGTCCCGAACTCGTAGTACGTGTCGTCGCTCACCGGCGCTCCTTCTGCGTGTCGTGGGGCGCCGGGCCTTCCTGGCCCGGCACCCCCCTCAACACGCGCAGGCGCTTGAAGATTCCACTACTGGAGCGGAGGGCTACTGAACGGCGAGCGTGCGGATCGTCGGCAGGTCCGCGTACAGGTTGTTGCCCGGGCACTCGGTCGGGTAGCCGTCGCGGTGGCCGGATATCCGGTTCATCGTGACCTGCTGGCCGGCCGTGAACTTGCCGTTCGAGGCGGCGGCCGTCAGGACCACCGTGCTCGACGGGTCGTACCCGTACAGGCCCAGCTTCCAGGCGGCGACCGCGGACACGGACGCCAGCACCTCGGGCGTGCTCGTCACGTCGTTGTAGTTGCCGAGCACGGCGACACCGGTGGTGTCGGTGTTGAAGCCGTACGTCTGCGCGCCGAGCACCGGCTTGTCGACGCCGCCCGCGCGGCCCTCGAAGATCGTGCCGCACTTGTCGACCAGGAACTGGTAGCCGATGTCGTTCCAGCCCTGGCTCTGCACGTGGTACAGGAAGATCCCGTTCACGATCGACGGGGAGTCGGCGCAGGTGTAGGTGTTGGTGCCGGCCGTGTGGTGCACGAAGACGGCCTTGGTCTCCTTCGTGTACGTCGCCGGGTCCTTGACCAGGGCCTCGTTCGCACCCCACGCCGAGCGGGGCAGGATCGTCGGCTGCGGGGCGGGGGTGACGGCCGCGGCGGCGAGGGCCGTCTTGGCCGGGTCCGCCGTGCGCGCGCCGGAGGTCGTGGCGGGAGCGGCGGTCGGGTCGACCAGCTCGACCCGCAGCCCGCGCGGCAGTGTGGAGGCATTGCCGGACGCGCCGCGGACGCGGGCCTGGACGCCGTCGGCCGGGCCGGTCCACAGCGGCTGGGTGCCGGCCCGCACGCCGGCGTCGGTGCTGTCCGGGCCCGTCTCCGGGGTGCGGACGTCGAGTTCGAGTTCGCGCCACGCGGTCCACGCGCCGGTGGCGCGGTCGCGGACCCGGACCTGTGCGGTGCCCCCGAGCTGCGCGTGGGAGTCGCTCCAGGTGAGGCCGACCATGCTGAACGGCGCGGTGCGGCGGGCGGACAGCTCCCGTGCCGCGCGGTCCGTTCCCGGGACGACGATGCTGCGCACCGAGCCGCGTTCGGCGGCGGCCGGACGGGCCTGCTCCGCGGACGACGCGGGAGCGGCCGGGCCGAGCGTGCCGACGAGGACCGCGGCCGTCAGCGCGGCGGCCGGAGCGGCCATGGGGATGCGGCGCACGTGCGTCATCAGTATTCGCCTCCAGGAGTGGTGACCGCTCCCTGGGGAGCGGCGAGTTCGCTGCTGCACGTGGCCCGACCGAACGCGCCGGTCGCCGAGGACAGCTGGACGTGCTTGCCGCCGACGGCGAGCTTGCACGTGGCCTGCCCGCCCTTCGCGCCGAGGGTGATGCTCACGATCGGCTGCTTGCCGAGCGGCACGCGCACCGTCTTCCGCCAGGGCAGAGTCGCCCCTTGGGCGACCTCGGCCTTCCCGGCCCGGGCGGTCTCGCCCTCGCCGAGGAAGCTGATGTCGGCCGTGCCGGAGCCGAGCACCTCGTAGGTCACGTCGGCGGTGGGGACGGCGCGCTCCGCCGGCTTGTCGGCGGAGTCGAGGAGGCCGTAGCCGACGAGTCCACCGGTGACGAGGAGCAGCGCGCCGACGACGGCGGCCACGGCGCGCCGGTCGGAACGGAGGGCCGCCTTCTCGGATGCGTCGGTCTCATCCGAGGCGTCAGACGCGTCGGACTCATCCGCGGCGTCAGACGCCGCGGTCGCGGCCGCATCGGTCTCCGACGCCTCCGTCTCGGACGCTTCGGTCTCCGACGCCTCCGTCTTCGGCGCGTCCATCGCGTCGCTTCCGGTGGTTTCGGTGGCGGACGTGTCGGGCGTCGAGTCCTCGGTCGCGGACCCTTCGCTCTCGGTCGTATCGCTCGTTGGCATCGTCAGGCTTTCGTTCGGCGTGCATTCCCCGGACGCGAATGCGGCGGGATCAAATCCGCCCGGTTCTACACCAGGCGATCGAGACGTGGCAACAGGACGGAGAAATCGGGCATTCGCCTCCCCGAGTCGACAAGTGTCCGGATTGTCCGACGGGTTGACGGGTCATTGGAACTCTGATTAGAAATCCACCCCGGCAATGCAGGAGTGGCGCGCGATGCGCCGGCGCAATGGGGAGAGTTCTTCAGATGACGATGCGTGCTCGACTGGTCCAGTTCTTCGCGGTCCTCGCCCTCGCGGCGGGTTCGCTCATCACGCTGCCCGCTCAGCCGGCGGCCGCGGCCAACGGCTGCAGCGGCACCCTGGTGGCCTGGAACTCGTGGTACGACTCGGCGGGCCGTCTGGCCGCCAAGACCAACTACTACGACGAGGGCGCCAACACCTGCGTCAACCTGGTCGCGCAGGGCATCTACTACGGCCAGGCCAAGTACATGGCCATCAAGCTGTGCAGCAGCTACAACTCGGGCTGCGTCAGCGACGCCGGCACCTACTCGTACTACGCGGGCCCGGTCCGCCGCCCGTCCGGCGTGTGTCTGTGGGCCGTCTCCACGATGAAGAACTCGGCCGGCACCACCATCGTCAACAAGAGCACCTACGTTCCGCCGTGCGACTGATCCCCTGATTCAGGGAAACTGTCCGAGTTGTCTCATGAGTTGACTCGGCATCATCACGATGGCTAGAACCCCGAGACCTGAAACCGGCCGTTCCTGCGGCCGGTTTCAGTAATCCGGAGGGAATAGCACGTGAATGCACCATCCAGACGGCTGCTGACGGCAGCCGTCGCCGCCGCGATGGCCGGGACACTGATACAGCCGGTGTCACCGGTCTTCGCGGATTCCAAGCCGCAGAAATTCGACGAGGAGCAGTGGAGGCAGGACCTCAGGGACTGGGAGGACTCCGGTCGCGAGGGCGACCCGCCGGTCCTGCCCGCCGAGGGCGTCGTCCGCAACGAGCGGCTGCCCAAGGGCAAGCCCGCGGCCAAGGCCACCCGGGTCGCCGAGCTCACCGCCCGGCGCACCTCGCACTCCCGCTCGTGGCTGCTCGCCGACGGCCGGGTCCAGTCCGAGGTGTCGGTCGTCCCGACCTCCTACCGGGACGGGAAGTCCTGGAAGCCCCTCGACCCCTCAGTCACCCCCAGCGAGCGCGCGGGCTTCGACTTCGCCAACACCACCAACACCGGCCGCAGCTGGTTCGGCTCCGACTCGAAGCGGCTGCTCCGGTTCGAGACCGAGGGCGGCCACGCCGTCACCCTCGGCCTGGTCGGCGCAGCCGGCACGCTGAAGCCGGGCGCCAAGGGCAACACCGTCACCTACCCGGACGCCCTGCCGGGCGGCGCGGACCTGACGTACCAGGTCGGCCCGGGCAAGGTGAAGGAGAACATCGTCCTCGCCCAGCGGCCCGCCGGCCCGGTGAGCTTCACCTTCACCCTCGACGCCGACGGGCTCACGCCCCAGGCCCGCGAGGACGGCTCCGTCGAGTTCTTCGGCGAGACCAAGCACCCGCTCCTCGTCATCCCGCCGGCGTTCATGACCGACTCCCGCGGGGACGCCGACTCTCCGTACGGGTACGCCTCCAGCCACAAGGTCACACAGAAGCTGACCCGGTCCGGCAAGGACTGGAAGCTGACGGTCACCCCCGACGCCGCGTGGCTCGCCGCGCCGGAGCGGAAATACCCGGTCACCGTCGACCCGACCCTCGCGATCGCGCCGACGCCGTCCGAGTCGCAGGACACGATGATCCTGTCCTCCGCGGCCGGCACCAACTTCAACGACACCTGGCGGATGTCCGCAGGTCTCGACTCGGCCGGCAACGCCGCCCGTGCGCTGGTCCGGTTCGGGCTCTCCGGGGTCCCCGCCGGAACCAAGCTCGAGGACGCGCGCCTTCAGCTCTACTACGACCAGACCCACACCGGAGTGTCCGCGGGCGCTCCGGTGACGCTGGGCGCGTACCGGGCCACCGCCGCGTGGACCGCCGGCGGCGCGAACTGGAGCAACGCCAACGGCATCGTGGGCGAGCAGGCCGGCTCGACCACTCTGGTCGACGACGGCGACGCGGGCGCCACGGCGGCCCAGGGCGCCTGGCCCTCGTCGGGCAACGCCGCGTTCACCCAGTACGCGATCAACCGCGACTACCTCTACAACAAGGACGCGACGGCGGGTGACACGTACACCTGGCAGCCCAGGCTCCCCGAGGACGGCTCCTACCAGGTCGACGCGCATGTGATCCCCGCCGACGACCGGTCCACGACCGTGCCGTACACGATCACCTACGACGGCGGCAGCAAGCCGTACACGGTCGACCAGAAGACCGGAACCGGCGGCGTCTGGAAGCCGCTGGGCGCGCACCCGTTCAAGGCGGGCACGGCCGGAAAGGTCGTCCTCGGCGACGGCCCGGCGTCCGCCACCACGGCCGTGATCGCCGACGCGGTGCGGTTCACCAAGCCCGGCACGGTCTCGATGCCGGCGAACACGTACAACGCGTGGCACTCGTTCTCGGTCAAGGACACCGTCCAGTCCTGGATCGACGGCAACCAGACCAACAACGGCTTCGTCATCAAGGCCGTCAACGAGGCCGCGGGCGCGCCCAAGGGCGGCCCGCGCTACGAGGCCTCGGAGTTCGGCTACGGCGGCGAGACCGTCAACTACCCCAAGCTGGTGCTCACCTACGGCCGACCCAGCGTGACGCTGGACGCGCCCTCGGTGATCCACTCCACCGGCGCCGAGCTGAACTGGTCCGCCTACGCCGACCCGTCGGCCGCCACCGGCGACGACCTGGTCGAGTACCAGGTGCACCGGAGCGTCTTCCAGACGTTCACCCCGTCCTCGTCGACGCTGGTCTCGCCGGTCTCCGCCGGCACCACCGCGTACGCGGACACCTCGGCGACCCCGACCGCCGCCGACTCCGCCGACCCCTTCGGCCGCGCCTACTACTACATGGTCGCGGTCAAGACGAAGGACGGGCAGGTCGTCCCGGCGCCCACCCAGCTGGTCCGCCTGCCGAAGGCCGGCCGGACCACGAAGGTGATCGAGGCCGCCCAGGACACCACCCTGTCGTCGACCGAGTCGACCGTGGCGCACGACACCATCCAGGACGGCGCGCCGCAGAACTGGGTCACCGTCGGCAACAACTCGCCGACCTACGGCAAGACCCGCACCCTGCTGAAGTTCCCGGCCCTCGGCATCCCCGCCACCGCCCGCGTCCTCGACGCGGACATCCGGCTGTGGGGCACCCAGACCAGCCAGCAGGCCGCCGGCGCCGTGTACGAACTGCGCCCGCTCACCCGGGACTTCGACGAAGCCACGGCGACGTGGACCAAGGCGAACGGCACCACGAACTGGACCACCGCGGGCGGAGACACCGGAGCCCCGGTGGCCGACACCGTCCCGGCCCTGAGCAACGACCCGGCGCGCCACGAGTGGAGCGTCACCTCGCTGGCCCAGGGCTGGGTCACCACGCCCGCCTCCCAGCAGGGCGTGCTGATCAAGACGGCGAACGAGTCCGTCCTGCAGGAGCGGACGATCTTCCTGTCGTCCGAGGCGAGCGAGCAGCGGCTGCGCCCGCGCATCGTGCTCACGTACATCGACTCCACCACCGAGTCGACGTACTTCGCGCCGCAGACCCCGTCCCGGATGATCCCCGGCGACACGCACAACGTCGAGGTCACCCTCACCAACACCACCGCCTCCGTCTGGAGGGCCGCCGACCAGGTACTCAGCTACACCTGGGCCCTGCCGGACGGCACCGACAAGACCACCGGCGGCAACCAGGTGCAGACCGCGCTGCCGGCCGACGTGTCGCCCGGTGAGACGGTCACCGTCCAGGCGACGGTCAAGACGCCGATCAACTCGGACGAGGGCAACAAGCGCACCGACTACGTCCTCACCTGGGACGTGCTCGACAAGACCGCCGGGACCTGGCTGTCGGCGACCGGCGGCATCGCCGGCCTCAAGCAGAACGTGGCCGTCGAGGACCCCACGTCCAACCAGCTGGGCCTGGAGAAGTTCTACTCGTACGCGGGCAAGAACACCGGCGCCGGTTCGTCCGTCATGAACAACACGGCGGCGGGCAACGCCGTCTGGCAGTACAACGCCTTCAACAACCCGGGCAGGGGCCTGGCGACGTTCGTGCGCTTCGCGTACAACTCGCTCGACACCTCCGACACGGTCCTCGGCCACGGCTGGTCCGCCCAGGCCGCCGGACCGATCCGGCTCGGCGCGGGGCTCGACTTCCACCCCAACCCGAACCCGACCGAGGTGACCCTGCCGGACGGCGACGGCACCGCGCACGTCTTCCGCTGGGACGCGGTCAACAACGTCTGGAAGGCGCCCGCGGGCGTGCACTACCTGCTCCAGCAGAAGGCCGGCGTCGACTGCAAGCCGTCCAGCGACGGCGACCCGCAGGCCTGGTCCATGACCCGGCCGGACCGGACGCAGTTCTTCTTCGACTGCGACGGCTTCCTCACCTCCGTCGTGGACAAGAACGGCAACACGCAGGCGTACACCTACGAGGAGCGCAAGTCCAACAACAAGCCGGTGAAGTTCCTCCGGTACATCACCGACCCGGCGGGCCGGCAGACGCTGACCGTCGAGTACTACACGAAGGCCGACAGCTCCAACCCCAAGATCATCGACCACGTCAAGTCGATGACCGACATCTCGGGGCGCAAGGTCACGTTCGAGTACTCGGACAAGGGCCTGCTGACCAAGCTGACGGACGGCGCGGGTTCGGCCCAGCCGAAGGTGTTCGCGTTCACGTACGACGCGACCCAGGGCAACAAGAACGTCAAGCTCGTCAAGGTCACCGACCCGCGCGGCAACGACACCTCGCTCGACTACTACGCCCCGCAGGCCGGTGACGACCCGAAGTTCCACTGGAACGCCAAGACCGTCACCGACCGGCGCGGCGGCGTCACGGGCTACCTGTACACGGACCCCGACGGCAGCGCCGGTTCGACGATCCAGACCAAGGTGACCGACGCCGAGAACCGCGTCACCACCTACCTCACCGACGGCTACGGCCGGGCCAGCCGGATCACCAACGCCAAGGCGCAGAAGACCCAGTTGAGCTGGGACGCGGACAACAACGTGACGCGCCTGGAGGAGGACAACGGCGCCGTCACCACGTACGCGTACGCCCCGAAGACCGGCTACCCGCTGGAGAAGAAGGACGCCGAGGCCAACAAGAACGGCACGGCGGGCGAGACGTACACGTACCAGACCGGTCTGAACGGCTACGTCGCCGACCTCTACACCAAGAGCTCGCCCGAGGGCCGCGCCTGGCAGTTCGGCTACGACACCCGGGGCAACCTGACCACGGTCACCGACCCCCTGGGCGTCTCGACCCCGACCGCCGACGACTACACCACGCGGTACGAGTACGACGCCAACGGTCTGCTCACCAAGGCGATCGACGCCAACGGCAACGCGACTGCCAACAGCGACTTCGGTCCGACCGGCTACCCGGCCACGATCACCGACGCGCTGGGCAAGTCCAGCACCTTCGTCTACGACGTGCGCGGACAGGTCACCGAGGCGTCCGACCAGCTCGGCAAGAAGACCACGCAGTCGTACGACACCTTCGGCCGCGCCCTGGTCAGGACCGTGCCCAAGGACCAGGCCGCCGGCGTGCTGCTGACGACGCCCGCCCCGGTCTACGACGCCAACGACAACACCACGCAGACGACCGCGCCGAACGGCGCGGTGTCCACGGCGGTCTACGACGCGGCGGACCAGGTGACCTCGGCGACCGAGCCGAAGGACAGCGAGACCGCGGGCGAACGGCGGTCCAGCTACACCTACGACAAGGTCGGCAACCTCAAGTCGGCGACCGAGCCGAAGGGCACCGCCACCGCCGCCGACCCGAACGACTACCTCACCACGAACACCTACGACGAGATCTACCAGCTGACCTCCGTGGTGAACGCGGCCGGTGACACGATCGCGTACGACTACGACAACGTCGGCAACAACGTCACCACCCGCGACCCGAAGAAGAACGCGACCGCGGACACCGCCGACTTCACCACGAAGACGGCCTACGACCTGAACCACCGGGTCACCACGGTCACGGACGCGGCCGGCAAGACCACCGGGCGGGAGTACGACAAGGACTCCCTCGTCACGGCCACCACGGACCAGGAGAACAACCGGTCCCTGTCCGCGTACAACGCGCGCGGCCAGCTCGTCGAGACGAAGACCCCGTACACCGGGACCAGCCCGTCGATCACTTACCGGACGACCAAGTTCGACTACGACCAGGTCGGCAACAAGACCAAGACGATCAGCCCGCGCGGTGTGGACACCGCGAACACGGAGGACTTCACCAACGAGACCACCTATGACCCGCTGAACCGGGTGCTGCGGCAGATCCAGCCGTACGACCCGAACGACGCGCGCTACAACAAGAAGGTCTGGACGGAGACGTCCTACGACGCCGCCGGACGGGTCTCGAAGGTCTCGGCGCCGCCGTCGGAGGGTCAGACGGTCCGCAACGACACTGCCTACACCTACTTCGACAACGGCTGGACGAGGACCTCGACCGACCCCTGGTCGATCGTCACCGGCTACGACTACAACGAGATCGGCAACCAGACCGCCCGCACCATCACCTCGGCCGGCGGCTCCTCGTCCCGGACGATGGGCTGGGACTACTACCCGGACGGCAAGCTCAAGACCCGTACGGACGATGGTGTGCCGGTCGGCAGCGCGGTCGTCCTGGCCGACAACTCCGACACCCAGAGCACGTCCGCGACGGGCGCCTGGACGAAGGGCAGCATCACCGGCCAGCAGGGCTACGACCACCAGGTCCACGCTGCCGGCGCCGGAACCGACGCCTTCACCTGGACCCTGAACATCCCCAAGGCCGGAAGCTACACGGCCTACGTCAAGTTCCCGCAGGTCACCGGGGCCGCGACGACCGCGAAGTACACGGTCACGCACTCCGGCGGCACGACGGACGTCACCAAGGACCAGAACGCGGCCGCCGGCACGTGGGTGAGCCTCGGCTCGTTCACCTTCGCCCAGGGCAACGCGGCCAAGCTGCAGCTGTTCCAGAACAGCGGTGGGGCGGTCGTCGCCGACGGCGTCAAGCTGGTCCGCGACAACTCCGCCGACACCGACACGGAGAAGCGGACCTTCGGCTACGCGTACGACCTGAACGGCAACATGACGTCGATCGACGACACGTCGTCCGGCGCCAGGATCGACGCGTACACGATCGCCTACAACAGCCTCAACCAGGTCCAGAAGGTCACCGAGGCACTGGCGGGCCAGGCGAAGACGGTCACCGACTTCACCTACGACGCCAACAGCCAGCCGGACACCGTCACCCACCCCGACCAGTTCGCGAAGTACACCTACGACCTGCGCGAGCAGGTCAAGACGGTGTCGGTCGGCAAGACCGCGACCGACGCCGCCCCCAAGGTGACCACCTACACCTACACCGACCGGCAGCAGAAGCTGCGGGAGGTGAAGGGCAACAAGAACACCGTCGACTACACCTACTACCTCGACTCCACGCTCAAGAGCACAGCCGAGAAGAAGGCCGACGGCACCCTGGTCGCCGAGCACACCTACACGTACGACGCCAACGGCAACAAGGCGCAGGACGTGGCGAAGAAGATGAACGCCGACAACCACGCGGCGTACCTCTCCTCGACCACCGACTACACCTACGAGCCGGCCAACCGCCTGGCCAGGTCCGTCAAGACGGGCAACGGAGCCGGCACGGAGACGTACGTCCACGACGACAACGCCAATGTCGTCAGCCAGTCGGTCAAGAACGTGACGACCTCGTTCACCTACGACCGCAACCGGCTGCTCTCCTCGACTGCCAACGGCGCCACGGCCGGCTACAACTACGACCCGTTCGGCCGCCAGGAGTCGGTCACGGGCGACGGACAGGTGATCGAGCGCAACACCTACGACGGGTTCGACCACGTCGTCGAGAGTGCCAAACTCAACGAAACGGGTGGCCTGACCACCACGAAGTACACCTTCGACCCGCTGGACCGCACGGTGTCCAAGACCGCCGGCGGCAAGACGACCGACTTCGACTACCTCGGCCTGTCCAAGGAGGTCCTGACGGAGGAGGTCGCCGGCCAGCTGACGAAGTCGTACCAGTACAGCCCCTGGGGCGAGCGGCTCTCGCAGGTCAAGAAGAACACCGACGGCACTACTGAGGACGGCTACTACGGCTACAACGGCCACACCGACGTCGAGACGCTGACGACCAAGGACGGCGACACCAAGGCCACCTACGGCTACACCGCCTACGGCAAGGACGACGAGTCCGAGTTCACCGGCATCGACAAGCCCGAGGCCGGCCAGCCGGACAAGGAGGCGTACAACCCCTACCGCTTCAACTCCAAGCGCTGGGACGCCGAGTCCGGCACGTACGACATGGGCTTCCGCGACTACGACCCGGGCCTGAACCGCTTCACGACCCGGGACATGTACAACGGCGCCCTGGCCGACATGGGCCTCGGCACCGACCCGATGACCGGCAACCGCTACGCCTTCACCGGCGGCAACCCGGTCAGCTTCGTCGAGCTCGACGGCCACATGATCTGCGGCGCCCCGGGTGTCTGCGGCAGCGAGGGCTACCTCGACTGGTACTTCTCCCAGGAGGACAAGACCGACGTCACCGAGCCGGGCGACGGCGAGTACTACGAGAACGACACCCCGATCGACGCGCCCACGCAGGTCAAGGAGGACGACCGGCCGTACAACTCCGCGCCGTGGTGGCAGAAGTGGCTCAACCACGACTACGACATGACCCTCATCGGGACCATGGCGGCCGGAGCCCAGGCGCTGCGCCACTTCTACGGGTTCACGCACGCGGCGGACCTGCTGGACCACTGGCTCGACGGGTCCGGCGACGCGTACGAGATCAATCCGGAGGACATGATGAAGGACCTCCCGGGCTTCAACAAGCTCGTGGAGGCCCAGGTCACCAACGCGCAGAAGTCCGGTGACGACTACGACAGCGGATGGCAGTCCGCCACCGTGGCCGATCACATGCAGGCGGGCGACAAGGGACCTGCGGTCCAGGACTGGTGGTACGCGCTGAACGGCTACCAGTACCGGGTCCAGGGCTCCAGCTCGACCACCGACGGGAAGACCACCACCACGGTCACCGTGGACGTGTTCAAGCGGTACAACTGGGGCAACGTGGCGGGCGGCGTGCCGCGCGGCGACGTCGGTCCCGGACAATTGATCCGCCAGAACGACCTGGCACAGATCCATGCCGACGGGCTGTCCCAGGACTTCAACGTCTGGGGCACCTACAGCTACACGATTGGTGGATGAGATGAAGCGGCAGCCCGGTAGAAGGGCGGCGACCGCCCTTCTGGCCGCGGCCCTGGCCCTGACGGCCACCGCGTGCGCGAAGGAGGAGGAGCCCAAGAAGTACCCGGGCGCCTTCCCCCAGGGGCACACGGACGTGAGCGCGGAGCAGGCCTTCCGCGACCACGGCGTCGTCAAGCCGGCGTCCGCACGGGACCTGGGCTACAACGCGTGGTCAGCGGACGACAGCTATCCCCTGACCGCCGTCTTCACGATCGGCTGCACCGGCGCGCCGGGGTTCGCCGCGGCGAACGGGCTGCGCGGCGTTCCGGAGCTCAGCCCGGACACGGTCGCCGTCGAGGTCTTCGCCAAGGATCACGGCTGGACCGACACGGGCTCCGGTGACACCCGCTATCTGCGGGAGAAGAGCGCGAACGGCTCGCGCCTCGAAGTGCTCGTCCATGCGTCGGGCGAGGAGTGCCGGGTGTACCTGAAGAGCTAGCCTCGGGTCCGCCCGTCTCTTACGCTCCTCTTCCGCCGCACACGGTGGGCCGCGTCGATCCAGGCGTGGCCTACTGTGTGCGGTTGGGAGAGGAGCGTTTCTTGATGTTCACGGACACCGCGGTCCTTCTGGAGGCCGCGGTGGTGGCCTCGGCGGCCGTGTCCCTCGCGGTGGCGCCGAGGATCGTGGCGCGCGGTCCTGGACAGGCCGGCCGGACCGCGCGAACCGTCGGGCCCTTGGCGGCCCTGGTCGCGGTGACCGCGCTGATCTTCCTCAACCAAGTGCTCTTCACCGTGTACGTGCTGCGCGTGCACGGCGGCGACCCGTCGTTCGTCGCGCGCTACCTGCCCGACGGCTGGTTCGCCCTGGCGGACGGGAACCCCGCCCTCCGGCGGCTCGCGGCGGTCTTCCCCGCGCCGGAGCTGCTGGCCCCTTCTGTGCTGCGGGTGCAGGCGTTCCTGGAACTGCCCTTCGTGCTGCTCGCCTTCGCGACCGTGCTGCGCTGGCTGGACCCCGGTCTGTACCGGCGGGTCGCCCGGTCGCCGCTGATGTGGTGCGCCGCGGTCTCGTACACGGTGGTCTTCTGCGTCGTGGAGTGGGACCTGCGCAATCCGTACACGACGGACGACCTCGTTCTCAGGGCACTGTCGGCGCTCGTCACCCCGGCGTTGATCGCGGCGACGGCGGGGAGGGCGGAGGAACGGGCCGTCCGACTCTCCGCCCCCGGGCTCCTGCTCTTCATCGCCTCACTCGGCGCACTGGGCTATCTGGTCCTCGTCGTCTACGACACCGCGCTCCTCTACAACCTCGGGAGACTGCCCGACCGGCTGCCCGGCGCGGCGCTCGCCGTCGGCGTGCTCGTCGCCGCCCGCCAGGCTGCGGCCCGGCTCCCCGAGCCCGCTGCCACCGGGACCGCCGTGGCGGCGGTGGGGCACGGGCTGCGTTGGTGGCTCGCGCTGTTCTTCGTCCCCGCGCTCGCCGTCCGGTACGGCGTCACCTTCGGTGCCCCGCTGCTCGCGGCGGGCGCGGGCGTACTGGTCGCGGCGACCGCGAGCGTCCTCGCCGTACGCCAGGCGCTGGCCGAGGCCCCACGGGGCCTTTCGGCGACCGCGTCGGCGCTGCTCGTGCTCCGGCTCGGCTGCGCCCTGCTGGCCGGCCTGCTCGCGGCGTACGCGGCGGTCCGCTGGGCGACCGACACCTACTACGAGGCCGCCCTGCTGCGCGCCCTCGCGGCGTTCCTCGTGACGGCGATCGGACTGTGCGCGGCGAGCGACGCGTGGCTGCGCAGAGGCGAGGCGGCTCAGAGCGGGTAGTCCTCGCCGTCGTCCCCCTGCACCTTTGCGCCGAGCAGGGCGGCGACCGCGCCCATCTTGGCCAGCAGGACGACGTCCGGGTTCTTCGCCGTGACGACGCCCTCGCGGAGGTCCAGCCAGGCGCCGTCCGCAGCCGCGTGGGTCACCATGCGGGCCAGCAGCGGGTTCTCGTACCGCAGGACGCCGCCCTCCGTCCTGGCTTCCGCGGCCCCGGCCATCTCCAGCTCGGGGTCGGCCTCGACCAGCGCGGACCACTCGTCCGCGCCGATCGGCGCGCCCTCCTCGTCCCACCACACGGCGCGCCGGGTGATGTGCACGTCGTACCCCATCGCTGTACCGAAGGATCAGCGCACCCGGCCGCGCGGCTTCAGCGGGACCGGCGGCATCTCCGGGGCGGCCAGCGGGGCGCCGTCGTAGCCCTTGACCTCGCCGAAGCGGGTGCCGGTCGACCAGTCCTCGCGGGCCTGGCGGATCTCGTCGTGGCTGCGGCCGATGAAGTTCCACCACATGACCAGCTCCTCGTCGAAGGGCTCGCCGCCCAGGAGCATCAGGCCCGCGTCCGAGAGCGCGCGGAGCGGGAGTTCGGTGCGGCCGCAGCCGAGGTAGAGCATCGAGCCGGGGAGCAGCGGCACGCCGTCGACGTGGGCCTCGCCGGACATGGACAGGACCGCGTACTCGAAGTCCGGTTCGAGGGGGAGCGCGGTCTCGGTGCCGGCGGTGAGGGCCAGGTCCGCGCCGACGATGGGGGTGTACGTGGTACCGGGGGAGCGGGCTCCGTCCAGCTCGCCGAGGATGACGGTGGCGTTCACTCCGGCGGCCGTGACCCGGGGGAGCTCCGGGTGGTGCTGGAAGTGCGGTTCGACGTGCCGGTGGGCGTCCGGCAGGGCCACCCAGAGCTGGGCGCCGTGCAGGAGGCGGGCGTGCGGGCGCGGGCTCTCCTCCGAGTGGGAGATGGCCCGACCCGAGGTCATCAGGCCCAGCTCGCGCGGCCGGACGGTCTGCAGGCTGCCGGTGCTGTCGCGGTGCAGCACCTCGCCCTCGTGCAGCCAGCTGACGGTCTGCAGGCCCATGTGCGGGTGGGGCGGGACTTGCATGCCGGGCTCGTCCGCGATGTCGTCGGGACCGTAGTGGTCGACGAAGGCCCAGGCGCCGACCATGCGCCGGCCGAGGTTGGGCAGCAGCCGGCGCACCTCGGTCGACTCGCCGATCTTGACGTGGCGCGGGCTGAGAAGTTCCCGCACCGGCTCGGCGACGACGAAGCCGCGTCCGCCGCAGACGCTGGGCGTGGGCTGACGGTCAAGGTTGCTCATGGGCCACAACCTAGTGGCCCGACGGGCATCGGCCAGCCGTTTTCGCCGGGTGAAACACGCGGCGACGGGCGGGGCCCCGACGCCGCGTCAGGCGCGCGCAGGCAACCGCGTCCCGCGCGCGCCCGGGGCGGGCACGGTGTGGGTGACGCCTCGCACCGCGCGCCCGTCACCCCAGCGCCGCCAGCCGCCGAGTGTCCAGCGGCGAGTCGCGGCGGTCCAGGCGGGTCTGGAGGAGGTGGCGGGCCGCGTCGCTCTGGCCGGACTCGACCAGGGCGTACAGGAGGGTCTCCTCGACCACCTCGCGCTGGGCCGCGCTGCCGCCGACGCGGCGCAGGGTGGGGAGCAGGGCGCGCAGGCCCTGGACGGCCGTCGGCCAGTGCTCCTCCAGGACGGCCTCCAGGGCCGCGCACAGCGGGGCGACCACCTCGCGCTGGACCTCGTCCGCGCCTGCCGCGTGCCGCCGCAGCCGGCGCAGGCCCGCCAGGTCGCCGGCCGCGGTCAGCGCGACCGCGCTGTGCAGCGCGGTGAACGCGGTCGCCGGACGTTCGACGAGCTCGGCGGCGACCGAGTCGAGGACATGGTCCACCGGCATCCGGCCCTGCCAGTTCCGGCACATCCGGGCCCGCCACAGCAGCGAGCCCGAGTCGACGAGAGCCCGCACCCCGTTGACCCGGCGCGGCGCGAGCTGCGCGAACCAGCGGCGGCGCACCGCCTCCGGGTCGTCCAGGGCGAGTTCGTGCAGCGCCACGTGCCAGGAGAAGTGGGCGCGGTGGACCGCGCCGCGGCCGTGCCCGGAGATCCAGCCGTCCAGCCAGTCGCGGCCGGTGTGGTGGTCGCCGGACTCGTAGTGGACATGGGCCAGCGCGTGTACGGCGTGTCCGGAGGCCGGCTCGGCGGCCAGCGCCTCCCGGGCCAGGACGCCGGCCTCGTCGATCCGGCCCTCCTCCTGGAGCAGGAAGGACCGCAGCGAGGTGTGGAACCAGTGGCCCTCGTACGCCGGCGCGGTGTGCGTCACCAGCCGCTGGGCCAGGCTGCCGTCGAGGTCCCCGACGCCCGAGAACGCGATGGTCGGCACCGCGGTGCTGAGCGCCAGCGCGTCGCCCGGGAACCGTTCGAGGTGGTCGACGAGCGCCCGGTCGCCGTCGTCCGCGCCGATCCGGCGGCCGACGACGTCGACGAAGGAGCGCTCCCGCTCGTCGCCGCGTTCCGCCGCGGCCCGCCGCGCGTCCGCGAGCGCCCGCGGTACGTCGACGTCCGCCCCGCATTCGTGCCCGAGCAGCGCCAGCGCGGCGTGGCCGAGCGCGAACCCGGGGTCGAGTTCGACCGCGCGGGCGAAGGAGTCCGCCGCCTTGGCCCGTACCGTCACCACTCGGCCGAGCCCGGAGCGGTACGCCGCCGCGGCCGCGGCGTGCGTGGACAGCGGCAGCCCGAACTGGTCCGTCGGGCGGCGGCGGGCCGGCCGTACCCGGGCGGCCGGCGCGAGCACCGCCTCGGCGACCTCCCGGGCCTGGGCGCGGATCTCCGGGATCGCGGTCGTCTCCCACAGCTCGCCGCGCCGCGGCGCGCCGAGCGTGAACAGCGGCCGGGCGGCCCCGCCCCGGGCGTCGACCAGCCGGCCACCGTCCGTGGCGACGCCGATGCCCAGCGGGCCGGGCGTCGCCAGACCCGCGGCGAGCAGGCCCGCCCAGAGCGGGTCGCCGTCCGCGCGCATCCCGGGCCCGGTGCAGTCGACCAGCCAACCGACGTGCAGCTCCCGGCCGTCGGCGAGCGAGACGGCCAGCCGGCCGTCGTCCAGCGGCCGTACGGCGGCGACCCGTCCGGCGTGCACGTGCAGCCGGTGCGCGGCGCGGATACGGGAGACCGCCTCGGCGGTGGTCGGCGCCATCCGGTGCCGGTGCACGTTCCAGCGGGTGGCGTCGCGGCCGAGGAACTCGGTGCGCTCGTCGTCGCCGAGGCCCTGCCAGAGCCCGGCGATATGGGGCCGCAGCCCGTCCATCGCGGGCCGCCAGTCGCCGTGTTCGCGCATCGAGGCGGCCAAGTGGCGGCGGATCGTGGCCCGCAGCCGGGGCAGCGGGAGGTCGGCGAGGCCGGCCGGGGCGGGGACCGGCGGGAGCGGGGCGACGGCGTGCGGCCGGGGGAGCAGACCGCTGCGGGACAGCGTGTGGACGGTGCGTCCGGGCCGGTCCAGGACGAGCGCGAGGTCGACGGCGGTGAGCCCGGCGCCGACCAGCAGCACGTCGTCCGCGTCGCCGACCGCGTCGAGCGCGCCGGGGGCCCAAGGGCGGGCCACGAACCGCTCCGAGGCGCGCAGCTCCGGCGGCGCCCAGCCGGACGTGCCGGGCGCGGGGCCGGTCGCCAGGACGACGGTGTCCGCGGTCAGGGTCGTGCCGTCGGCGAGGTCGAGGACGAAGCCGTCCGCGCCCTCGCGCGCCGCGCACCGGGTCGCGGCCGTGCGCAGCCTGCGCACCGCGACCGTGCCGTGCGCCGTGATGATCGCCCGGCCGAGCGTGTCGGCGAGGTACGAGCCGAAGCGGTACCGCGCCGCGAAGTCCCCGGCGGTGACCGTCGATTCGCCGTGCCGGCAGAGCCAGCGCTGAAAATGGCCGGGATCGTCCGGGTAGCAACTCATGCCGCCGACCGGCACGTTGAGCCGGTGCGCGGGGACCTCGGTGGCGTACGCGACGCCCCGGCCCGCCTCCGGGGCCGGGTCGATCAGCACCAGCTCCAGCGGAGTGCGCCGCCGCGCGGCCGTCTCACAGAGCTGGACGGCGACCAGCGCTCCGGCCGCGCCCGCGCCGACCACGGCCACCACGGGACGAGGGGAGGCGGGGAACTCTGAAGCCACGGGAACCACGGGAACCACCTGAACCTCCGGCGTCGGGGCGGGTGTCGCTCGCACACTAGGAAGTTCACTATCTCGATGAACAATGTGCAGAGACAAGCCCGCCGCACCCCGGCCACCATTTCCCGCCACACGTGAGACATTGAGGCGGTGAGGATCTCAGCGCGCACGGACTACGCGGTACGGGCCATGGCGGAGCTCGCCCGGTCCCCCGAGCGGCCCCGGAAGGCCGAGGACATCGCAGGCGCCCAGGACATCCCCGTACGGTTCCTCTTCGTCGTCCTCAGCGAGCTGCGCCAGGCCCGGCTCGTCCGCAGCGAACGCGGCCCCGACGGCGGCTACGCGCTGACCCGACCGCCGGCCGAGATCACCCTCGCCGACGTCATCCGGGCCATGGACGGCCCTCTCGTCAGCGTGCGCGACCTGAAGCTGACCGGTCTCGCGTACGAGGGGGCCGCCGCCCCGCTCCCCGATGTCTGGCGCGCCGTGCGCACCAGCCTGCGCCAGGTCCTGGAGGGCACCACGCTGGCCGACCTGGCCTCCGGCGAGCTGCCCGACCTGGTCAGGGAGCGGGCCCGGGAGTACACCGACGACGTACGGACGTACCCGCCTCGGTGACCCCTGCCTCGGTGACCCCGCCGAGCCGACCTCGCACGGGCCGACGATATGATCTCCGGCACTGTCCGGACGTAGCGCAGAGGCAGGCGCGCCGACTTTTCAGGTCGAGTCACGTCGGTTCGAATCCGACCGTCCGGGCAGCCCGGTCCTGTAGCGCAGAGGCAGTCGCGCCCTCCTGCCAGGAGGGGACACGCCGGTTCGAATCCGGCCGGGACCACGGGACGGCACGACAGCGGGGCGGGGCAGGCATGGAGCAGATCAGCGACGAGGAACTCGCCGCGTTCGATCGCACGGTCGGCAAGCTGCGCGCCCTGCCCGCCGACGACCCGGTCCGGCTCCGCGCCGAGCAGGTCGCCGCCTCGTTCGCCCGCGACGGCCGGCACCGCCGCCGCAAGTCCCGCAACGACGCCCGCGCCGCGCAGGACGCCGCGCTGGTGGCCG
>NZ_DATCVQ010000534.1:0-6577 GCF_036566765.1 Streptomyces sp.
CGTACGGCGGCGGTGCGCAGGGCGGGGGCGGCCGGGACGCGTGCGTGCTCCTCGACGGAGGAGTCGACGAGGACGAGCCCGGCGACGCGGCCGGGGTGCAGCCGGGCGAAGGCCTCGGCGTGGAACCCGGCGAGGGAGTGCCCGACGACGGTGACGGGGCCGGGCAGCCCGAGGGCGTCGAGCAGGGCGGCGAACCGGTGCGCCTCACCGGCGGCGGTGGGGGCGACCGGTGCGGGGGCGGACAGGCCGTGGCCGGGCCGGTCGAAGCGGACGACGGTGCGATGCGGGGCGAGCAGCGGGACGACGGGGGCCCAGTCGAACCAGCTCATCCCCAGCCCGGCGGCCAGCACGCAGACGGGCCCGGTCCCGTCGATGACGACGTGATGGGCGACTCCCCCGACGCGTACGAAATGCTCCGCGCTCACCGCGCCTCCCGCCTGCGGAGCTCCGCCGCCGCGAGGGCGGCGACGCAGATCGCCACGCACAGCAACTGGAGGCGCTGGCCGACCCCGAGGGCCCAGGAGCCGTTCCCGGCCTCCATCGCGGCGATGGCCGCCAGGGTCCAGCCGGTCGCGGCGAGGGCGACGACGACCAGGGCGGGTCCGGTACGGGCGAGCAGCGGGCGGTCCCGGTAGCGGCGGGCCGCGACCGTCAGCGCGGTCATGCCGACCAGCGCGCCGACCATCGCGAGGCTGGAACTGACCGCGTGCGCCGTATGGGTGAAGGGCACGAGCCCGGCGGCCTCTCGGGCCGCGCACGCCGCGTCGACGGTGGGCGGGCAGCTCAGCGGCAGCCGGGAGTCGGCGGCGGTCGCCGCGCCGAACAGGGCGAGCCCGGCCCACCCGGTCACGGCCCACGGCCGCCGCTCGGAGCGGAGCAGCGCCCAGCAGGACCCGGCGAGCAGCAGCAGCCCGGAGACGAGGTCGGTGGCCCGGAACAGGGACCCGTACGGCTGGTCGGCGGCGGCGAGTTCGGAGACGTACGTCCGTACCGGATCGAGCCCGGTCAGGACGACGACCTCCAGCACCCATGCGCTGTACGCGAGCGCGCCGAGCAGCAGCAGGAGGGCGGCGGTGCGCGGGGCGCCGGGTCGGGGCGTATGGGGCATGGTGCGCCCCATCGTAGGCCGGGGGGCATAAGGAACGGGTGTGGTTTCGCGGCGGTTCGGGCTGCCCCATGCCCCCGTACGACCCCGATCCCAGGACATCGCGTCGGTTTGACGATTACACTGGGCGGCGTGCCTCAACTACGCCTCGCACTGAATCAGATCGACTCGACCGTCGGCGATCTCGCCGGGAACGCCGAGGCGATCGTCCACTGGACCCGGCACTCCGCCGAGCAGGGCGCGCACCTGGTGGCGTTCCCCGAGATGGTGCTGACCGGCTACCCCGTCGAGGACCTGGCCCTGCGGTCGTCCTTCGTCGAGGCCTCCCGGGAGGCGCTGCGCGCGCTCGCGGCCCGGCTCGCGGACGAGGGCCACGGCGAGCTCCCGGTGATCGTCGGCTATCTGGACCGCTCCGAGAAGGACCGGCCCCGGCTCGGCCGGCCCGCCGGCTCCCCCGAGAACGCCGCGGCCGTGCTGCACCGCGGCGAGGTGGTGCTCCGCTTCGCCAAGCACCACCTGCCCAACTACGGCGTCTTCGACGAGTACCGCTACTTCGTGCAGGGCGACACGCTGCCGGTCGTCCGCGTCCACGGCGTCGACGTGGCGCTCGCCATCTGCGAGGACCTGTGGCAGGACGGCGGCCGGGTGCCGGCCGCCCGCAGCGCCGGCGCCGGGCTGCTGATCTCGATCAACGCCTCCCCGTACGAGCGGAACAAGGACGACTCGCGCTTGGAGCTGGTCCGCAAGCGAGCCCAGGAGGCGGGCTGCACGCTGGCGTACGTCGCGATGATGGGCGGCCAGGACGAGCTGGTCTTCGACGGCGACTCGATCGTCGTCGACCGGGACGGCGAGGTGATCGCGCGCGCCCCGCAGTTCGCGGAGGGCAGCGTGCTGGTCGACCTCGACCTGCCCGCGGCGGACGCGGACGCGCCGGAGGGGGTCGTCGACGACGGGCTGCGGATCGAGCGCGCAGTGCTCTGCGAGGAGCCGGTGCCCGCGTACGAGCCGGAGCTGACGGGCGGTTACGCGGACCGGCTCGACGACGACGAGGAGGTGTACTCGGCGCTGGTCGTCGGCCTGCGCGCGTACGCCGCGAAGAACGGCTTCTCGTCCGTCCTGATCGGCCTGTCCGGCGGCATCGACTCCGCGCTGGTCGCCGCGCTCGCCTGCGACGCGCTCGGCCCGCAGAACGTGTACGGCGTCTCCATGCCGTCGAAGTACTCCTCGGACCACTCCAAGGGCGACGCGGCCGAACTGGCCCGGCGCACCGGGCTGAACTTCCGCACCGTGCCGATCGGGCCGATGTTCGACGCGTACATGGACGCGCTGGGCCTGACCGGGCTCGCGGAGGAGAACCTGCAGTCCCGGCTGCGCGGCACGATGCTGATGGCGATCTCCAACCAGGAGGGCCAGATCGTCCTGGCACCGGGCAACAAGTCCGAGCTGGCAGTGGGCTATTCGACGCTGTACGGCGACTCCGTCGGCGCGTACGGGCCCATCAAGGACGTCTACAAGTCGACGGTGTTCCGGCTGGCGCGCTGGCGCAACCGGGCGGCCGAGGAGCGCGGGCAGGTCCCGCCGATCCCGGAGAACTCCATCGTCAAGCCGCCGAGCGCCGAACTGCGCCCCGGCCAGGTGGACACCGACTCGCTGCCGGACTACGACGTCCTGGACCGGCTCCTGGAGCTGTACGTCGACCGCGACCAGGGCCGGGAGGCGATCGTGGCGGCCGGTTTCGACGAGGAGCTGGTGACGCGGACGCTCCGGCTGGTCGACACCGCCGAGTACAAGCGGCGGCAGTACCCGCCGGGCACGAAGATCTCGAACAAGGGCTTCGGCAAGGACCGCCGGCTCCCCATCACCAACCGCTGGCGGGAGCACTCCTGACGGAGCGCCGGCTCTGGAGGATCAGAGCTTCACGCGGGCGGCGACCGGCAGATGGTCGCTGTCCGTGCGGGGCAGGGTCCAGGAGGACATCGGCTCGACGCCCTTGACCATGATCTGGTCGATCCGGGCCATCGGGAACGAGGCCGGCCAGCTGAAGCCGAATCCGTCGCCCGCCGCGCCCTGGGTGGACCGCATCTGGGACGTCACGGACTTGAGCGAGCGGTCGTTCATGGTGCCGTTGAGGTCGCCGAGCAGGACCACCCGCTTCAGCGGCTCGTCGGCGATGGCCTCGCCGAGGTGGTCGGCGCTGCCGTCGCGCTGGCCGGCGGTGAAGCCGGCGTCCATCCTGACCCGTACGGACGGCAGATGGGCGACGTAGACGGCGACCTTCCCCTGCGGGGCGGCGATCGTGGAGCGCATGGCGCGGGTCCAGCCCATCCGGATGTCGACGGGACGGGTGTCGCTCATCGGGTGCTTGCTCCACAGCCCGACCGTGCCCTGGACGTCGTGGTGCGGGTACGCGGCGGCCAGGGCCTTCTCGTAGACCTTGACCATGTCCGGCGCGAGCTCCTCCAGGGCCAGCACGTCCGCGCCGGACTCGGCGAGCCGGCGGGCGGTGCCCTCGGGGTCCGGGTTGTCGGCGTTGACGTTGTGGCTGGCGAGCGTCAGGTCGCCGCCCGCGCCCGACTTGTCGGTGAGCAGCCCGCCGAACAGGTTGAGCCAGACCAGCGCCGGGATCAGCAGGGCGATCAGCGCGGTCGCGGAGCGGCGCACCAGGCCGAGGACCAGGAGCACCGGGACGAGCAGACCCAGCCAGGGCAGGAAGGTCTCGGTGAGACTGCCGAGGTTGCCGACGCGGTTGGGGATCTCGGCGTGGAACACCATCAGCAGCGTCAGGAGCACGGCGCCCGCGGCGAGCACGATGCCTCGCCGCCAGATCCCCCGGTCGTGGCGCAGGGTGTGGCCGAGGGACCGGAACCGCGGGCCGGGGCGGTCGTCCGCCGCGTCGCCGTTCCCCGTCTCCGTCATGTCCACTCGCGCCATCACGCCGTCCTCACTGCCTTGCCACATGCTGTGCCGCTCTGCGCCCCGACGTCGACAGTAGGCGATGACGGGTCCGCCGTACTGCCACGAGGACGACGGAACGGCGTGGCGGGTTCCTGCAGGTGGCGCGGGGTGGGACAGCTGTGACAGAACCCGGATATTCGGGCGATCGAACGCATGTACGTCAGCCCTTCGGGCGCACACCGTCCAGGACGGCGTCGACGACCTGCTCGGGGAGACCGGGTTCCAGGGTCGCGCCGGGGCGGATGACGGTGCGCAGCAGGAGAGGCCCGACGAACAGGTCGTTGAGGAGTTCGAGGTCGACGTCGGCCCGGATCTCGCCGGCCGCGACGCCCCGGCGCAGGGCGTCCAGGCCTATGCGGCGGCGCGGTTCGATCACGGTGGCGTGGTACGCCTCCCACAGCTTCGGATAGAGCTGCATCTGCGAGAACACGTTGTGCAGGAGGGCGGAGGTCCGCTTGGCCAGTCCGCGCTGCCGCAGGCTCTCCAGGAGCGCGACGAGGTCGTCACGGGCGGACGTGCCGGGCAGCACGGGATCCGGCGGCTCGACGGAGCGCAGCAGGTCGACGAAGAGCTCCTCCTTGCCGGGCCAGCGCCGGTAGATGGTGGCCTTGCCGACGCCGGCCCGGGAGGCGATGGCCTCGATCGAGAGCGCCTCGATCGTGCTCCCCTCGGCGAGCAGGTCGAGGGTGGCCTCGATGATGGCCTCGTCCGCGCGGACGCTCCGCGGTCGCCCGGGCGACCGCGGAGCATCTGCGGTGGGAGTCATGTCAGACATTGTCGCCGAACCTAGGCGGTTCCGGCCATCTCCGGTTCTCCGACCGCCGGTGCGGCGGCCGGGCCGGCACCGGCGTCGGGACGACCGGGCATCCAGCGGAGCACGATGAGGATGCCCAGGGCGGCCACCACCGCGGAGAGCGCCGCCGCCCAGTGCATGGCCGAGACGAAGGCGTCGTTGGCCGCCGCGATCAGCTTCGGCGCCGCCGACCCCAACTGACCCGCCGCGGCGTACGCCCCGGAGACGGACTCGTTGGCCGCCTCGCGGGCCGGGGCGGGCAGCCCGTCGACCGCCGAGGCGATGTCCTCCCGGTAGACCGCGGAGAGGACCGAGCCGAGCACGGCCACGCCCAGCGCACCGGAGACCTGCCGGACGGTGTTGCTGACCGCGGAGCCGACACCGGCCTTCTCCCGCGGCAGCGCCGACATGATCGACTCGGTGGCCGGCGGCATGATGTTGGCCATCCCGGTGCCCTGGAGGAAGAAGACCACCAGCACCACCCAGATCGGGGTGTCCGCGTCGACGAAGGCGAAGGAGGCCAGCGCGACGGTGGTCAGCCCGAGGCCGACCACGGCGACCGCCCGGCCGCCGTACCGGCGGACCATGGCGGCGCTACGGGGCGCGAAGATCAGCTGGGCGCCGGCGAACGGCAGAAACAGCAGGCCGGTCTGCAGCGGGCTGTAACCGCGGACCAGTTGCAGGTAGAACGAGCTGAAGAACATGACGCCCATGGCGGCGAAGAAGATCAGGCCGACGATCGCCACCGGGGCGGCGAAGCGCGGCACCCGGAACAGCCGTACGTCCAGCGACGGGTGGTCGCTGCGCCGCTCGTGGTCGATGAACCAGGCCAGCACCGCCAGGCCGCCGACGATCGACGCCCACACCACCGGACGGTCGAAGCCGTGCTCGCCGCCGTCGATGATCCCGTACGTCAGGGCGACCAGGCCGACCACCGAGAGCACCACGCCGAGCAGGTCGACCCGGCCGGGGCTGGGATCGCGGGACTCCGGCACCAGCATCGCCACCAGGACCACGCCGATCGCCACCACCGGCACGTTGATCAGGAAGACCGAGCCCCACCAGTAGTGCTCCAGCAGCGCGCCGCCGAGGATCGGGCCGATCGCCACGGCGAGGCCGACCGCGCCGGCCCAGACGCCGATCGCCCGGCCGCGCTCCCGGGGGTCGAAGACGTTCGAGATGATCGACAGGGTGACCGGCATGATCGCCGCGCCGCCGATCCCCATCAGGGCACGGGCCGCAATCAGCTGGCCCGGGTCCTGCGCGTACGCGGACAGCAGCGAGGCCAGGCCGAAGAGCACCAGCCCGATCAGCAGGAACCGGCGACGGCCGAAGCGGTCGCCGAGGACGCCGAAGGTGAAGAGCAGTCCGGCGAAGACCAGCGTGTAGGAGTTGATCGACCACTCCAGCTCGCCCTGGCTGGCCCCGAGGCCGTGCACCGGGTCGGCCAGGGTGCGCAGGGCGACGTTGAGGATCGTGTTGTCGAGGACGACGACGAGCAGGCTGATCACCAGCACGCCGAGGATCCCCCACCGCCTCGGATGTCCGGTGTTCTCGTGCGGTTCCATGTGGTCCGGTTCTCCCCCCGGCTCACCCGCATCGCAAATACGATACGGGGCAGACTCGTAACGGTCAGAGCGTAGGACGCGGAGTTTCGATACGGAACCGAATCGTATCGTATGTGGCGGGCATCACGTCGCCCTTCCACGAAGCATCCTCACGAA
>NZ_DATCVQ010000535.1:0-2209 GCF_036566765.1 Streptomyces sp.
CATGGGCCCGGCGCACGCCCGCCGCGCCGTCGCCCGGCACCTGGAGCGCGAGCCCTGGCGCGACGCCGCCGTGCTCGCCTCCGGCTTCTGCGCCGGCCTCGCCCCCGGGATGCACCCCGGGGACCTGGTCGTCGCCGAGGAGACCCGCGGCCCGGACGGCGACACGCCGTGCACCGGCACCGAGCTGCTGGTGAAGGCCCTGGTCCGGGCGCTGCCCGGGCGCACCGTCCACACCGGCCCGCTGACCGGCTCCGACCACGTCGTACGCGGTCACGAGCGGGCCGAGCTGCTGGCCGGCGGGGCGATCGCGGTCGACATGGAGTCCGCCGCCACGCTCCGTACCGCGCTGGCCGCCGGACCCCGTCCGGTTGCGGCCGTCCGAGTGGTCGTGGACGCTCCAGAGCATGAGCTGGTCCGGATCGGCACGGTACGCGGGGGAATATCAGCCTTCCGTGTTCTTCGTGCCGTCCTTCCCGCATTCTTCGAATGGCACCGTTCTTTGCTGCTCCCCAGGAGGTGAGCGAGTATGGCCATGCCGCTCCGTCAGTCCATCCGGGTCGGGACCTACCTCTTCGAACAGAAGCTCCGCAAGCGCGACAAGTTCCCGCTGATCGTGGAACTGGAGCCGTTGTACGCCTGCAACCTGAAGTGCGAGGGCTGCGGGAAGATCCAGCACCCGGCGGGCGTCCTCAAGCAGCGCATGCCCGTCGCACAGGCGGTCGGCGCGGTCCTCGAGTCCGGCGCCCCGATGGTCTCCATCGCCGGCGGCGAGCCGCTGATGCACCCTCAGATCGACGAGATCGTGCGCCAGTTGGTGGCGAAGAAGAAGTACGTCTTCCTGTGCACCAACGCCCTGCTGCTGCGCAAGAAGCTGGAGAACTTCACCCCCTCCCCGTACTTCGCCTTCGCAGTCCACATCGACGGGCTGCGCGAGCGGCACGACGAGTCGGTGGCCAAGGAGGGCGTGTTCGACGAGGCGGTGGCGGCGATCAAGGAGGCCAAGCGGCACGGCTTCCGGGTCACCACCAACTCGACCTTCTTCAACACCGACACCCCGCAGACCATCATCGAGGTGCTGAACTACCTCAACGACGACCTCCAGGTCGACGAGATGATGATCTCGCCCGCGTACGCCTACGAGAAGGCCCCCGACCAGGAGCACTTCCTCGGCGTCGAGCAGACCCGCGAGCTGTTCAAGAAGGCCTTCGCCGGCGGCAACCGGCGCCGCTGGCGGCTCAACCACTCGCCGCTCTTCCTGGACTTCCTGGAGGGCAAGGCCGACTTCCCGTGCACGGCCTGGGCGATCCCGAACTACTCCCTGTTCGGCTGGCAGCGCCCCTGCTACCTGATGAGCGACGGATACGTGCCGACGTACCGGGAGCTCATCGAGGACACCGACTGGGACAAGTACGGCCGTGGCAAGGACCCGCGCTGCGCCAACTGCATGGCCCACTGCGGCTACGAGCCCACCGCTGTCCTCGCCACCATGGGCTCGCTCAAGGAGTCCCTGCGCGCGGCCCGCGAGACCGTCACCCAGAAAAACCGCGGGTGACGTGACGGGACGCCCCCGCCGCCGCCACGGCGGACGCGGGGGCGGCCGCCGGACCGCGCGGCCGTGACCGCCGGCCTAGCGGCCGAACAGGATCCGAGAGGGGGCCGAGCATGACGATTCTGGAGACCATCCGGGGACCGCGCGACCTGTGGCCGCTGACCGTCCCGCAACTCGACGAACTGGCCGAGGAGATCCGTACCTTCCTGATCCGGGCCGTGGCCAGGACCGGCGGCCATCTGGGACCCAACCTCGGGGTGGTGGAGCTCTCCCTCGCCCTGCACCGGGCCTTCGACTCCCCGCAGGACAAAGTCCTCTGGGACACCGGCCACCAGAGCTACGTCCACAAGCTCCTCACCGGACGCCAGGACTTCTCCAAGCTCCGCGGCAAGGGCGGTCTGTCCGGCTATCCCTCCCGGGAGGAGTCCGAGCACGACGTCATCGAGAACTCGCACGCCTCCACCGTCCTCGGCTGGGCCGACGGCCTCGCCAAGGCGAACGAGGTGCTCGGCCGCCCGCACCACGTCGTCGCCGTCATCGGCGACGGCGCGCTCACCGGCGGCATGGCCTGGGAGGCGCTGAACAACATCGCCGCCGCCAAGGACCGCCCGCTCGTCATCGTCGTCAACGACAACGAGCGCTCCTACGCCCCGACCATCG
>NZ_DATCVQ010000536.1:0-34983 GCF_036566765.1 Streptomyces sp.
TTCCGGGGACTCGAAGTTCGGGCCGTAGTTCTCGGCTGCGTAGGTGAAGCCCTCGTTCTCGACCTTGCTGACGAAGGCTTCGAACTCCAGGAAGTCGAAGTCGGACCAGTCGGTGGGGTTGTGGATGTCGGTCACGGTGTCCTCTTCGGGTGGTGGGGTGGGCTGGCGGATCAGGCAGACGGACGGGCGGCGTACTCGGCCTGCTTGCGCTTCTGGTGCGCGAGCGCGTCCTCGTGGGACATCTGCCGGTACGCCGGGCACTGGCAGGTCTGGCCGTAGGCGAAGCAGGAGTGCGGGGCCGGGGCGGTGTGGGTGTGGACGGTGTGGCCGCACTCGCAGATCCGTGGGGTGTGGGGTTTCCTGGCGGCGGCGAGCTCTGCGCGCAGCTTGTCCACGTCGGCCGCGGGCGTGATCAGCTCGTAGGCGTTGGTCCACGGGCAGTTCATCGACGAGTGCTCGCCGATCACCTCGATCGGGGCGACGGCGTAGGCCAGCTTGTCGGCGATCTCCTGGGCCTGATCGCGGTCGTCGATGGTCTCGCCGTGCAGACGCTCCTCGCGGGCGAGTTCGGCACGGAGGCGGCGGACTTCGGCGAGCAGCGCGGGCACGTCCGTCCGGGCGTGGGCGACGAACGCGGCGTCCGCCCGGTCCTGCTCCAGGCTGCCCGTGCCCCGGCAGGTCTCACCGGTCCACAGGGACAGGCCGGGCTCGTACTCGGTGCCCTGGTAGATCTCCCAACTGTCGGTGCACCAGGGCCCGTCGGTGGCGGCGGTGGCGCGGGCTTCGATGTCGTTGAGCTGCTGGTCGGTGGGCGGGTTTGTGCTGGTCATGGTGGTCCTTCCTGACTGGCGGGCTGGGTGCGGGTCGAGGTTCAACGTGCGCGGGCCGTGTCGGCGGGCTGGTGGTGGAAGCCGTCGCACAGGCCGCAGGCGGTCACGGTCCAGCCGGTGACACCCATGCCGTGCAGCAGGGCGGCCCGGGCGTGGGCCTCCGAGCCGAACCGCGGCCGGCCGGTCGGGCAGGGGCGGGGCGGGTGGATCGTGCGCGGCGGGTGCGGGGGCCGCCAGCGGCGGGGCATCAGGCGGCCGACCGGTGCTCGGCAGGCAGGTCGGCGTCGCAGTAGAAGCCGATCGTGAGGTGCATGCCGTGGTCCTCGACGACCTTCCAGACGGCGGTCGCGGTGCACTCGGGGCGGCCCTCCTGCTGGCGGCGGTAGTTGGTGGTGCAGTCCGCCAGGTCGGTGAAGTCGGGCAGCACCCAGCCGGTGGGGCGGTGGTGGACGCGGACGGTGGGCTTGCGGCGGCGGCTCATGCGGCGCCCGCCTCAGTCCTGGCCCGCTTGGCGCAGTCCGTCCAATTGACGACAGCCGGGTAGTCCTCGGCGGCGCCCGGCTCGGAGCAGGCCTCGCAGATCTCCGTCCGCCGCACGTGCGAGCAGGTCTCCTTGCCGGGGATCTCGTCGCCGTCGTCGGAGAAGTACTCGTCGCACTCCCGCTCCCAGCACTCCAGGCCGGCCACATCGGCGGCCACGGGGCGGTGCTGCGGTTCGCCGGGGATCTGCCGGGCACGAGCGTGGTCGCGGTTCCGGCAGGCCGACCAGGCGATCATGTCGCCGAGTTCGGCGGTGCAGGCCGGGCAGCCGGTGCCGGCCGGGGCGTCGAGGCAGAGGACGCCGTCGTCGTAGGGTTGGTGGCCCAGCGTCATCCACTCGTCCCAGGCGTCGGTGTACCGCTCGGGGATCGGCTTGTGCGGGCAGTGCTCGGTCTCGGCGTCCCAGTAGAACTGCTGGGGCTCGTGGTCGTTGATCTCGGTCATGCGACGTCTCCGATCGATCGGTGAGTTGCGCGGCTGGCGGGATTGCCGCCGCACTTGGCGCACGTGCACGTGTCGGGCGGCGGGGTGGGGCCGGTGGCGGCGGTGCCGAGGGGCCAGCCGCCGACGTGGGCGATCCGGTAGCCGGGGTCCGGGACCGCGGCGAGGCGGGCCGGCTCGGGCTCGGCCTGGACTTGACGGCCGGTGATGTGGCGGAGGTAGTCGCGGAAGCTGGCGGGGTCTTTCCGGAGTTCGGCGATCTCCTCGACGCTGAGGTCGTTCACGTCGCCCACGCCCCTTCGCCTGCGGGGAGCAGGCCGATGAGGTAGCTGATGGTGGCGTGCCAGGCCTCTTCGGATTCGAGGCGGGGATGGGCGCCGGTGTCGCGCTCCCAGCCGACGAGCGGCTTGATTGCGGGGCGCAGGGTGTACGACCAGTAGATCGAGAACGACCACATCGGGTCGGTCTCCGCCTTGGCCGCCTCCGCGCGTACCTCGGTTTCGAGTTCGGCCAGCCGCGGTTCCGCGGCGACAAGTTCGGGCCAGGTGATCATCAGGGTTCCTTTCGGCTAGCCGTGCTGGTAGTTGGCGAGGCGGGCGTAGTGGCCCTGGAAGATCAGCGGGATGATGCGGCCGTTGGCGCCGTTGCGGTTCTTGGCGACGATCACGTCGATCTCTCCGGCGCGCGGCCCCGTGTCGGTGCCGTCCTCGGCGAGCGGCCGATGCAGCAGGAGGATCACGTTGGAGTCCTGCTCGATCGACGAGGAGTCTTTGAAGTCGGTGGCCAGTGGCTGCCGGCCGACGGATCCGCGGTTGAACTGGGCGAGGGCGACGATGGGAATCTCGAACTCCATCGCCATGACCTTCAGGCCGCGGCTGATGTCGGCGACTTCCTGGGCCCGGTTCTTGCTGCCTTCACCTTCGGAGCCCATCAACTGCAGGTAGTCGGCGACGACGATCGCCGCGGGCTTTCCCTGGCTGGCCATCCACCGCAGGCGGGCCCGGATCTTGGACAGGGTGAGGTTGGCGGAGTCGTCGAGGATGAAGTTCTCGGCGGTCCCCATCAGCTCGTTGACCTTGATGACATTGGCCCAGTCGTGGTCGTTGAGCTTTCGGCGGACCAGCCGGTCGAGGTCGACGCCGGCTTCGGCGGCAACGAGGCGGGCCATGAGTTCACTGCCGCCCATTTCCATGGAGGCGACGAGGGCGGGCTTGCTGTGCTTGAACGCAACGTGGGAGGCGAGGTTCATGCCGAACAGGGACTTGCCGCCGCCCGTTGCGGCGCCGACAACGACCAGCTGGCCGGGCTTGAGTTCGACGACGTCGTTGAGGTCGCGCCACGGCGTGTCGAGGGCCCGCGGGTCTTTGCCGGCCTCGAGCTCGTCAAGGAAACCGGCCCACCGGTCGCTGACGGCCAGTTTGAGTTCGGCTTGCCCGGTGCCATCTGCGGCGCCCTGAAGGTCGGCCATGGCGTCGTCGAGGATGTCGTCGGCGTCGTCCTGCTGGGCGTAGGCGCGGGCGGCTGCACGGTTGGACGCTTCGATGACCGCGCGGAGCCTGGCCTTCTTCCGGATGATCTCGGCGTGTTCTTCAGCGTGGGCGACGCTGGGAACGGCCTGGACGAGCTGGTGGAGGTAGCTGGAGCCGCCGACCTTGGCGAGGTCGCCGTTGGTGGCGAGCTCCTCCCCCACCGTGATCGGGTCGATTTTCGTGCTGCGCCCATACAACCCAGTGATCGTCGCGAAGATCACCGCATGGTGCGGCTGCGAAAACGCCTCCGGCTTGAGAGTCGCGACCATCAGGTCGATGACGTTCTTCGACAGAAGCATGCTGCCTAGGACCGACCGCTCCGCCTCAAGGTCGCGCGGCAGGGGCCCGAAGCCGCCGGGCTCGAACTCCTCAGACTCGTCGAAGTCGTTCACGCAGCAGCCCCACGGCGGCGGTCGTGCCCCTTCATCGACACGCGCTGGCACATCTGGCCGATCCGGGAGGTCACGCGCTCACCCAGCCGCTCGGTGAGCTCCTTCGGCAGGGCGTTGGATGTGAACAACGTCGGCAGCCGGTGCTCGTACCGCCAGTTGATGAGCCGAAAGTTGATCTCCTCGGTGAACTCGGTGACCTTGCTCGCCCCCAAGTCGTCGACGAGGAGGATCGACGCGCTGCGGAAACGACGGAACTCCGTCTCCGAGTCGACCCCGTGGCGGGGTCGCAGAGCCGCGTACATGTCGGCGGCGGTCGTGACGACCCACCGGGCCGAGACGCCGGTGACGGCGAGCTCCCGGATCGCGGCATACGCCTGGTAGGTCTTTCCGGTGCCGGTCGGGCCGAGCAGGATCAGCGACCGGCCGTGGTCGACGGCGGCGATAGCGCTGCCCCGGGCGGCCTGCCGCTCGATGGCGGTCGCCTTCAGCTCGGCAAGCCACTGCAGGACATCCGGGTGGTCGGCGACTGCGGCGGCGTAGTGGTACGGGACTACTTTGGCGGCCTGAAGGATGGACCAGCGGGCCAGGTTCGGGGCGCTGTAGGGACCGCCGTCCTCGTTGTTGAGCCAGTTGAGGTCGATGTCGCGGGCGGCGAGGAGTTCCTCGAGCTGGTGCTGCTTCGGGTTGAGGGGCGGGATCGGCTGCATGGGTCAGAAGTCCTCGTCGTAGGCGGATTGGTCGGTGGGGTTGCGGTACGGCTCGTAGCCGCCGGCGACAGCGCGGAGCTGGGGGCCGGGCTGCGGGTCGGGTTCGTCGTCGTAGCAGCCGTTGTCGAGCCACTTGGCCGGGAACTTCGTGTACTTGGGGTCTTGGCCAAAGCGCTCGCGGGCGTAGGCCTGGGCGGCGTCGACCATGTGCTTGGGCTCTACGCCGCGCTCAACGGCGGCGATCCACGACTTCTTGGCGGCCTCGCGGTCGCGCTTCTTCGGGTAGTTGCTCCAGAAGGCACCGAAGGCGGTGAGGTGCTGGTCGGTCTTCTCGCTGCTGCTCTTGGCATGGACCGGGGCGGCGGAGGTCTGCGGCTCTTCGCGGTCGGCCGCGGGAGAAGAGTCTTTAGGTAGTTGTTTGTAGGACGGTTGTGGGTGGTTAGGGCTGCGTTCCGTGCGTGACGAACGGACTTTAAGTGCGTGACATTCGTCGGTCACGGACTCTGCGTGCGTGACAGTCACGCCTTCTCCGTCCGTGACTGTCACGGACTCTGCGTGCGTGACACGCTTCGAGCGGGACCGCCTCTTCCGCTCGGCAGCAGCGGCCCGGAACTCGTCCTCCTCCCTCTCGAGGTCGCTCCAGTCCGTCGCCGGGCGGTACAGCTCCATTGCCAGCCTGTAGCGGGTGCGTCCTTCCTTGGTGCCGTCCTTGAAGATCAGGTTGACCTTCTCCAGCCGGCGTAGGGCGCGCTGAACGGTGGCCCGGTCGTAGCCGGTGCGGTACTGGATTCGGAGCACCGAGGGGTGCGCGTCGGTGCCGGTAGGACTCGCGTGCTCAGCGAGCGCCTGAAGGACGTGCCGGGCAGTCGTGTCCGGCTTCCCCTTCTCGGTGCGTGGCATGGGCGCGTGGTCCATGGCCCAGGTGACGGCCTCAGTACTCACGGAATACTTCCTTCGGGAGGGTGTCTCTGCTGGTCAGTCGCTGTTTCGGGACAGCCCTCATGGGGGCGACGTGGCCTGTGGCGCTAGGGCTTCGCTCGCCCCTGAATTGTACAACGCGACGGAGATTACAACAGGGCTGATGTGTATCCTGGTCGCATGAGCGAGAGGAAGGCACGACAGATGGGCGTCTCTGACGTCCGCGCGAACATGACCGAGGTCATCGCCGAGGTGCGCATCCTTGGCGCGCCCGTCGTCCTCACTCGCCGAGAGACACCGCAGGCGGTCCTCGTCTCCGTCGCCGACTACGAGCAGGCGAAAATCCTGCGCCGGCTCGCCGACCTGCTGAAGGAACGGGACGCCGACCTCTACGAGGAGCTCCTCGCCGAGGCCACGGTGAAGCAGCGGACCGTGAAGGTGCGTCGGCGTAAGCCTGACGACGACATTTCCTGACCTCATCGCTCTTCCTCTCCTCCGGCCCCGCCTTCTGGCGGGGCTTTGTCGTGTGCGGGTTGTTGGCGGGTCAGGGTCCGGCGCGCGGCTGGCGGTGGGCGGTCACGCGGCGAGCTGTTTGGTGGTGCCGGTGCGGAGCAGCCGGTTGTGGGCATCCGTGTTCGCCTTCCGGCACAGCCCGCAGGGCTCCGTCCCCTCCTTGATGTGCCGCAGGTAGCCGGCCCGGGTGCCGCAGTAGCCGCGCTCCCGCTGGTCCGTCAGATGCGCCGGCAGCACGCAGTCCTTCATCCCGCAGTCGGAGATCACCGGCCCTTCGGGGCGGCGTCCGCGGCCGGCGGTGAAGGCGATCTGCTTGGGTGTGTAGCTGCGCCCGTTGATGCTGGTTTTTTCGCCGGCGGTCCAGGCGAGGTGGCCGTCGAAGAGGCGGACGGTGTTGTCTTCGAAGACGGTTTGCATGGTGCGTTCGCGGCGGGGCTGCCGGGCTTGGGCTGCCTTGTCTTCGACGTTTTCGGGGGCGGTGGTGCCGCGGCGGACGGAGCGGCGCAGGCCCTGGCGTTCGGTGTCGGTGAGGCCGCCGAAGATGCCGGAGGGGATGCCTTCGTCGAGGGCGAATTGCAGGCAGGCGTCGACGACCGGGCAGCGGCGGCAGACGGCCTTGGCCTCCTCGATGACGAGGAGCCAGGGCCCGTCGGCGCCTTTCGGGAAGAAGAGTTCCGGGTCTTCTTCCCGGCAGGCTGCGGCGGTTCGCCAGTCGCTGTTACGGCTGGTGGTGTCGGGTACGGAGCCGGTGTAGTTCACGCCGCCACCTCCACCGCGTACTCGGGGTGGTCGCGGAAGGCGTGGTCGATGTAGGCCTTGCTGATTCCGAGGCGGGCGGCGGCGGTCTCCCGGTTGAGCCCGTTGGTGGTCATCAGCCAGTGCGCGTCTTGGGCGACGATCAGGCGGCGGGTGACGCCGTACATCGGCTCGAAGTGCGGGTCTTCGAGGTCGTCGGCGTGTTCGTCCCAGTAGGCGGCGTCGGGCCAGCGGTTGGCTTTGGCGCGCTTCCGGACCTGTTCTGCGTGGCCGGGCCAGACGCCGTTTTCCTCGGGCACGAGGTGCCGCAGTTCGTCGTAGATGGCGACGATCTCTTCGGCTTTGGTGGTCAGGATCGCGGAGTCAGGCCGCAGGACGGTGATCCAGTTGAGGGACACTCCCGAGCGGGCGGCGATCCTGCGGTTGGGCCATCCGGCGGCCGTGAGGGCTTGGATTCGGCGGAGTGCACCGACGGCGCTCAGTGGGCGAACGGTGAGGATCTTCGCTGCGGTGTCGGGGGTGGTCTGCTGCTGGCGTCCCCGCTTGTTGGCTGGCCGGCCGTTGACGAAGGTGCAGACGGTGGTGTGGGCGACTCCTGCCAGGCGGGCGATGCAGGTGATGCTCATGCCTGCTTCCTGCAGGTTCAGGATGTGCTGCCGGACGGGTGTTGCGTCGACGAGGACTCGGGTGGGCTGGAGGGTGCCGGTGGCGATGGCGCGGCGGCGTTCGTTGAAGCGGGTCCGGCATTCGGGGAGTTGGCAGCCGTAGAGCTTCACGCACACGGTGTTGTTGTGGTGGGGGGCTTCGCGGACGGCGGTGGTCACGGCCGGTCCTCCTTCCGGGTGCGGTTGGCGGGGTGGTTGGCGTAGCTTTCGAGGCGGCGGATGCCGTGGCGTCGGGCGCGTGCGGGTTGCCGGGCCTGCCAGATGGCGAGGCTGATGCCGACGACGAACACGGGTGCGGCGATGAGGGCGTTTGCGGCGGTGTCGCTCACGTCCGCCTCCCGCGGGCCCAGTCGATGAGGCAGGTGACGGCGGCGAACAGGCCGCCACCCAGGGCTCCGGCGGCGACGAGGCCGAGGTACAGCCAGCCGAGGTTGAGGTGGTTGAGGCGGTCCATCACGCCGCCTTCTGCTGCTCGATGCGGGCCTTGACGCGGCCGGCGGTGCGCCTGGCGCAGGCGATTCCGTAGCCCTTGCCGGTCAGCTGCCAGACGGCGATCCGGTGCCCGTGGGTGTTGGCCTGGGTGGACGGCACCATCTGCCCGGCGTGCTCGATCACGCCCGCGTTGCGGAGTGCGTTGATGGCGGCGCCGAGGAAGCCGTGGCCGAGCTCGGGGAGGACGTCTCGCAGGTCGTTGCACGAGAACTGCTGGTGGTCGAGGCCGAAGTGGAGGACGGCCTGTTCGACGAGGAACTGCGACCATTCGGACTGGCGCACGATGTCGTCGAGGAGGAGGTTCTTCTCGTCGGCGGCGAGACGCTCGGTGACCGACAGGCGGCGGGTCATCGGGTCACCGCCTGCAGCTGGAAGATGACGTCGGTGACGATGTCGTCGGGCGCGGTCCACAGTCCGAGGCGGCCCTTGCGGGCGATGGGATGCGGCAGGGCCCGGACCTCGGTGAGGGTCCAGTGGTAGACGCGCTCCTCGCCCCAGGGTCCGCAGCACTGGCCGTCGTCGGACCAGTGGCAGTCGGCGATGTTGGCGATCGCGAGGACTGCGGAGCGGACGTCGGGGCGGGGCCCGTAGATGACAGCGTGCGGGTCGTGCGCGGCCCCGGCGTGGATGAGGAAGGGGCCGCGGTAGGCGGTCTTCCAGGTGCGGTTTTCGACGCGCTTCGACTGGTGGGCGATTGCGTCGGCCCAGGGCTGGCGGATGGTGAGTGCCTTCATGGCTGTGGTCTCCTTGGGGTGGCCGCCCGCGATTCGCCCGCGGGCGGCCGTTCGCGTGTGCGGGCTACTGCTCGGTGGGTTCGGCCTCGGCCTCGGGCTGGGGGTTGGTGTTCAGCCAGGCGAGGAGCGGGCCGGCGATGTCGCGGGCTCCCTGTGGGCGCGGGATGACCTTGCGGTTCAGGGCCGGGCAGCGGGACTTGAGGACTTCGAGCGTGTTGTCGATGTCCATGGACACGGCGACGTCGAACTCGTACTCGATGCCCTTGCGCTGCTCGGGCCGCATTCCGACCCGCTGCGGCTTGCCGTTCTCCAGCACCCACTCGGTGTAGGAGCGCATCGAGGCGACGACGTGGCCGGGGTAGGCGAGGATCGCGGCGACCATGTCGTTCTGCATGGGCGTGCCGTCTTTCCACCCGGCGAACTTGTTGCCGCCGTACTTGGCCTTGGCCTTCTCGACCTGTTCGAGGGTGCCGTCGGTGCCCTTCCAGAAGTGGGAGAGGCTGTCGACGAAGACGGTCGGGTAGCCAGCCTGGGCGGCAGCTTCCAGGGCGCGGGCCAGGTCGCGGGGGTCGTAGCGGTCCATGGCGAGCGTGTCGAACTGGATGCCGCCGATCCCGGCGTAGAGGCTGGCGGCCCCCTTCTCGGTGTCGATGACGGCGAACTTGCGGCCCTCGGACAGGCCGTGGCAGATGCCGAGGCCGGTCCAGGTCTTGCCGGAGCCAGACATGCCCTGGATGGACAGGCGCGCCTTGCGGCCGGCCTTGCTGGCGGGTCGGAACGCGAACTGTTCGGCGTTGCCGTTCTGTTCGGCGGCGGGGCGGCCGGTGCGGACGGGCGGCGGGAGCTGGGTCACGAGTTCTCCTCGGCGTACTTGCGCTCGACCCACGGGGGGAGCGAGATGTAGGTGGTGCCTTCGCTGTAGGCGGGCCAGTAGCCGGTCTCCCGGCCCATGGCGTAGGCGTAGATGGCGCGGTCGTTGAGTTCGCCGCCAATCACCCGGGCGGGGAAGTCCAGCTCGACGACGCTCACCAGGTAGGGCGGCTGCTTCTCCTGGAAGATGAACTTGAAGGAGCCGCTCGGCGGGATGAGCCCGAGGTGGATGGCGCCGCGCCGGTAGAAGTCGTCCTGTTGGTGGTAGCCGTAGTCCTGCACGGCCTTCTGCAGGTAGTCGGGGTGCACGGACCGGGCCGACTTGTAGTCGACGATCTCCTCGGGGCGAAGCCAGTCGAACCGGCTGCGTCGCCAGATCCCGCCTTCTTCCCAGAAGATCGACTGTTCGGCGAGGCCGCTGCCCGGGGTGAGCAGGTCGGAGGCTTCGGGGTGGTTCGACAGGGCCTCGGCCATGTCGTCGATGCGCTGGCGGGCTTCCGGCTTGAGGGGTACGTTGCCGGCTTCCCGGATGGCTGCGACCCGGGCCTTGATCTCGTTGGTGTCCCAGCGCTTCTCGTCGACGACGACCAGCTCGGGGCCGTTGCCGAGGATGACGGTGTGCGCGGCGGTGCCGAACTCGAACTCGGGCTTGTAGGGCTCGGGGTTGTCGAGGAAGTACTTGAAGCGGGCCGGGCAGTCGGTGATGCGCCGTGCGCCGGTCGAGGAGAGGCTGCCGCCAGGGATCGGGTCGCTGTGGTAGAGCTCGGCGGGGATGTCGTACAGGCCGGGCTCGACCTCGACGGTGGCGGTCACTGCTGGCCCCCGTGTGTGCGCGAGAGGGCTTCGCCCGCCATTTGTGCCAGCTGCTCGTCGGACGCGGTGTAGAAGGCGTCTGGCTTGGTGACGGCGTCGAACACGTCGCGGGCCCAGCGGGCGTCACCCAGCGCGGTGTGCGCCACGTCCTTGGCTGGCGGCTCGACTTCGACGTGCCGGGAGACGTCGTAGGACTTCCACGGCCAGCCGACCGCCTTGGCGACCTTGCTGTACCAGGTGGCGTCGCAGTCCTTGCGGGTCCACTCGGACGCCCGCCCGTACAGGGCGCCGACCGCGAGGGTGGCGATGTCGATGGGTCGGTAGTGCCAGGGCAGCTTGCGGCCGTGGGCTTGGAGCAGCTTCGTCAGGAACGCCACGTCGAAGCCGGGGTTCGAGCCGATCACCACCGCGCCCGACAGTGCCTCCTGCAGGTCGAACAGCATCTCCGGGATCAGGGACCGGAACGGCGTCCCGGACTTCATGAACTCGATGGCGTCCCATCCGTCCGGGACGGCGAACCGCTCCTCGAAGCGGCCGATCTTCAGGGCCTCGGGGTCCGCGGTGGTGAGGTCGGGGCGGATCTGCCAGACGTACTCGACGTCCACGCCGTCCTCGCGGCGGCGGATGACGGCGATCTCCCACACGTCGTGCTTGCGCGGGTCGAGGCCGGTCGTCTCGGTGTCGACGAAGCAGAGCGGCGGTGCCTGCCTCGTGGGGCTGTTGGTGCTCATGGTTCTCCGTTTCGGGTGTGGGGTGCCGGGCCCCGCCTCCGCCGGGGGGAGGGGGAGGCGGGGCCTCGGCTGCGGTGGAGCGCTTGGGGGAAGGCGCTCGACACCGCGTATGTGGGGTTGTTGGTCAGTGGGTGGTGATGTGGCCGGGGTCGGTGACGGGTCCGAGGTGTCCGGCGGCTGCGGCTTCCTGGAGCGTCCGCACGTAGATCGGCCCGGTGGCCTGGTCCTCGATCGCCGTGGTGTCGCGCACCATGGGCGGTACGTCGATGCGGTTGGCGTTGGCTTCGGCGGCGAGCTGGGGGCCGAAGCGGGCCTGTAGTTCCAGCGCGCGGTCCCGCCACTCGTCGCGTTCCATCCGCATCTGCGCGGCAGCCTCTTCGGCCTCGCCTCGGAACTCCCGCTCCCGCTCGAGGGCGGCGTTGGTGGTGACGACGTCGTTCATGAGGATCGCGAAGAAGTCGTCGGCGGCCATCTGCCGGGTGAACAGCTTCCGGATCTCCGCCTCCAGCTCGGCCAGCTTGTCGACGGCGCGGCGCCGGCCGTTGCCCTTCAGGCCGGGGATGTGATCCGTGATGCTCACCTCGCCACCCCCGACCGCTCAGCGAGCTTGCGGGCCTTGTACTTCGCTACATTCGCCCGGTTGCAGGGCCTGCAGTGACGCGTTCCGCCGTGGATGTACGTGTTTACGGCGTTGTAGGCGTGGCCCGCCGGGCAATGCGTCTTGGTGGCATTGAGGGTCGCTGCGCTCCTGTTGCGACGGTTGTTCTCAGCCCTAGTTACGGGCTCCAGGTGCGATGGATTGACGCACCCGCGGTGCTTGCAATCCGAACCGTCACATGACTTGTCGCGCGTGTGGCACAAGTGATCCATCTCTAGGCCGTCTGGTATTGAACCGACCAAGAACTCGTATGACACCCGGTGCACCCGCTGGTTTCGGCCGTTCCGGCTGAACGTCCCATAGCCGTCCTTGTCCGGGGGGCCAGTCCACAGCCAGCATCCGTTCATCTGTACCGAGACCCTGGACCAAAAGCGATCAGGCAGGCGGGGGTCGCCGATCTCGATGGTCTTCTCGGGCATTACGGCCCCTCCTTGAGTTGCTGGTTGGCGGCGGTGGCGGTGATGAGCTCGGCTTCGAGCTGGACCTCAACGACGCTGAGCAGGTGGATCGCGAGGCGACACAGGGCGTCCAGGAAGCGGGTCACCGGCGACAGCGGCAGTACGGGCGCCGGGGCGGTCACGACGGCCTCCCGAGCAGGCCGAGCGCGGCGAGGAGCTCCCGCACGCCGGCTGCGATGACCGGGTCGGCGGCCAACTGCCGGCCCGCCAGTCGCGGCATCACGTCGTCGAGCGGGTGCGGGTGTTCGGCGGCGATCCGGTCGGCGACGTGGACGGCCGCGGCGCGCTGCTGGGCTGCGGTGACGTTGACGGCGCCGAGGCCCACCGTCTCGACCTCACGGGCGCCCATCACGAGACCTCCGTCCGGTGCTGGCACTTGCCGCGCAGACACAGCTCGGCGCGCTGCTTCCACTCGGCATGGCCGACGAGCTCATGCCGGTAGCCCTCCGCCGCCTCGCGCCGCCGGTCGGCGACCTTCGGCGTGAACTCCTTGTGGGCGTCCTCGGCGAGCGGGCCGACGTACTCGCCCAGCGCCGAACCCACCACGCAGCCCTGCGGGTTGATGCGGATCCAGAACGTGCAGGCCGCCAGCTGCTCGGCGCGGATCGTCTTGACGCACTCGTCGTGGCCGATAGCTCGCAGCACCCAGGCCCGGTTCGCGGCCATCTCCCGGCAGTCGGGGCAGGCAGTGGTCAGCTCAGCCATCACGCCGCCTCCAGGACTTGCCGGTACTGGGCGGCGGTGACGGGCTGCCGCTCGGGTGTGAGCGGGCCGTGGGCGATGTACACGTCGGGCAGCGGCAGGATTGCGGCGCCGGCCACGTCGATGCGCAGCATCAGCGGCTCGCCGCCTTCGGTGTGCTCGAACGTCCACAGCCAGCGGGACCCGTCCAGGGCGACCTGCACACGGTCGAGGTCGATCTCGATGCCGTCGAGGAGGCTGGTCATCACGCCACCTCCGGCAGCCGGCGCAGCTGCTCCTGCCGCTTCACCCAGGCGGCGAGTTCAGCGACCGCCTCCTGGAGCTCGGCGAGCACGGTCGAGTCGGAGCGGGTGACGGTGACGGCGATCGACTGGGTGCCTTCGCCGAGGACGAGACGCGCGGTCGGCCTGCCGTTTGAGCCGGTCGAGTACTCGGTGCGGATCGGGCCGTCGAGCAGATCGAGGGCGATACCGCCGTAGAACTGGGCAGTCACGACGCGGCCTCCTTGGCGCGGAAGTAGGTGGGGGATGCGGCCAGCGCGGCGGCCCAGGCCGGATAGTCGGCGTCGGTCGCGATGGGCGCCTCGGGGTGCTCGACGAGCCAGGCGTCGAGGGCGTAGGCGATCTGGTCCGACGGCTCGTCGGACTGCACACGCGCGACCCACAGGAAGGCGATCAGCTTCTGCCGGGCCATGTGCGCCTCGATGTCCGCCAGCGGCACGTCCAGGCGGTGGATGGGGACGGTCATGACGCCGCCTCCTCAGGCAGGCACTTCAGCGCTTCAGCGATCGCGGCTCGCACTACCTCGTCGTCATGCATCGGCTTGTTCCAGTGGCAGTTGGCGCACCAGAACGCGGACGGCTCGGGCTGCTGCTGGAAGTCCCGGCACAGCGGGTTCGGGTTCCGCGGCACATTCCGGGCTGCCGCCTCAGCCGCCTTCACGCGGCGCTCGTCGAGGGTCATCGCTCGCCCTCCTCGTCGAGGGGCGGTCGGCCCGGGATGTCGATCCCCTCGCCGAGCGCGGGCAGGCTGTAGGAGGCGAGGACCGTCTGCCACTTGCGGCGGAACCGGGCTGCTCGCCAGAGCGACCACGCCGTGGTGACCGCCTCCGACAGCAGCAGCGTCGTCATTAGCGACGGGACATCGCCCGTGGCCGCAAGCCAGACGCCATTCGCGACCAGGCCACCAGCGACACCAGAGACGGCAGCCTCGGCGATCAGACGCAGGATCGGGCGCTTCACGCCGCCACCGCCTTAAGCGCGGCGTCGTACTGGCCGACGGCCCACACGAGGGCGTGGCACTGGTAGACGAAGTGGTAGTTCAGCTTGTGGATGGACCAGTCGCCGACGTCGGAGAAAGCGAAGCCGCCCGTCTCGCGAACCGTGACCTTGTGCTCGCCGTCCAGTCGGCTGACGGGGTGCTTGTAGAACTCCCAGGTGTAGGCGGCGCTCTGGTCGTCGTGGTCCTGGGACGCTCCGCACGAGCACTCGGAGCGGTACGTCACGCCGTGCTCGAAGTCGTAGACCATCTGCATGGCCATGTCCTTCGAGCCGAGCCAGTCGCTCTCCAGGATCTGCTCGCGCACCGCAGCCCGCAGGCCACGCGGGGCACCCTCGCGGACTGCCTCCGTCACCTCGTCCTTCACCTGCTGGACGAGCTTGGCCTGGTCGTACTCGCGGACCGAGGCCCCGCCGTTGGCCAGCTTGTTCGCCCACGTCTGCAGGTTCTTCAGCGGGTCGCGGCCGAGGAAGAAGTCGAGGATCTCCCCGGAGTCGTCTCCCCACCGCTGGAAGTGGTACGAGCCGTGCGAGCCGGCGACCAGCAGGTTGTACGGCCACGTGACGACGACCAGGCTGCTCATCGTCTTCGGTGCCGACCACTCGACGTGCCGGAACAGGCCGTCCTCGCGGCGCACCGTCATCGTCGCCTCGACGAAGTCGCGGGCGAAGTGCGCGCCGATCTCGGGGTAGTCGGTCATGACGTCTCACCCGCCCACGCAGCGCGGGCCTCGCGGTCGGCCATCAGCGCCTCGAACCAGCAGTAGAAGAGGGCGTCCAACGCGGCCGGCTTCTCCTGCTCGGGCAGGCGGTCGAACGCGATCCGGCCGATCTCCAGGACGTCGAAGCCTTCCGGGTGCAGCTCCGTCAGCAGCTCCTCCGCCTCGTTCCAGGCGGCCTGCCACGCGGACAACTGCGGCAGCCTCGCGGTGATCAGGTCGAACGGGGTCAGCGGCTCGGGGATCACGAGGCACCGCCCTCGACGACGTCGACGGTGCGCAGGAGGTAGGCGGCCTGCTTCTCGCCGAGCCCGTCCAGGCCGTCTGCTGCCGCCGCGATCGTCTCGGCACGAGAGGTGGCAGCCTGCCGCTTCGCCTTGTCTCGCTCGGTGCGGACTCGATCCAGCTCGGCGGCCTGCGCGTCGATCTGCCGCTGGAGAATCCGCTCGGACTCTCGGAGCGCCGCGATCTCGCGGGCTGCCTCGCGTTCCGGAGTAGGGGATGATGTAGGCACGGTCTGCCTCGTCTCTGTTGGGATGGTGAGAGGTGGATCGGTGCGGCCTTCGGGCCGCGACGCCCCTGCTGCCGGTGTGTCAGAGCCCGGCGGTGGGGGCCGTTTGGTGCTAGGCGGCGGCGCGGGCCGGCTCGGGTGCGCGGCTGTAGCGCAGCTGCTCGTCGCTCGGGCCCAGGTGGTCGGTGCTCTCGAGCCAGGCGTCGATGTCGGCGATGCGCCACATGGCCTTGCGGTTCTTGGTCACGGACGGGGGGCCGGGGCACTGGCCTGTGCGGCGCTGTATCGACCGGTCCTTGTAGAGGGTTTCGATCGTGCGGCCGGAGAGTCGGGCCGCTTCGACGATGTAGACGTAGCCGGGTGGGGCCGGCTGCTTGTACTGGGGGGTGCTGCGGGGCACGGTTACTCCTTCTCAGGATCTTGGTCCGTAGTCACGGTGGCGCAATTTGGCGTCACTGGGGGCGTGAAAAGGACGAGCACGGCGACACCAAGGGCCTCCGCGATGGCGTGGGCGTCGAGCACGCCCGCCGTGGGCTGCTTGCCGTTGGCGAGCTTCTGAATGAGTCCTGGACCGCAGCCGCTGGCTTCAGCGAGGGTGCGGACCGAGTAAGGGGCTCCCCGACCTGGGTTTTCCATGACCCATCTGAACTTGTCGGGGTCTTTGAGCGTGTAGCGGGTATGGCTCAACGGTTCTCCAGTGGTACGGAGTGGCCTTGGCTTGACCCCAGTAGACCACGAACCGCGTCACACTGTCTACAGATTGCGTCGACTCGGGGGCCGGGTATCGGCAAAGTTTCTGGCCGGATAGCATTGATCTGTAGACGATCCGTCTACGAACGAGGATGGTTGTAGGGATTGACCTGCCAGTTTTCCAGCGCGCAGCCCGCCCCCTAGATACAGCCGGTGGAAGAGTGAACCGAGAGGACGACCAGGACATGACGGCAGCGGCCCCCGCGCCGGACTCCAGCACGGCCACGCCCTCCCCCGCAGGACCCCTCTCCCAGCTCATCCAGGCAGCACTCGACGAGGGCAAGAGCCTCCGCGACCTCGGCAAGGTCGCTATCGACCCCGACACCGGCGAGCACATCTCCTGGCAGTACTTCCAGAAGCTCGTGAAGAACCCGCCGGCCAGCGCCCCCAACCCTGTCCAGATGCGCGCCATTGCCGCCGCGCTCGGCAAGCCGTACCGCCGCATCCAGGAGGCCACCGCCAAGCAGTGGCTGCAGTACGAGGCGACCGAACTCGCCGGCTACGACGCCGAGGTCCGCATCATCGTCGGCCACCTGGCAGGCAAGTCGAAAGCCGAGCTGCTGCAGTGGCGGATGATGATCGAAGCGGCCGAGCGGGCGCGGCGCGAGGCCGGCGAGTAGCACGACAACGATGCCCGCGAGGCAACTGATCGCGAATGTCCGTAAGTAGACATTCTTAGAAACGATTGTCGGCGACTCCCTGTAGACGTACAGTTCACCAACCGTGCACTTTCGGCCGGTGTGGCTCGTAGTGCACTGTTGGCACTCGGGGAGGACCCATGCTGGACGTCGCTTATGAAGCCGTCGACGACCTGCCACCGGGCAGGCTGGCCCGGATCGACGAAGACCGAGGCTGGGTGCGTGTCCGCGTCGACGCGAACGTACCCCTCGCAGATGTGGTGCGGCAGCTGAACATCGAGGTCGCCGACCTGTTGTCTTCCGCCCGCTGGTTCCAGCTGTGGGACGACGAGATCCTGTGCGGTGACACCCCCGGCCGGGCGCTGCGCGTCGAGTACCTCCTGAGCCCCGAGATCCCGCCCGAGATGGGGGTGGGGATGGCCGAGGACAAGGGCATCATCCGCATCCACATCTGCCCGACTCTTGAGGTCGCCGACTTCGTAGCCTGGATGAATCCCGCGACCAAGACCCAACTCGATGCGGGACATTGGTTCCAGCTGTACGACGGTGAGATCATCGACAACGGCCCGGAGCCCATGACTCGGGTCTGAGCGAACGGGGGCGTCGATGGCGGGGTACATCGAAGACCGGTGGATGAAGAAGGGCCCCGACGGCAAGCGCAACGTTCGCACCCAGCTGTATGGCACCGGCAAGCGCTACAAGGTCGCAGGAATCCCGGGCGTGCGCTCCCGCAGCTTCCCGGACAAGCAGAAGTCCGCCGCCGAAGCCTGGCTGGCGAAGGCCAAAACCGACAGTACCCAGGGCGAGTTCATCGACCCGCGCGACGGCAACATGCTGCTGCGCGAGTACATCGAGAAGCACTGGTGGCCGTCCCGTACCGGCGACCCGGCGACGCTCGAGACCGTCAGCCGCCGAGCCCGCAACCAGATCCTCCCCTACCTCGGCTCGGTCCCGCTGCGGCAGATCAAGGTCGACACGCTGCGGCGATGGCTCAAGGAGCTTGAGGGCGTCATCTCCCCGGGCACGGCGGTCGTCGTGTGGGGCTACCTCAACAACATCCTGGACTGCGCCGTCGACGACGAGCGCATCCGCAAGAACCCGTGCCGGGCCAAGACCATCAAGGCGCCCACGAAACCCCCGAACAAGGCGCGCGCCTGGACGCGGGCGCGTGTCAAGGCCGTTCAGGCGGAGCTGCCCGGCGTGTACCGGATCCTCGTCGATATCGGAGCCGGGGCCGGCCTGCGCCAAGGCGAGGCCCTGGCCCTCGCGGACGACGACATCGACACCGAGGCGGGCGTCATCCACGTGCGACGGCAGATCCGCAGCGTGGGCGGGAAGCTGGTGTTCTCCCTGCCGAAAGGGAACAAGACCCGCGTGGTGCCGATGCCGGATCATCTGGCGGAGCGCATCGAGGAGCACTTGGCCGCCCATCCGGCGAAGCCGGTGACGCTCCCGTGGAAGGACCCTCGCCCTCCGCAGACGAAGGTGGAGGAGAAGGAGCGGGCGCCGCAGACGCACCGGCTGGTGGTGACCAACACCCAGGGCGCTGCGGTTCGGGCGAACATGTGGAACGAGAACCACTGGAAGCGGGCGCTCGCCGCAGCAGGGGTCATCCCCGAGCCGGAGAAGGTGAAGAGGAAGACGGGGCGCGGCAACCGGCTCGTCTACATGGCAGCGCACGAGCACGGCTTCCACTGCCTGCGGCACACCTTTGCCAGCGTGCAACTGGACTCGCGGGAGAACCCCGTGGCAGTCTCGAAGTGGCTCGGCCACGCCGATGCGGCGATCACGCTGCGGGTGTACGGACACTTCCTGCCCGAAGCGGACGGCCGGGGCCGGCAGGCGATGGACGCCTGGTTCGAAGACTCCCCTGCTTCTCCGCCATCCTCCCTGGACGCTCCCTGGGGTGAGGTCACCGGCGACGAAACCGCGGAATCGCTCACCGGGGGAGCGCCTGGACAGCGAGTCGCCGGCGGCTCTGAAATGCTGCCTGACCAGGGAGAAGACGCCGCGTGAGGTCCGCCGCGAACTGCCGCAGTTCTTCGGCCAGATACAGCCAGACCACGGCTCGATAGCGGTTCAGGTAGAACTTCACCGGGTGTGCCTTCTTCGCAGGGCGGCGATGCCACAGGTGCCTGAATGACCCCTGACCTGCTCGTATCGAGTAGGGCCGGGGAGAGTCGGGGAGAGTTGACTAGAGTCCCCCGCCCTCCCTGGGCGCTCCCTGCCGTCTTCCGCTCCCTGGATCCTCCCCACGGATCCGCTCCCTGAATGCCCCGCGAACTGCGCCGATGTACTACATCGCACCCTCGCCGACGTGTCCCGGCTCGTAGTCGCTCCCTGCCCTGGCGGCGGCCTCACGCCTTATATCCTCCAGGCCCACCACGCAGTCGCGGCAGGCGCGGATCTCGCGTTCACCTTCACCGCGGGGGTGGATGGTCTTGACGAGAATGGTGGCGATGGTGCCCTTCTCGGGGTGGCGGAAGCAGGTGCCGGCGCCCCACTGGTAGAGGCCCAGGAGCTCCTCGCGGTCCATTCCGTCTCCCGTCCCTAGGTCGGTCGGCTGCTGTGGGGGGTGTGGCCCTGGTTCCCGCTGTGTTCAACGAAATGCGCAGGCCAGTCGCGGTTCACTCGATCGAGCGAACGCGCGTTCGATTCCTGCACACTACAGCGAGCCCTGCGGCATATGCCATGCCGTCGCAGGGCTGACGTGCGGGTCCCCCGCCTGTTCTACGTGGAGGAACGTTCCGTCCGTCGCGGCAATTTCATGATCGCAGAATGCCGCAAATCTGCTGCTGACTTGCGACCATGATCCGTAAACGGTTGAGCGCGTGCCAGCCGATCAACCACAGTGGATCCTCGACGCCAGGAAAGCCGTCGGCGACCGCATACGCGTCAGACGGCTGCACCAAAACCTCACCCAGGAATCCCTCGCCCACGAGGCTGGTCTCGACCGGTCGACGGTCCAGCGGATGGAAGCCGGCCACGAGATGAAGCTCAGCCACCTGCTGCATGTCGCCCACGCGCTGCGGGTGCATGTGACGGACCTCCTTCACGGCTGACAGTCCGGTTACTGAACAGCAGTCAACATCACGAGTGGCCTGACGGGAACGGGGTTCGACACCTTGATCGGTGCAGAGCCTGTACGCAGGGTGTGAAAATGTAACCGCTTGCCGATCCTCTGGCCAGGGGTGATCGTCAGTTCGCCTTGTCGGCTATCTGATCGAGGGCCCGGTTGCTCAGCCCGAGCCAGACCCGGTGCAGCCGCTCGGATTCGCCGCAGGGGCCGGCGTCGATGTCCTGGCATGTGAGGCAGTCGAGCCGGTGGGTGACGTAGCGGCTCCACGCCTGCTGCGCGGGCGGCAGTGTGCTGCCGGCGGAGGCTATGGGCGGATGACTTCCGGCGCCTTGCTGCTCGCCTCTACGCTCGTCCACGTCGACGCTCCTGGCTGGTGTCGGCCATGCCCCCGGGCCGCGGTGCAGCGGTCGCGGGGGTCCTGCAATTGCACGGTACCGCTCTACACTGCTTTGTGCCGCTGTATGGAGCATGGCGCCGCTACCTGCCCCCGTAGGTGGTGGCGTGCAGCTTTACGTTGACGCCATGTCTGATCAAGAGCCGGTGGTGGACCCGAAGCGGCCGGTGTACGTGTATGTGCAGGTCGCCGACCACATCGCCGGGCTGATCGCGGCCGGAAAGCTGAAGCCCGGCGCCAGGCTGGAGGGCGAGCGGGAGCTGGCCGAGCAGCTGGGCGTGGCGATCGGATCCGTGCGGCGCGCCATCGAGGAACTGCGGGAGCGCGGTCTCGTCGTCACTTTGGCAGCCAAGGGGACCTACGTGGCCGAGCCGCCCGTAGAGGGCTGACGGGCAAGAGAAAACCCCGCCCACAAGGGGCGGGGTGGGTTGGCCCTTTTACTGAGGGGCCAGCTCTACTCCAAGGGTACGCCTAGGCCTCGCCCGCATAGCCCGCTGTCAGACCGGCGCCCTAAGATCAGAGGCATGCCTCCCTCTCCGCCCGTCCCGGGTCCCGCGCGGCCTGCTGCCGTGGTGAATGAGGAGATCCGCGCGCTGCTCGAGCGGACCCGGCGGCGGCTGTCGGATGTGGAGCGGGCGGAGTACGAGCAGCTCGTCGTCGAGTGGGAAGCGGCCGTGCGGAGCGAGGTCACCACCGCGGCGTGACAGCAGCGAGCCCTGCCTGGGCGCTGTTCCAGGCAGGGCTTCAGCAACGCGCCAGCTGCTGCTGATGTTGACCAGGCCATGCTAGGCGTCGCCACCGACAATGCCGGGGCGCGTCGACAGGCGGTAGGCGTCGACGGGCGGCGGGTCGGCCATTGGCGGCAGATCGAATGACAGGGGCGACTCTGGCCGAGGGTCCACGTTCAGGGCTAGCCGAACCTCTCGGCCCTCGCGCTCCCACACGACACGCACCGCCGGATCGTTCGTCTCGGTCACACCACACTCGTCCATGCCGCCAGCATGGCAGACCTCACGTCTCGTCCGGCCAGTCCGTCAACACGCTGCCGGTCTCCTCGTCGGCGAGGGTGACGCGGGCGTCGGGCATGCTGCCGTACTCGCCGATCCACTCGCGGAGCTTGCGGTCGGCGACCGCCCGGTCCGCCCACCAGCCGTGCATCGCCGGACGGCCGGCCGATGACAGGGTGAGGTGGTAGCGGTCGGGTGCACCCCCGGGGTGCTGTGTGGCTCCGCCACCCATAGACTCGAACACATGTCCGATCTTACGCCCGTCGAGCGGCTCGCCAAGTTGCGCACCCTGGAACAGTGGCTGGCCTGGCAGCTGGAGAGCACGCGGCGGAAGATCGAAGCCGTCGAGCAGCAGGTGCGGGCCGTCGGCGGCTACGTCACCGAGCAGGAGCGGAAGGCCGGCAAGGCCGTCGGCGTCACCATCCACACCGCCGACTGCCGCAAAATCCAGCAGCCCGTCACCGCCATCGACGCCACCAAAGCCCAATACGCACTCGTCAAGGACGGCGGGTTCCAGCACGCCTGCGAGCACTGCCGGCCAGACAAAGCGCTCGGGATCGTGAAGGACTAGGCGGGCACGCCATCCGCTCTATTACCGCTCGCCCTACGCCGTCGGGGAGCCGACGATGAAGCCATGGCGAAACCAGTAGACATAGCAGGCGAGCACTTCCCCACCAAAGCGGCTGCAAGAGCGAGATGCCAAGAGATCCTCTACGCCTACCCGGGCCAGCCGGGGACGGGAGCAGGACAACCCCAAGACGTGACCGACTCGGCCCACGTCGCCTTCCTGACCGCGCTCGTCAAACGGCATCCTGAAGCAGACGAGAGGATCGGCGCAGGGATCGCAGGCTTCAAGGTCCAAGTGAGCCCGGACGGGAAGGGAAACACGCGGTGCTTCTACGTGATCCGCGTCGATGGAAGCAGCGTGGACTTTTCCATCAGGCGTTGCCTCTAACCCGAGGCTCGCCCCGTGACCCCGCTCAGCGCCCCTCGGCCATCACCTTGATCAGCGCTGTGAGCGCCTCTCTCTGCGCCTTCGGGAGTGCAGCTACATCAGCGAGCAGGTCTGCGGCCTCGTCCGACATCTCCCACGGCACCCGCAGATCGAAGAACTGGGCCGCAGCCGCCTCCTGCAGCATGGCGAGCGGCAGCTGCAGTCCCGCGGCCAGGGCGCCCAGCACCTCCACCGACGGCGGAATCACCGGCGCGCTCGTCTCCAGGCGATGAAGCCAGGCCGACGACGCCGTCGTTCCTGACGACGGGTCGACGCACGCCGCCGCCAGAGACTGGTACGACAGCCCCAACTCCTTGCGGCGACTCCGCACCAACTCCAGCAGCTCGCTACCCACACACCCTCCACCCAAGCAGGGCGCCCGCCCCACGGGGGAAGGGCGGGCGCACGGCCAGTTTGGCACTACTCGGCGGCGTCCTGCTGCAGCCTCTCTCCGAGCTTGGCGGCCAGCTGGTAGGCGGGGTGGTTGTCGAGCTGTCGGCGGCGCCGGTTGTACCGCTGAGTGGTGCGCGGGTCGGAGTGGCTGACGGCGTCTTGGACGTCCTGCAGGGGGACGCCGTTGGCGAGGTTGTCGGTGATGAACTGATGCCGCAGCGTGTGGGGCTTGATCGTGGCGGCTTGCGGGATCCCGGCGCGGCGGGCGAGGACGCGGAGGTGCTTCCACACTTCGGGCTGCGTCCAGCGGCGCCCCGTGTCGGTGACGAACAGCGGGCCGTCGGTGCGGTCGCCGAGGTAGGCGAGCAGCGCGTCGAGGGCGAGCGGCGGGACGGGGGCGGGCCGCTTCTTGCCGCCCTTCTGGGTGAGGGGCAGGGTGCGGTGGCCTCGGTCGTAGCCGAGTTGGTCGGCGTTGAGGGAGAGGAGTTCGTCGACGCGGGCGCCGGTGAGGTAGAGGAGCATGACGAGGGCGTAGGAGCGGGGCGCCCAGTCGCGTGCGGTCTCAACGAGCCGCATCGTTTCCTCGTCGGTCATGCCTTCGGTGGGCGAGTAGTCGGGGTCGACGTAGGGCCGGTTGACGGCGGCGAACGGGTCGGCGTCGACGGCTTGGAGGCGGGCGGCGTAGGTGTAGAAGGACCCGGCGGCTGCGAGGGCCTGCGCCTGGGTGGTCTCGGCGGGCGGCTTGCCGTTGCGGGTGGGCGTCTTGGCGAGGTGCTTGGCGTAGGCGTCGGCGAGCGGCAGCTTCGCCTGGAGCGGGTGGATGCCGGTGGAGCGCGCGTACTCTTCCCACGCCTTGAAGGTGCGGACGTAGGCCCGTCGGGTGTGGCGGCTCTTCTGGCGTGCGATCCAGCCTCCGGCGATGGTGGGTAGCGGGTCGCGGTCGCCGTAGATGTCGGCAAGGTGGGCGGCGAGTTGGCGGGCTTCGGCGGGCCAGTCGTCGCGAGGATCGTGGCGTGCGGTGGAGACCTCGGACGGCTGGCTCGGGACGAGCTCCCTGGTCATTCGTCCTCGCACTCCTCGACGGTGACGGTGGAGATGATCGAAGATCGTCCGTCGTCGGTGCACTCGTAACTGGTGTCCACGTCCGTCACGCGGACAGCTACGCCGTGGAGCGAGACGCGCTGCCCGACGGTTGGAACGAGGAGTGCACCTTCGGACCTGAAGTGCGCCAGATCGTCAGAGACGCTCGTGAACGCGATGGAGTGCGGGACGGAAGAGCCCCACGCGTTCTTATGGTCCTTCTCTGCGTCAACGATGCGCTGGAGAGCAGGGCTGAGCTTCGGAGTCATGAGCCAACCTCTCAGTGATGGATAACTGTCATTATCAACCACAGAGTTGGGTGATCGCCAGCACTTCCAGCAACGACAAAGACGCCCCGCTCCTGCCGAAGCAGGGGCGGGGCGTTCGTCATCGCCGCGTCAGGACGTCCACTTGCCGAGGGCGCGCAGGAGGACGATGACCGCTTCCTGTGCGGCGGTGTCGTCGCCGACCAGACCGGCAAGGTAGTCCCGCTGCGCGAGGGGACGCGGCACTGACGGTTCGTCGACCTCGTCTTCCGGGAGGAGCCCCGCGGCGGCAAGCACGCGCGTGGTCTTGCAGCCGAGCACGCGGGCAATGGCGCGACAGGTTTTGATGTCGGGTTCCGCGCCGCCGCGGAGCAGGCGGGAGACGATGCTCTGGTTGAGGCCGGCGTCGCGGGCGAAGCGTGCTTGTTCGCCGTGCCGGTTGAGGCGATACCCGCCTTTGGCTATCTCCTCGGCGAGCCAGGCTGCGAACCTCTGTTGCGTGGTCATGGACGGACCGTACAGGAGACCCGTGCTCGCGAGGGACGGCCCTGTCCCCCTGCCGCAACGCGCAGAAGAACGCCCCCGCAGCCGAAGCTGCGGGGGCGCGGTCAGTCTTCGCCGTCGTCGTCGACGGGCGGCAGGGGCGGCGGTTCGAGGAACGGGCGCGGCGACAGATGGAACGGGGGCTCGTCGTCGGGCATGGCGCACTCCAGTTCTCACACGTCGATGTGATGGATGTACTTGGACGCCCTCTCCGACATCGGCTCAGCCGGCGGCGCCTCAAGCCCAGCCCTCTTGATGTGCGACACCAGCGACCGCACCCGGTGCAGCAGCCAGCCGATCGCCTCGTCCTGGTCGCCGATCCGCTCCCGCTGCTTCTCCGCCTCCGTCTCCTGGCGCTGGATCCGCCCTTCGAGACGTTCGATGGCCTTGCCCTGCTGATCCGTGATGGCGAGGAAATCATCGCGGTTCTCCTGCCGCTTCGTGCGGCGCGCTGACCGGGCGGCCACGACGCCGCCTCCCGCCCCTATCAGTGCCAGCCCGGCCTGAATCCAGGTGTCCGCCGTCATGAGTTGCTCACTCTCTTCACGCGGGGCGGTTCCTGCCATCCGGCGACCACCAGTACTGGTGCGGCGATCGCCCCCCACACCACCGTTGCGACCCAGCCCCGCGGGAAGTCGCCGATGATCCAGGCGAGGAGGTAGGACACCATCCACGGCAGCACCATCAGCGGCAGCGCCAGAAACCCAGGCCAGTCCCGCCCCTGCGGCAGCCACGCGGAGGCGATCGCGATCAGCCCGGACGCCACCCACAGCCAGCCCCACACGTCGAGCGGCATGGTCTGCAGCAGCAGTCGCAGGCCGCGCAGGTCGGGCGCCGGGGCGGTGATCTGCCCGTAGCCGATGATGGCCCACACCACGCCGTAGCAGAGCAGGATCGCGCCCCGCCGGCCGAGTGCCCGGCCCAGCCGCCGGGCTACACGGCGCGGCACTCAGACTCCCGCCGGGCCGGCCTTGACCGGGCTGGACTGCTCGAGCGGTGTAGTCGGCAGGGGTGCGGTGACCTGGGTGCGCTCGAACAGGGCCAGGAGGGCGGCGACGGTGGCCATGACGAGGCCCTGCTTGTCGGCGGACCAGTCGAGGCCGAAGCCGACGAACAGGGCCATGACGGTCTGTGCGAGTTGCATGAGGGCGGCAGCCCAGGCGCCGTTGTGGGCGACGAACGCCAGCCACACGCCGACGATGGCGGCGAGGCCGGCGTTGATGAGGGCCTGCTGCTCCGCGCTGACGTCGAGGCCGAACGCGGTCAGCAGCTTGAGGCCCGCAGCAGCGAAGCCCAGCACGAGGGCAGGCTCTCTCCCAAAGATCTTCATGGTGGTATCGCTTCCTTGCTCAGGCGCCGTCGGCGTCGAGGTGGATGGTGATGCCGTCGATCGCCGCCTTGAGTTCGGCGACGATCGCGGCCGGGTCGAGGTCGCCGATTCCGGCTGCGAGCGTTGCGACAGCTTCGACGAGCTTCTCGTTCGTCGCCTGCAGCGCGGCCAGCCGCGCGTCGGTACGGCGGGCGACGATCTCGACGTTGCTGAGGCCGGTCGCCGGGGCGATGTACGGGTTTTTCGCGGCCGTGGCCGGGTTGGGGTTCTTGTAGAACCCATCCGTCAGCCACGTCGCTTTCGGCAGAACCTTGACGACCTCTGCGGCGATCTCGGCGGCGGTGGGCATGTCTTCCTCCTCGGGGGCCTGGCCGGTTGCGCGGGCGACGATCGCCGGGAACACGACCTCTCGGAATTGCGTGACCCGCGCGTCGCCCGGGCAGGCGTGAGCGTTGGGGTTCCATGCGTCGAACTGCTTGTGCCAGCCGTAGCCGGGATCGCTGGCGCTGCGGCAGATCTGCAGCGGGATGCCGTGCTTCTGGTGCAGCCACACGCCGAGCTGGATGAGCTGCTCGACCTGCGCCGGAGTCCACGGGTCGGAGGCCTGCAGGTTCGAGGCGGTCTCGATGGACACCGCGCCTGTACCGTCTGGGCGCAGGTTCGCTGAGGCGTTCGCGTCTGCGCGGGTCTCGGTCCCGATGTACTGGGCGAGGTCACCCTCATAGCCGAGCCCGAAGTGGCTTTCCAGGTTCGTCGAGTCGCGCCAGTACTCGTAGGTGCGCTTCGCTGTCCATGGAGCGGCCAGCGAGTGCACGATGAACTGGGTCGGGCGGATGGCGGCCTGCGAGTCCGACTCGGGCTGGAGTTCGAGTCTCGTGGCGCCGGGATACCAGGCCATGCGGGCCCCCGTTCTCACGTGAAGGAATCAGGTCTGGTCGAGGAGGTCGCCGGCGGCGAGGAGCCGGATGACGCCCTGCATCTGCCGGGTCAGTGCCGGCACCTGGCCGATGTGGTCCGCGTTCGTCGCCGTCCCGGCCGCCACTTTGTCGAGGTAGGCCCGATTGCTGGCGAGGGCGGCACGCACCTGCGCCAGGAGTACGGCCCGGTTGATACGGCGGACATCGTCCGATGCTGCCGTAGCCGCGGAGGCGTTCTCGGCATCGGTGAACGGCCGCTCGATGACGAGGGCACCGTTCTCGTAGCGGCGATAGGTGTGCGAGGGCACGTCCCACTGCTCAAGAACAGAGCCGTCCCGGCGTTCGGAGGTGAACGGCGGCGGTGGATTCTCCGGCGGCGGGGGCTGTTCTTCAACGGGCGAGGACACGGGTCACGCCGTGTACGTGACGACAACGACGACGCCGTCCGCGCCGGCCCCGCCCGTCTGCGCTGTGCCGGCAGCGGTGCCGCCGACCGCTCCGCCGCCACCGCCACCGGGCGCGTACCCGGTGGTGCCGGTCGCCGCCGACGCTGTGACAGCCGGCCCGCGGCGCATGGAGCCGAGGACGCCGCCGGCGCCACCCGTTCCGGTGAATGCGGGGGCGGCCGAGATGACGACGCCGTTGCCGCCGTCATGGCCACGCAGCAGGACGTCGCCGGTGGTTCCGATGCCGGGAGCGCCGCCGCCGACTGCCTGGGTGCTGGCGGACTGCAGTCCCGGGCCGCCCCCGGTACCGCCGCCAGCCACGCAGTGGCTGCCGAATGACGTGGCGCCGCCGTTGGAGCCGGCGTTGGCCGTTGCCCCGGACGCCGTGCCGCCGGCGCCGCCGGCGCCGATCGTGACAGACACGGTGGACCCCACCGACGATGCGGCCAAGACACGCCTCGCGTACCCGCCGCCGCCTCCGCCGCCTGCTGCAGACGCTTGCGATGACGACGTGTCCGGCACACCGCCTCCGCCAGCCCCTCCACCCACCGCGACCACGTCGATGACGAGGGCCCCGGCCGGTTTCGTCCACGTGCCGGACGCGTCGAAGCGCTGGATGTTGACGTTGCCGATGATCAGCGCGTCGGCATTCGTCGCGAGGGTCTGCAGGTGCTCCCAGAGCCTGGTGTGGTCCGTGGACTCTGGGTACGTGATGCCTTTGGTGGTCTGCTGCGTCACCCGTCACTCCTTCTGGGCATGCAAAAGCACCGCCGGGGCGGGGCTTTGAGGGGTTGATGGGTTACGAGCTGCGGCGCCAGTAGATGGTGAGCACCCACGCCGCCGACCAGGAACCGCGCCCGGCGAACCGGATGTACGGGTCGTCGCTGCTGATGGAGATGGCGAGGCCGCCGCGAGTCCCGTCGACCATGGCTTGTGCCCACGAGTTGGGAATCGTGAAGCTGGAGGTCGACGAGTTGACCGCGAGGGACGGCCCGCTCGTCGTCTCGTTGAGGGTGGGCGCACCGGCGGGGCGTGTTGATTGGGAGACGAGGCGCAGGGTGGGTGTGCGGGCGGCGAAGTCGCCGGCCGACAGGCGTTTCGCCTTGAGCGTCGCTTTGGTGACGGTGGCACCGGACAGGGAGCGCGGTTTGGAGCCGTAGAACGCGCAGCCGGTGTTGCGGCCGTAGCTCGAGCCGCTGTAGCGGCCCTGGAAGGTGTCGGCGTCGGATACGGGTCCAATGTCGGTGCGCCACTTGCCGTCGCGATAGCTGGCGGTCGCGACTGGTGAGCAGACGAGACTGCCGGTGGTGACGGTTGGTTTCGGTGCGGGCGCGGTGTCGCCGGGGTCCGGCTGTGGGTCGCTCGATGGCGTCGGCGGCGGCGGAGGCACTGCGGGGGCTGCGACGGTGACGGCGATCGCCCAGTACACCGAGCCGTGCCGGACGATGAGGAGTTGTGATCCGGCGGTGACGGTGAGCCCGGAAATGGCTCGCACCGCGATCTCGATGCCGCCGACGGATACCGTGCACGCCCCGCTGGACACGCTCGTCAGCGCTTTCGCCACGAGTGTGTGGCGGGAATCCAGGGATGCCTTCAGGTCGGCGAAGTCCGGCACGGCACCTCCCTCATGCGGCGAGTGTCCGCACCGTGAGCCGCTCCTCGCCCGGCGAGTACGGCAAGGACAAAGACTCGATGATGCAGGGCGTCGAGGTGAGTCCGGCGCCGGTGAGGGTGACGATGTCGCCGGTTACCAGGCCCGGGTGGGGCACCATCGTCACGTCGAGGCGCCGGCCGGTCGTGCGGCGCAGCCGGGTGAGGGTGGTCGTCGCGGCGTTGCGGCACTGAGTGACGGTGGTCAGCAGCGGCGACGAGTAGAAGTACGGCACCGCGAGCGGGCTGAAGGGGCCGTCGTAGCGGGTCGGGGAGATGGAGTCGAGGTCGTAGGCGACGCCCTGGATCTGGTTGCCGTTGGCGTCCTCTCCGCGGGCGACGACGACGTTGAATGCCCCGTCGCGGGAGGTGGCTCCCTGCCAGCGGATCACGGTCCCGTCGGTGCCGTCCGTCAGCGCGAGTACAGAGCTGCCGGCGTCGGAGACGGGTTCGATGCGCAGGACGCCGTCTTCGTTCACGCGGGCGTCGGCCGGCCACGTGTCGAGGAGTTCGGTGAGTGCTCCCATGCGGTCGTCGTCCCATTGCATGCCGACGGGGATGGACCGGTCGGTGAGCAGGCCGTCGACTTCGACGGTGAGTGCGGGTTCGACGAGGGCGCGCGCGGTAGACACGAACGTGCCGCTGGGCTGGAAGGGGGCCGAGAACTTGGCCTCGTCGATCAGTGTGAGCAGTCCCTCCGCCTGCACGCTGACGGTGTCGCCGTCCGTGGAGGATTCGGTGATCAGGAACCATCCGCGGTCGATCCATTCGTAGTCGCCGCCAACGTCGATGCCGTAGGAGATGTGGAGCTGCTGCCCGTAGGCGGCGAGGGGATGGTCGGGTTGCAGGGGCGCCCAGTCGGTGCCTGCGTCGCGGCGCGGAATGGTGAGGGTGACGCGTTCCGGGACGGCCAGGGTGCGGTCGCGGTCTTCCGAGCCGTCCGACACGGGGATGTCCGCGGCGAGGAGTTCACCGCCCAGCCAGGACTCGGCGCGCACGGCCAAGGTGAAGGACCGTTGGACGATGGACAGTGCGGTGTCCGACATGGTCAGCACGGCTACACCCCGAAGTCGAAGAGGGCTACGGCGAGCAGCGTCGCGAACGCGTCGGACAGATCCTTGAGGGTGGTGTAGTTGTCGGCGATGTCCTGCAGCGTGAACCCGGCGGCCTCAAGGGTGTCGGGCCAGTCGTCGGCCTGCACGACGTTCAGCTGGAACCAGCTGTACTCGTCGAACCAGTTGGGGTCTTCGTTGTCGTCGAGGAGCGCGTAGGTACCGTCCAGGCGCGACAGGCTGGTCTGCTTGCGGACGAGGATGACCCCTTCGGTGGCGCCGTCGAGGACTTCGTTCAGCGCGTCCCCGTCCTCGTCGGTTTCGGTGCGGACGGTGAAGGTCCCGGAGCGGGTCGAGCGCGGTTTGCCGACGACGATGATCCGGCCGCCCACGTTGAACTGGCTGGCGTCGCGGTCGCGTTTCCAGCCGAGCGGCGACTCGATTTTCACCGCTGCGCCGATGCCGCGTATCGCGTCGGAGATGACGTCGCTGCTCACGGTGGATGTGATGGACCCGGAGGTGACCTCCCAGGTGTTGCCGGCGCTGTCGATGAGCTGGGCCACGTAGGTGACGGCAACGTCGAACGGCTGCTGGGCGTCCACCCGCAGCAGCGCTGTCTGCCCGGTCACATCCACTGCGGAAGCAGCCCGCACGGCGGTGCGGTCGGTGCCGGACTGCCGGTAGATGGTGGCCGAGGTGATGTCTTCGGCGAGCATGCCGGTCACGGAGACCAGGGTGCGGGGCGGGAACACCGTCTGGGCGGTGGCGCTGATCGCGGCGGACGCTTCGCGGACCCGTAGCACGCCTGCCGCGCCGATGGATGCTGAGCTGAGGGTGGCGGCCAGCGTGGGGGCCTGTGTTCCGCTGCCGGACGACACGGCGCCTGTCGCGGTCGCGAGGCGGGAGTCGTGGCCCGACGTGATGGTGTCGTCTGCGCGTTCGGTGATCGTGCCGAAGGTGATGCCGGTCGCGGTGATGGCCTCGGCGCTGAAGGCGCTGGTGGACAGCGGGATTCCGTACCCGATGACGACGAAGTCACCGGCCGCCCAGGTGAGAGTCGTTGAGGACGCTGCGGAGAAGCCGGTGCCGCTGGAGGTGTCTTCGGCGAACGCTGCAGACCACCGCCAGCCGGTCCCGGCCGAGCGGGACAGGCTGTAGATGCGCGCGGCGATCGTCGACCCCGTCCCGGTGGGGATGGCCACGGTCGGGGCCGTGTCGGAGCCGAGGAGTACGCGCACGAAGAAGGTGACCCGCCTCGGCCCGGTGCCTGCTCCGAACGAGCCCCCTCCCCCACCGAAGGAGCCGGCCGCCGTCCACCCGGACGGGGTGGACGGGATCGAGTCGCTGGGGTGACCGGAGACGACCTGGAGGATCGCAAGCTGGCCTGCTGCGACCCCGGCCGGCAGGGGCGGTGTGATGGTGTCGGTGTGCTCGGTGACCGTCCCTGCCGCCCCGTAGGAGATCGTCACGCTCGCCTCCCCCTCCGTGCCCGGTGGGCCTGGCTTTGCTCCGACGCCTTGATTTTCGGTTTGACCTGGACGTCGATGAGGTCCCGCAGCCGGTCGTCGTTGAAGTGGACGTGGACGTCTTGGCCGGTCGCCTCAAGGGCGGCGGCAAGGCGCTCCCACAGCTCCTCGTCGCGGTGGCCGCCGTTTCGGCCGCTGGCTGCGGTCGGTACGTAGCGGCGGCGCATGGTGATGCCGCTGGCGGTGTCGGCCATCCGCTGGGCTGCGGCGCCGACGAGGGGGGTGTGCAGGTCGATGCCGTGGACCATGCCGAGGACGACCTGTTTGCCGATCTCGTCGCGGAACACACCCGACGGGGACTTGATCTTCAGAGCCTTCTTGATCTCTTTGACCAGGGATGTGGCCAGCTTGTTGATCTGCTTCTGAAGCGCCTTCTCCTGCGCCTTGAGTCCGGCGAGGAAGCCCTTCCCTGCCTGCTTGCCCGAGTCGAACATCGCGTCGGCGATGCTGCGGCCGTAGGAGTCCGACAGCTTCTGCCCGGACTTGGCGAGCTTGTTCAACTGGGCGATCTGCCCCTTGTTCGCACTGGCCAGGAGCCGGGCGAGCTCGCTGCCCGGCCCGGCCTCGGCGAGCTGGCCGAGCAGATCCTTCGACAGGCCCCGGCCCTTGAGCCATTTCACCTGGCTCGCGAACGTGCTCGCTTCGGCCTGCTTCGACCGCATCTCCGAGATGAGACCGCCGACGGTGGTGGCCGACGTGCCCGTGACGCTGAACGACTCACGCAAGGAGGCCGCCTGGTCGGTGGCGTACCGCCTGGCCTGAGCGAGCCTCTTCTGGACGCTGGCCCGCTGGTCGGCGAGCTTCTCCAGCCTGTCGCCCTTCTTCAGCACGGACTTCGCGAGCCGGTCGAAGCCGGCGTTCAACAGCTTCGTCGAAATGCTCTTGATGGCCGAGGCGATCGCGGACGACGAACCGGTCTCGATCTTCTTCAGGAAGCCGGTGGCGAGCGTGTTGGAGATCGACACCTTCGCCGACCGCCTGGCGTTCGCGAGCGAGATCTTCGCCGCCTCCAACTGCTTCTTCGCCGCCTCCAGTTCCCTCTCGGCCGCTTGAACGCCCTTGTGCCGCCGCTTCGCGCGCGCCACCTTGTCCCGGGCGTCCTCTACCCGGTCCCTGGCGCGACGGTAGCGATCAGCCGCATTCGAGATGGTGCCCGACGCGTACCCGGGCAGCTTGATGCCGTTGGACTTGGCGAACAGCATGGACTGCTGGTGGCTGAGGACGTCCTCGCCGCCACGGAAGTTCACCAGCTCCGGGCCCTTTTCACCCACCCAGGCCAGGCCCTTTGCGGCCCCGCCTGTGCCTGCCGCATACCAGTGCGGGCTCCGGGCCTGCCACGCGCCGTAGGCGGCGGCCGGGCTGCCGTACCGGGACTTGATGTATTTCAAGCCCCACCGGATCTGGGTTTGCGGGTTGGTCAGGTAGTCGGATCCCTCGCTGGCCATCTTCGACGCGGGCAGCGACTGCGGGATGCCGTGGGCGCCAGAGCTGGCGTTGTGGGCGAGCGGATTCCATCCGGATTCGCCCATCCACAGCGCCTTCAGTGCGGGCCACTGCGCTGGCCCCCAGCCGTAGGCCTTCAGCATCAGCTGCGCGTACTGCTGTGCGCCGCCCTTGACGCTGGAGTCGCCGAGACCGATCGCGCCGCCGACGCTGGCGAGCGCGTCGAGGGCCTTCTTGGGCAGCCTGCCGATCGAGACGAGGCCCTTGGACACGATCGACGAGAGTGCGTGCGGCAGATCCCCGAACACCTTTTTGGCGAGCACGGTGCCGGAAGTGGTGGCGAGGCCCTTGAAGAGGCCGCCCACCAGATGGCCGCCGATCTCGGCGAACACCGTCGACGGCGAGTGGATGCCGAAGAAGGATTTCACCGCGTTGACGACGGGGTCGATGAGGTTGGACTTGATCCAGTGGCCGATGCCCTTGACCGCGCCGACGATGCCGTCCTTCAGGCCGGAGATCAGCGCGCCACCTTTGCTCCTCAGCCACGTACCGGCGGCCCGGAAGGCGCCGGTGACCGGGCTGATGACGCGAGAATTCGTCCACGAACCGATGGCCCTGGCGCCACCCACGATGCCGGACTTCAGGCCCGACACCACGGACTTGCCTCGGGTTATCAGCCAGGATCCGGCGCGCGTAAAGCGGCTCAGCACGGGTGTGATGATGGTGCGCACGGCCCATGAGCCGATGGCCCTGGCCCCGGCGACCGCGCCCGCCTTCAGGCCGGACACGATCGACCGGCCGCGCGTCAGCAGCCACGAAGCGGCCGACGTGAAGCGGGACAGCACCGGCTGGACGATGGTGCGCCACGCCCACGAACCAATGGCCTTCGCCGCGGTGACGACGCCGTCCTTCAGGCCGGTGACAACCGCCCGGCCCTTACCGATCAGCCAGCTGCCGGCCCTGGCGAACGGCTTCACCAGCCAGCCGACGACGCGGCCGATCCACTCGCCGATCCGGCCGCCTACCTTGAGCAGTCCGCTACCGAGCCCCTTAATGAGGCGCTCACCTGCGGCAGCGAACCGGCCCACATAGCCGAGGATGTTCAGGGCCATGTTGTCGATGAACTGGCCCAGCTTGCCGGCCGATCCGGGGAAGACGCGGACGAAGCCCTTGACGATGCCTTCCCAGACAGCCTTCGCGAACCGGCCGAGGGGCTTGAGGACGAACTTGCCGAGGCCCTTCTCGAGGAACCCGCCCAGGCTCCCGATGCCGCGGAGCAGCGGCTCGAACACCTTCAGGAACGGAATGTTCTTGAACACCTTGCCCAGTCCGCTGGCCAAGCGCCCGATGGGGATGACCGACAGCACCGCGATGATGGTGTCCAGCCAGTGCTTCTTCCAGAAGTCGAGGCTGAACAGGGGCGCGAACAGGTTCGTGATGAACCCGATCGCGAGGGGGATTGCGGCGCCGCCGAACGCTTTGCCGACGTCCACGAAGTCGATCTTCCCGAGGATTCCGGCGATCTTCTTGCCGAAGTCGGCGGCGTGCTTGCCGACCCAGCCGATCGCATCCGACAGCCCCTTGCCGAGGATGCTGCCGAGGTTGCCCCAGTCGATGTCCTTGAAGCCGCTCTGGATGGCGTCGTGGATCTGCTGACCGATAAGGCCGGCCTGCGACTTCGGCACGATCTCGGGCATCTTGTCGACCCGCGGCATCGAGATGTTCTTCATGCCCTTGCCGGACAGGCCGGCGAAGAAGTCCGCAACCGCGGACTTCGCTTCCCCAAGGTTCTGCTTGATGTCGCCGACGGGAACGAGGTTGCCCATGAACCGCTTGAAGCTCTGGGCGGCTGGGATGCCCTTCTCGGTGACCCAGTTGGCGAAGCCGGTGGTCGCCCGGGTGATTCCGGACAGGGCCTTGGTGGCGACGGTCAGGACACCGCTGTCGCCGATGGCGATCATCAGGCCTTCCCAGGCGTTGCGCAGCCTGATGACCTCGCCTCTCCAGCCCTTCATCTGAATCTTGGAGATGCGATCGGCTGTGCCTCCGCTGTTCTCCAGTTCCTTCGTCAGGCCGACGAGCTTGTCGGAGCCCTGCTGGATCAGCGCGGCCATACCGGGGCCGGCCCGCTGACCGAAGATCGTCATGATCTGGCCGGTGGTCGCGCCCGACTTGGCCAGCTCGCCGACGATCTGGTGCAGGGGACGCAGCTTGCCGTCC
>NZ_DATCVQ010000537.1:0-12982 GCF_036566765.1 Streptomyces sp.
TCGGCGGACTCCCACGGCTTGACCGTGGAGTTCAGCTCTCCACCGACGTACTGAATCGGCTTCTGCACGTGCGGGAGCAGAGCTTCGAGCTGCGGGAAGACAGACTCGGCAGCAGACATCTCGAACCTTCGTGAGCTGGCAGGGGGCGACTCTCAAGCGTACCCGGTGCTCAGCCGGTCGATTTCGCCCGCAGTTCCGGGGCGGAGGCGGCCGCCCAGACCTCGGGGAGCTCGCGCTCGCGGGCGGCCGCGGCGGCCTCCTCGCGGGCGTACAGGAGTCCCCAGGTGAAGGCGGACTCGCCGGCCGCGTGGGCCTGGACGGCGAGGGTGCGCAGGGCGTCGCGGGCGACGACGCTGTCCTGGTGGTCGCCGAGGAGGGTCTGGACGGCCTTCGTGCGCTTGGCGACGCGCTCGGCGGGCTTGCCGAGGGTGGGGACGGCGGCCTCGGCGGCGTAGCGGGCGCGCTTGGCGGCCTTGCGGGCCTCGTGCAGGGCGAGATCGCGGTCGTGGCCGGGGTCGAGATCGAGGGCGTGGGCGATGCGGGCGGCGAGGCGGTCGTGGTCCTTCTGGACCGCCTTCGGCAGCACGGCGGTCGCGGGGCGGGCGGCGGCGGGGAGGAGGGGCGGGGCGGCGAGCAGGGCGTCGAGGGCGTCCAGGAGGGCGAGGTACCGCTCGGAGTCGAGCGCGGCGAGGGCGCGGCGGCGCGAACCGCGGGCGTGAGCGGCGTCCCAGATGCGCAGCCGGCTGCGGGCCGGGCCGAGGACCAGGGGACGGGGGGTGGCGTCGAGCAGCTCGCGGAGCCGTGCGACGAGCACCTCCTGATCACGCGCGAACCCGAGCTCCCCGGCGAGCCACTTGAGCTCCTCGCCGAGGGGGTCGCCGGCGGCGCGGTCGACGACCTTCCGGTACGTCTTGAACGCGCTCCGAAGCCGTCGGCAGGCGACGCGCATCTGGTGCACGGAGTCGGGGAGGTCACGGCGCACGGCAGGGTCCATGGCGACGAGCACGTCCCGCTGCGCGCGTACATAGTCGAGCACGGCGGCCCCGGCGGTGCCGGGTGCGGGGCTGGATTCCCCTGCCCCGCCCCTTCCCGAAGCTCTGACGAGACCGGGGGCTTCGCCCCCGTCCGCCCGCCGCCCCGGCTTCGCGGCGCGGTCATCGGTCCCCGCGTGCTCGGGCGCCGAGCCGGAGGCTCCGCCCCCGTGCCCCTTCCGCGCCCGCTTCGCGGCGCCTTCCCCGGGCGCGGCAGCCTCCTCCGCCGCCGGCTGCGTCTCGGCCAACGCCCTTGCCAGTTTCGACGGCGCGTCCGACGGGTGGATGCCCGCTTTCTTCAGGCGTTTCTCCACCGCGTCGAGGGTCTGCTCGGGGGCCTCGTCCGCGAGTTCCACCTCGATCTCGGTCCAGGTCGCCTCGCCCGCGCCGAGGAGGCGGTCGGCGTGGACCGTGTCGACCGAGAGCTCCGCCAGCAGTGCGCCGTCCTCGGCCCGCAGGTGGTGGACGGCTCGGGTGGAGCGGAGCCGGACGATCGGGACGACCTCCGTGTCGCGGACGCGGGAACGGAGGAGCCCCGCCAGGGAACGCGGGAGCGTGTCCGAGAGCGGGGCTCTGATCTCGTCGCGGATGCCGGACGCGACCGGGAACTTCAGGTGCCAGCCGGCGTCGCCCCCGCCCGTCCTGCGCCGCAGGGTGAGCGAGTCCGCGGCCAGCCGCAGGTCGGGGGTGTCGTAGTAGACCGCGTCGAGTTCCGCGACGCCCCGGTCCTCGACGGACGCGACCCCGGCCGCCCGCGTCAGGTCCGGCAGCTCCGTCCGGTCGGTGGCTTCGTACTTCCGCTCGATCTCGCGCTTCGTCTCCGCCATGAATCGAATCTAGACGGGAAGTGAACGCGAGGGGAGTGCGCCTTCGTAGTCGAGTGCGCCTTCGCAGTCACCTGCGTGCCTACGCAGCTGCTTGCGCGCCCTACGCAGTTATCGGCCGCTGCACCCTGATCGACTGCAGCAGACCGATCGCCACCCACACCGCGAACATCGACGAGCCGCCGTACGAGACGAACGGCAGCGGCAGGCCGGCCACCGGCATGATGCCGAGCGTCATGCCGATGTTCTCGAAGGCCTGGAAGGCGAACCAGGCGATGATGCCGGCCGCGACGATCGTGCCGTACAGCTCCGTCGTCTCCCTCGCGATCCGGCAGGCGCGCCACAGGATGACGCCGAGCAGGACGAGGATCAGGCCCGCCCCGACGAAGCCCAGCTCCTCCCCCGCCACCGTGAAGACGAAGTCCGTCTGCTGTTCGGGCACGAACTGACCGGTGGTCTGGTTGCCCTTGAAGAGGCCGGCGCCGAGGAGGCCGCCTGAGCCGATCGCGATACGGGCCTGGTTGGTGTTGTAGCCGACGCCGGCCGGGTCGAGCTCGGGGTTGGCGAAGGCGGCGAAGCGGTTGATCTGGTACTCGTCGAGCATGCCGAGCGTGGTGACGAGGACCGCGCCGAGCACGCCCGCGCCGATCAGGCCGAGCACCCAGCGGTTGGACGCCCCGGAGGCGAGCAGCACGCCGAGCACGATGACCCCCATCACCATCACCGAGCCGAGGTCCGGCATCAGCATGACGATGCCCATCGGCAGCGCCGCGAGGCCGAGGGCCTTGGCGACGGTGCCGTGGTCGGGGTGCAGCTGGTCGCCCGCGTCGACCTTCGCCGCGAGCAGCATCGCCATGATCAGGATGATCGTGATCTTGACGAACTCGCTCGGCTGCAGCGAGAAGCCGCCGCCGACCACGATCCACGCGTGCGCGCCGTTGATCGTCGCGCCGAGCGGGGTGAGCACGGCGAGGATCAGGACGAGCGAGATGCCGTACAGGACGGGCACGGCGCCCCGCAGGGTCCGGTGCCCGAGCCAGATCGTGCCGATCATCAGCGCGAGCCCGATCCCCGCGTTGAGGACGTGCCGGAACAGGAAGTAGTACGGGTCGCCCTGGTTGAGCTCGGTCCGGTTGCGGGTCGCGGACCAGACGAGCAGCGCGCCCAGGAACGACAGCGCGAGCGCGGAGAGCAGCATCGGCCAGTCGAGCCGGCGCAGCACCGAGTCGCGGGCGGTGAGCCTGGCGACGGGGCCGCGCTGAGGGGCGTACCGGGAGACGGAGAAGCCGGTGCGAGTCATCGGATCAGTCCCTCAGGTGGGCAGGCGGGCCGGCGAGCGGCGGCGGCGCGTCGCTCTTCTCGGGGTCGACCAACTGCGCATCGGGGTCGTACGGCTTGATGTCGGGCGACTCGATGGTGCCGTCGGCCTGGACCTTGGGCAGCGTCTTCTGCGCCTGGGGCAGCAGGGCGCGCTTGAGGTCCTGGTTGCCCTCGTCGTCGAGGCCGTACAGGGCGTCGTAGATGTTGCGCACCGCGGGGCCGGAGGCGCCGGAGCCGGTGCCGCCCTGGGAGATCGTCATGACGATGGTGAAGTCGTCGGTGTAGGTCGCGAACCACGAGGTGGTCTGCTTGCCGTAGACCTGGGCGGTGCCGGTCTTGGCGTGCATCGGGATCTTGTCCTGGGGCCAGCCGCCGAACCGCCAGGCGGCGGTGCCGCCGGGCTCGACGACGGAGCGCAGGCCCTTGTCGAGGTCGCTGATGGTCTGGGCGTCGACCGGGAGCCTGCCGTGGGCCTTGGGCTTGATCTCGTCGATCTTCTTGCCGTCGGGGCTGACCACGGCCTTGCCGATGGTGGGGTTGTACAGGGTCCCGCCGTTGCTGATGGCCGCGTAGGCGGTGGCCAGTTGGACGGGGGTGATGAGCACGTCGCCCTGGCCGATCGCGAAGTTGATGCTGTCGAAGGCCTTCAGCTGGTTGCCTTCGAGGCAGCTCTCATAGGCGATCTGCTCGACGTAGGTGCCGCCCTTCTTGCCCTGCTTGCACCAGGAGTCCTTGTTGGCCGCCCAGAAGGCCTGCTTCCAGTGGCGGTCGGGGATGCGGCCCTTGACCTCGTTGGGCACGTCGATGCCGGTCTCGGAGCCGAATCCGAAGTCGTGGGCGGTCTTGTAGAACCAGTCGTGGGCGTTCTTCTTCGGCTTGAGGCCGCCGTCGCGCTGCCACTCCTGGTGGCCGAGACGGTAGAAGACCGTGTTGCAGGAGAACTTCAGGGCGTCGCCGAGGGTGATCGGGCCGTGCCCCTTGGACTCGAAGTTCGCGAAGCTCCGGTTGCCCATGCTGTAGGAGCTGCTGCACATGTACTTGTCGTCGAAGGCGTAGCCGGCGCGCACCGCGGCGCTCGCCGACACCACCTTGAAGACGGAGCCGGCGGGCGCCTGGCCCTGGATGGCCCGGTTGAGCAGCGGGTAGTTGGAGTCCTTCTCGGTGAGCGCGGCGTAGTCCTTGGCGGAGATGCCGCCGATCCAGGCGTTGGGGTCGTAGTCGGGCTGGGAGGCCATCGCGACGACGCGGCCGGTCTTGGACTCCATGACGACGACGGCGCCCGAGTCGGCCTCGTACTTGCGGCCGGTGATCTTGTCGGTCTCCCCCCGGACGGTCTTCATCGCCTGGTGGAGCTCGTACTCGGCGACGGCCTGGACCCGGGCGTCGATGCTGGTGACGAGGGTGGAGCCGGGCACGCCCGGGTCGGACTCGGTCTGGCCCATGACCCGGCCGAGGTTGTCGACCTCGTAGCGGGTCACGCCGGCCTTGCCGCGCAGCTCCTTGTCGTACGTGCGCTCGATGCCGGAGCGGCCGACCTGGTCGGAGCGGAGGAACGGCGAGTCGCCGTCCTTGGCCTTCTCGATCTCCTCGTCGGTGACCGGCGAGAGGTAGCCGAGGACCTGTGCCGTGCGGGCCTTGCCGGGGGCCGGGTAGCGGCGTACGGCGGTGGGCTCGGCGGTGATGCCGGGGAAGTCCTCGGGGCTCTCCCGGATCCGCAGCGCCTGCTGCGTGGTGGCCTCGTCGGTGACGGGGATGGGCTGGTACGGGGAGCCGTTCCAGCAGGGCTTGGGGGTCTCCGAGTCGCAGAGCCTGATCTTGTTGACGACGTCGGCGGGCTTCATGCCGAGGACGCCCGCGAGGCGGGTGAGGACGGCCTTGCCGTCGTCCTTCATCTTCAGCAGCTCGGTACGGGACGCGGAGACCACGAGCCGGGTCTCGTTGTCGGCGAGCGGCACGCCGCGAGCGTCGAGGATGGGGCCGCGGACGGCGGGCTGGACGACCTGCTGGACGTGGTTGCTCTTCGCCTCGTCGGTGTACTCCTTGCCGTTGCGGATCTGGAGGTACCAGAGGCGCCCGCCCAGAGTGAACAGCAGAGAGAAGACGAGTACTTGGATGACGATGAGCCGGATCTGGACCCGGGGGGTCCGCCCGGTCTCCGGGATGTTGCTCATGCTGCGGCTTCCCCCTCGGTCACAGTCGCTTGACTCCCTTGATGCGCCCGGCCCGCGAGGCCCGGGAGCGGGCCGCCTTCACCCGCAGGCCGCTGCGCTGGGCGCCGATCCGCAGGCCGGTGCCGGAAGAGAGCCAGCCGGACGAGACGTCGGCGGCCGAGCTGTTGGTCTCGGCGAGCGGATCGTTGTCGACGCGTCTGGCCAGGGCCATGATGAGCGGCACGGTGAACGGCGCGAGCAGCAGGTCGTAGACGGCCGCCGTGAACAGCAGCGAGCCGAGTCCGACATGGCGGGCGGCGGTGTCGCCGACGAGGGCGCCGACGCCCGCGTACAGCAGGGTGGTGCCGATCGCGGCGGCGACGACCGCGGCCATCGGGCCGGTGGCGGAGCGGATCTGGCCCTTCTCCGGCCGGGTGAGTCCGACGACGTAGCCGATGACGCAGAGCACCAGGGCGTAGCGGCCGGCGGCGTGGTCGGCGGGCGGGGCCAGGTCGGAGAGCAGGCCCGCGCCGAAGCCGATGAGCGCGCCGCTGACGTGGCCGTACACGAGCGCGAGGGCGACCACGGTGAGCAGGACGAGGTCGGGGACCGCGCCGGGGAGCTGGAGGCGCGCGAGGACGGAGACCTGGACGACCAGGGCCACCACGACCAGGGCCGCGGAGAGCAGGATCCGGTTGAGCTTCATGGTCTCAGTCCCCCTGCTGCGGGTTGCGTCCGTCGGCCGGCGTCCGTCCCGGTGGCTGCTGCCCCGCCTGCTCCTGGCCCGGCTGCTGCTCCGGGTCGGGCGGCGGCGGGGTGACGGTGACCGTCACGGTCGGCGCGGGCCTCGGCTTGGGCGGCAGGACCATGTCGCGCGGGTCGGTGCGCGGGGCCTGGACGACGACGCCGACGATGTCGAGCTTGGTGAAGCCGACGAACGGGCGGACGTAGACGTTGCGGGTCAGGCCGCCGCCGGGCGGGTCGACGCGGACGATCTCGCCGATCGGGACGCCGGGCACGAACGGCTTGTTCGCCTGCGAGCCGAAGGTGACGAGGCGGTCGCCGGCCTTGACCTTCGCCTTGCCGTTGAGCAGCTGAACGAGCAGCGGGCCGTTGCCCTGGCCGGTCGCGAAGCCGAGTTCGTCGGTCTTCTCCATGCGGGTGCCGACGGTGAAGTCCGGGTCGCTGGCCAGCAGCACGGTCGCCGTGGACGGGCCGACGGTGGTGACCCGGCCGACGAGTCCGGCGCCGTTGAGGACGGTCATGTCGCGCCGGATGCCGTCGTCGGCGCCGGCGTCGATGGTGACGGTCCATGAGAAGCCCTGCGCGGCTCCTATGGCGATGACCTCGGCGCCCTTGATGCCGTACTGGCCGGCGCCGGCCTTCTTGAGCATCGCGTCGAATTCGGCGAGCCGGCTGCGGTTGCGGTCGTCGCTGCCGAGCTTGGCCTTGAGGGCGGCGTTCTCACGCTCCAGGGCGGCGATCCGGGTGTGCCGCTCGCCGGAGTCGCGTACGGCCCCTATGGCGTTTCCGATCGGATCGACGGCTGCCGCGACGCCGTTCTCGATCGGCCCGAAGGCCGCGGCGGCGGCCTGCCGGGCGCCGTCCACCGGTGACTCCTCGCCGCCCCGGATGTCCACCGTGATCAGTGCGAACGCGATGGCGACCAGCAGCACCAGGAGTAGCCGGCTCTCTCGTGTGTCCCTCACGTGCGGCGGCCGTGCCTTTCCTCTTGGTTCGATTGTTCCGAGCAGTTGGTACTGGTTCGAGCCGTTATATCAACGATCCGCTGTACGGGGGTTCTTGCCACCCGTACAGCGGATCGGCGGCGAGGTGTCGCCGAGTTGTTATCGCCGCGGCGAGGCGTCGAGGACCTGCTGGAGGGCCTCGAACTCCTCCACGCACTTGCCGGAGCCCAGCGCCACCGAGTCCAGCGGGTCCTCGGCGATGTGGATCGGCATCCCGGTCTCGCGGCGCAGCCGCTCGTCCAGGCCGCGCAGCAGGGCGCCGCCACCCGTGAGAACGATGCCGCGGTCCATCACGTCACCGGAGAGCTCGGGCGGGCACTTGTCGAGCGTGGTCTTCACCGCGTCGACGATGGCGTTGACCGGCTCCTCGATGGCCTTGCGGACCTCGGCGGCCGAGATGACCACGGTCTTGGGCAGGCCGGAGACCAGGTCGCGGCCGCGGATCTCGGTGTGCTCGTCCTTGTCGAGGTCGTAGGCCGAGCCGATGGTGATCTTGATCTGCTCGGCGGTGCGTTCGCCGAGGAGGAGCGAGTACTCCTTCTTGATGTGCTGGATGATCGCGTTGTCCAGCTCGTCGCCGGCGACCCGGATCGACTGTGCTGTGACGATTCCGCCGAGGGAGATGACGGCGACCTCGGTGGTGCCGCCGCCGATGTCCACGACCATGTTGCCGGTGGCCTCGTGGACCGGGAGGCCCGAGCCGATGGCCGCGGCCATGGGCTCCTCGATGATGTGCACCTGGCGCGCGCCGGCCTGGGTGGAGGCCTCGATGACGGCACGGCGCTCGACTCCGGTGATGCCGCTGGGGACGCAGACGACGACACGCGGACGCGCCAGGTAGCGGCGCTTGTGGATCTTGAGGATGAAGTAGCGCAGCATGCGCTCGGTGATCTCGAAGTCGGCGATCACACCGTCCTTGAGCGGACGCACGGCGACGATGTTGCCGGGCGTCCGGCCGATCATCTTCTTCGCCTCGGACCCGACGGCCAGAATTCCGCCGGTGTTCGTGTTGATGGCGACGACCGACGGCTCGTTCAGGACGATGCCGCGACCCCTGACGTACACCAGCGTGTTGGCGGTCCCGAGGTCGACAGCCATGTCACGGCCGATGAACGACATAGAGTTCCCCTTGTTTCCCATGAGGATGCGTCGGGCCTTCCCAATTGGAGCGTTGACGGCTTCTCAGGTAGGCGAGGTGGTGGTGCTGCATGTGCGGTGGCGTGGAGGATTCCATCGTAGTGCCGCCCGCAGCGATACGGCGCGGTGGACCACCTCTGTATAGCTGACGAGATGACGCAGCGAACCGTTCCCGGTTCTTCCGTTCATATGCCTGGGGGCGACCGAAATTCCATCGGTCGCCCCAGGTCGTTGCCCTGATCGGCTGACGCCGGATCAGCCTCCGGGTCAGACGAGGCCCGGGAAGAAGATCTTCAGTTCCCGGATGGCGGACTCCTCGGAGTCCGAGGCGTGGATCAGGTTCTCCCGGACGATGGTGCCGTAGTCGCCGCGGATGGAGCCCGGGGCGGCGGCGATCGGGTCGGTCGGGCCGGTGATGGTCCGCAGACCCTCGATGACGCGCTCGCCCTCGACGACCATGGCGACGACCGGGCCGGACTGCATGAAGCCCATGAGCGGCTCGTAGAACGGCTTGCCCTTGTGCTCGCCGTAGTGCTGCTCCAGCGTGTCCTGGTCCAGCTCGCGCAGCTCCAGTGCCGAGATGGTCCAGCCCGCCTTCCGCTCGATGCGGCCGATGATCTCGCCGATCAGGCCACGGCGGACGGCGTCGGGCTTGAGCAGGACGAGCGTGCGCTGGCTCACGGGGGGAACTCCTTCACGTGCGGTGTGCGGGCCTCCGAGGCTACAGGGCCCCGAGGACCCGCCGTCACGCAGCGTCAGGCCCTGCCGTGGCCTGGGCCTCCGCCCAGCGCGCCTTCACGTCGTCGATCCTCCGCCCGTAGTGCACCGAGGCCCACCACAGCAGCGCGAACGTGGCACCGAGGAAGAACATCACCGGAACCACGAAGCCGCTCGCGATCAGGGCGATCTGCAGGGCCCAGCCCAGCTGCACCCCGCCCGGACGGGTGAGCAACCCGCACAGCAGCACCGAGAACAGCATGGCGACGCCGCAGACCGTCCAGACCGTGGACGTCGACAGGCTGTCGTCCTTCATCGCGACGAGACCGGCGAAGCCGATCACGAAGAACTCGCCGATGAGCGTGGAGGCACAGAGGGTACGCAACGGATTCAGCCCTTCCCGAGGAGCAGCCGGGCCTCGCCGACCGTGAACACGGAGCCGGTCACGAGCACGCCCGCGCCCGCGAACTCGCCCTCCTCCTCCGCCAGGGTGATCGCCGCCTCGATCGCGTCGTCCAGACGGGGCTCGACCACCACCCGGTCGTCGCCGAAGACCTCCACGGCGATCGCCGCGAGCGCGTCGGCGTCCATCGCGCGGTGCGTGGAGTTCGCCGTGACCACGATCTCCGCGAAGATCGGCTCGAAGGCCTCAAGGAGACCGCGCACGTCCTTCTCCGCGCTGGTGGCGACCACGCCGATGAGCCGGGAGAAGCCGAAGGACTCGGAGACGCCCTCGGCCGCCGCCGCCGCGCCGGCCGGGTTGTGCGCCGCGTCCAGGATCACCGTCGGGGACTTGCGCACCACTTCCAGGCGTCCCGGCGAGGCCACCGAGGCGAAGGCCTTGCGGACGGTGTCCACGTCCAGCGTGCGGGCGTGCGCCGCGCCGATCCCGAAGAACGCCTCCACCGCGGCCAGCGCGACGACCGCGTTGTGCGCCTGGTGCGCGCCGTGCAGCGGCAGGAACAGGTTGTCGTACTCGCCGCCGAGGCCGCGCAGGGTCAGCAGCTGGCCGCCGACCGCGACCTCGCGGGAGACGATCCCGAACTCCATGCCCTCGCGGGCCACCGTGGCGTCCACCTCGACGGCCTTCTTCAGCAGCACCTGGGCGGCGTCCACAGGCTGCTGCGCCAGGATGACCGTCGCGTCCTGCTTGATGACGCCGGCCTTCTCGGCCGCGATCTCGGCGGGCGTGGAGCCCAGCCGGTCGGTGTGGTCCAGCGAGATCGGAGTGACCACGGCCACCGAGCCGTCGATCACGTTCGTCGCGTCCCACGTGCCGCCCATGCCGACCTCGACCACCGCGACGTCCACCGGCGCGTCCGCGAAGGCCGCGTACGCCATGGCGGTGAGGACCTCGAAGAAGGAGAGCCGGTACTCCTGCTGGGCGTCGACCATCTCGACGTACGGCTTCACGTCCTGGTACGTCTCGATGAACCGCTCGGGCTCGATCGGGGCGCCGTCCAGGCTGATCCGCTCGGTGATCGACTGCACGTGCGGCGAGGTGTAGCGGCCGGTGCGCAGATCGAACGCGCCGAGCAGCGCCTCGACCATGCGGGCCGTGGACGTCTTGCCGTTGGTGCCGGTGATGTGGATCGAGGGGTACGCGCGCTGCGGATCCCCCAGCACGTCCATCAGCGCCGCGATCCGCGTCACCGACGGATCCAGCTTGGTCTCGCCCCAGCGGGTCGCCAGCTCGGTCTCCACCGCGCGCAGCGCCTTGTCGACCTCCGGGTCGGCGGGACGGGCGGGCACGGCATCGGCCGGCGGCGGGCCGCCCTGGGCGCGCAAAGTACGGCTGCCGGCCTCGATCACCGCCAGATCGGGGTCACGGTCTGTCTCGGTGTCGACGATCTCGTCGAAGTCGTCGAACTCGTCGCGGGGCTGCTCACTCACGGACCCAGTCTACGGAGCACCGCCGACAGCGTTGCGGACGCACCCCTTTCGGGACGTTCGCGGCGACCCGGGCGGGAGCCGGACATGCGGGAGGGCCCGGGACCGTGTCGGTCCCGGGCCCTCTCAGCCGTGCTTACGCCTGCGGCAGCCGCTCCAGCTGCGCCTGGATGCGGGCGATGTCCTCGTCCGCCTTGGCGAGCCGGGTGCGGATCTTGTCGACCACGTTGTCCGGGGCCTTGGCCAGGAAGGCCTCGTTGCCGAGCTTCCCGTTCGCCTGGGCCTTCTCCTTCTCGGCGGCCGCCAGGTCCTTCGCGAGCCGCTTGCGCTCGGCCGCGACGTCGATCGTGCCGGACAGGTCCAGCGCGACCTCCGCGCCCCCGACCGGCAGCGAGGCGGTGGCGGAGAAGCCCTCGCCCTCCGGCTGGAGCCGCAGCAGCTGCCGGATGGCGGGCTCGTGCGGGGCCAGCGCGGTGCCCGTCAGGGTGAGCCGGGCCGGGACCTTCTGGCCGGGCTGCAGGCCCTGGTCGGCACGGAACCGGCGGACCTCGGTGACGACCTGCTGGAGGTTCTCGATCTCCGCCTCGGCCGCGTCGTCACGGAAGCCCGAGTCGGTGGGCCACTCGGCGATCACGACGGACTCGCGACCGGTGAGGGTGGTCCACAGGGTCTCCGTGACGAACGGGACGACCGGGTGCAGCAGCCGGAGCATGACGTCCAGGACCTCGCCGAGGACCCGGCCGGAGACCTTGGCCTGCTCGCCGCCGGCGAAGAAGGTCGTCTTCGACAGCTCGACGTACCAGTCGAAGACCTCGTCCCACGCGAAGTGGTACAGCGCGTCGCTGAGCTTCGCGAACTGGTAGTCCTCGTAGTACGCGTCGACCTGCGCGACCGTCTTGTTGAGACGGGACAGGATCCACCGGTCGGTGGCCGACATCTCCGAGGCGTCCGGCAGCGGGCCCTCGACGGTCGCGCCGTTCATCAGCGCGAAGCGGGTCGCGTTCCAGATCTTGTTGGCGAAGTTCCGGGACGCCTTGACCCAGTCCTCGCCGATCGGGACGTCGACGCCCGGGTTGGCGCCGTTGGCCAGGGTGAAGCGGACGGCGTCGGAGCCGTACTCGTCCATCCAGTCCAGCGGGTTGACCGCGTTGCCGAAGGACTTCGACATCTTCTTGCCGAACTGGTCGCGGACCATGCCGTGCAGGGCGATGGTGTGGAACGGCGGGGTGCCGTCCATCGCGTACAGGCCGAACATCATCATCCGGGCGACCCAGAAGAAGAGGATGTCGTAGCCGGTGACCAGGACGGAGTTCGGGTAGAACTTCGCGAGGCTGTCGGTCTGCTCGGGCCAGCCCAGGGTGGAGAAGGGCCACAGGCCGGACGAGAACCAGGTGTCCAGGACGTCCGTGTCCTGGTGCCAGCCCTCGCCGCTCGGCGGCTGCTCGTCCGGTCCGACGCAGACGATCTCGCCGTTCGGGCCGTACCAGACCGGGATGCGGTGGCCCCACCACAGCTGGCGCGAGATGCACCAGTCGTGCAGGTTGTCGACCCAGTCGAAGTACCGCTTCTCCATCTCCTGCGGGTGGATCTTGACCTTGCCGTCGCGGACGGCGTCGCCGGCGGCCTTGGCCAGCGGGCCGACCTTGACCCACCACTGCAGGGACAGGCGCGGCTCGATGGTGGTCTTGCAGCGCGAACAGTGGCCGACGGAGTGGACGTACGGACGCTTCTCGGCGACGATCCGGCCCTCGGCGCGCAGCGCGGCGACGATGGCGGAACGGGCCTCCAGGCGGTCCAGGCCCTGGAAGGGGCCGTGGGCGGTGATGACCGCGCGCTCGTCCATGATCGCGAGGTTCGGCAGGCCGTGACGCTGGCCGATCTCGAAGTCGTTCGGGTCGTGGGCCGGGGTGACCTTGACGGCGCCCGTGCCGAACTCGGGGTCGACGTGCTCGTCGGCGACGACGGGGATGCGCCGGCCCACGATCGGCAGCTCGATCTCGCGGCCGACGAGGTGGGCGTAGCGCTCGTCGTCCGGGTGCACCGCGACCGCGGTGTCGCCCAGCATCGTCTCGACGCGCGTGGTGGCGACGACGATCGCGTCATCGCCGTCGCCGTAGCGCATCGACACGAGCTCGCCGTCGACCTCCTTGTGGTCGACCTCGATG
>NZ_DATCVQ010000538.1:0-4480 GCF_036566765.1 Streptomyces sp.
TCCCTGTGTTAGACAGGGACGAGGACGAAGTCACTCCGGGCCCCAGTTCGGCGGCTCGACTTCGTCCCGGTGCCACATCGGCCCTCCAGAGTCGGCTGCGTACTTGTCGGACTTCGGGTCCTCGGACTGCCGGTAGGCGGCGACCAACTGGTGCGCGAACCCCCGGCCCGCCTGCTGCCGCGCCACGTACTTCTCCTCGACCAGCACGGTGAGCGCCTTGCGGATCTGCACCGCCCGGCCCTCCACCCCGCCCGTGATCTTGTTCTCGGACAGGCCGGGTGGCTGCGACTCGAGGAACCGGGACACCCGCTCCATCAGGGCGGTGGGGCGGAACTCGTCCGTCCGTCCGTCCGTCCCGTCCGCGCCCGGCGGCTCGACCGTCACGGTGATCACCCCGTCGGTGGTGGAGTCGACGACGACCTGCGCGGCCTCCTGGGTGCGGTCGGACTTGCGGAACTGGCCGCAGTTCGGCCGGATCGCGCCCGGCCGGTCCTTGGCCACCCGCAGCACCACCACGCCGCGCAGCCCCCGGCCGAGGGGCTCCTTCACCTCGACGACGTACGCGGCGCCGTCGAGGGCGGACATCTTCGCCTGCGCGCCGATGGCGAACCGGCCACGCGACTCGGAGTCCTTCGTGACGTGGTCGACCTGGATGACCGCGGCGCCGGTCTGCTGGGCCAGCGGCCGGGCGAACAGCCGGTTCCAGGCGGTGATCTCGTCGTTGTCCTTCGACGCGACCCCGAACACCGACGCGGCTTCGGTGACTCCGTCGATGACGGCCAGGTCGAGGCGGTCGCGCAGCAGCTGCTCGAACGCGGCGCGGTCGTCGTTGGTGGCGTGCGGGCGGACACCCGGGCGCAGGTAGAGCAGCCCGGCGGCGACCTGCTCGCGGGTGGCGCCCATCATCAGGATCCGGCCGACGACCACGGAGGCGTCGGACTCGAAGTCGATGTAGGCGGCGCGGCCGCCGGCGGCGAGGATCCGGGCGGTTTCGGCCTGGGCGACCATGCTCTTGCCGGACTCGGACTCGCCCTGGAAGGTGTGGACGCGGCCGGGGTAGAGCAGGCACACGCCGTCGCAGCGGGGCATCAGCGACGGCTCCTCGGGCACGTACGACCCGTCGAGGATGGCGGACAGGTCCAGGGGCGCCCACGAGCTGGCGGGCGCGTCGTCGACTGCTTGGTGCTGCTCGTCGTTGAGGCGCTGCTCGGCGAGCTTGCGGGCACGCAGCCGCAGGTACTCCCGCTCGGTCTCCTCGGTGAGGCGCTGGCGCTCCCGCTCGGCGCGGACCTGGGCGCGGGCACGCTGCTTGTCGGCCTCGAAGTCGGCGTGCTCTTCCGGCCACTGCTCCGGGTCGTAGGGGTTGGGTTCCTCCGGAGCCACGGTGTCCATGCCCTCCCACAGGTTGAGGTCGGTCACGCGACCGCTCCGAGGTGGCGGACCGGCTTGCCGGTCTCGAAGTCGACGGGCCCGCCGGGGTACTGGCCGCGCCAGGTGTTCCACGGCTGCCGGTCGGCGGCGGCGGTCATGTCGGCGGTGCGCCGGGCGACGCGGCGTTCGCGGGTGAAGCCGGGTTCGCGTCGCTCAGCCCAGGTGGCTTGGAGCTCGTTGATGTCGGCGTCGTACCGGCCGTGGGTGTAGGCAGCGAAGAGCAGGGCGCGGACCTCGTCGGCGCTGTAGGTCTGTTTCACAGGTCCCCCCTGGGTGGTGGTGGTCGTGTGGGTGGCGCCCCGTCGCGCGCTCGATGCGCGGTGCCGGCCGGTCCGGGCGGGGCTGGGTGGGTCAGAACGGGGGCTCGTCGCTCCAGCTATCGCTGGCCGGCGCGGAAGCGGCTCGCGACTGCTGACCGCCGCCCTTGCCGGCCTTGGTGACGGTGGCGGTGGCGTGGCGGAGACTCGGGCCGATCTCGTCGACCTCCAGCTCGATGACGGTCCGCTTCTGGCCGTCCTTCTCGTACGACCGCTGCCGCAGCCGACCGACGACGATGACCCGGGCGCCGCGGGTGAGGGACTCGGCGACGTGCTCGGCGGCGTCGCGCCAGATCGAGCAGGACAGGAACAGCGGCTCGCCGTCCTTCCACTCCTGCGACTGCTTGTCGAACATGCGGGGGGTGGAGGCGACGCGGAACTTCGCGACGGCGTGGCCGGACGGGGTGAACCTCAGCTCGGGGTCGTCGGTGAGGTTGCCGATGACGGTGATGACGGTCTCGTTGCTCATGCGGGCTGCTCCTGGGTGGCGAAGTCGGCCGGGTCGAGGTCGGGGTCGATGTGGCCGGGGTTGATGCCGTGCTGGACGAGCAGGTCGGTCAGCCACTCCACGTATTCGCCGTTGAGGGCCCCCGCCTCGGGGGTGAGGTCCCAGATCAGCGCCGGGGTGTCTGGGTCTTCGGTGAGTGCGACGGCGGCGGTGGTGGACGAGACGGCGGCGAGCGCCAGGTAGCCGATGTCGGGGCGGGAGCCGGGCTTCGGGTTGCGAGGCAGGGTGTCGATCTCGGCCCGGAACGTGGCCCAGCAGGCGAGGGCCTGGGCGGCGTAGTGGCGGACCCATGCGTTGCGGGTGGCGTCTTCGCGGGTGGCCGGAGCGGGGGCGATCCTCTCGGCGGTGTTGATCGGGGATTCGATGGCGGTGGTCATGTCACTGCTCCTGCTTGTCGACGGCGGCCTGGAGGTGGTCGATGACGCGCTTGGCGTCGGCCTTGCTGAGTTCCTTGGTGCTGGTGATCTCGCGCTCAAGGACGTCGCTGATGTAGCCGAGTCCGGCTTCGCGGTTGGACTTGCCGGCCTTGCCGAGCAGGACGTGCAGGAGGCTCTGCTGCGCGGGGGTGATGCCGTCGGTGCGCTCGCCAGGCAGCGGGGGCGGGCCCGCGGCGGGCCGCTGGGCGCGCTGCGCGGTGGGCTGCTCCTGCGGCGCCGGGGCTGGCTTCTGCTGGCGGGGCTGCGCGGCGCGCTGGGTCGTACGGTGGCCGGAGGCGGCGTGCCCGTCGTCGTCCTCGTCCTCGGCGGCGATGCCGGTGATGGCGAGCAGTACGTACCGGCGGGCGTAGGTGATCGCCGAGCCCATCTGCATCGGGTTCTCGGACAGCTTCAGCGGGTACCGGCCGGCCTTCGACGTCTTCGACTCGACGTGCTCCAGCTCGTACGCCAGGACGAACTTGCCCTCGTCGTCGAGGGTGGGCGTGCAGCTGTAGATCACGCCCAGATTGTTGAGCCGGGACAGCACCTGCTCGTTGACCTGGACCAGGTCGGCGTACTTGGTCTTCTGGTTGCCAACCTGGCCCTTCTTGTCCTTGACGAGGACGGGCGGGTCGGCTTGGAGCTCGAGCAGGACTTCGGAGATGTTGGCGGCCATCAGAACGCCGCCTCCTCGAGCGCGGCGGCCTTCACGAGCACGTACCGCGAGGCGGTCGGCGGCTCGACGGGCTCACCGATCAGGTCCCGCGCTCCCTGGTCGAAGATCCCGACCTGCTGCGCGTACAGGAACGCCCGGTGCTGCTCCGGCCCGGTCACGACCGGGACCAGCGAGTAGCCGTTCGGTCGGATGTGGATGGCGCCCGTGAACGTGACCTCGGGCATCGGGAACGCCGACTCCGGGTCGTCCGGGTCCGGTTGCATGAACTCGGCGAACCGGTACCCGGACAGCTGGAGCGCTGTCTCGCCGAAGATGCCCGACCGGTTCGTCTTCGCGTCGAGCAGGCAGTTGCACACGAAGCCGTCGTCGTCGCGGGGCAGGTGGTCGTACTCCGGCATGTCCGGCAGGAGAATGTCGCCGAAGATGTCGAGGGTGCCGACGTAGCGGTGCGTCGCCGAGTAGACGACCGCCTCGATGTGGCGGGCCCGGAGCTGGAACTCGTCCATGAACCGCACGTACGAGTCGACGTAGGGCCGGAGCAGGTCCGGCACGACGACCTCTTCGCCGCGGATGAGCCGCTCGCCCATCTTGTGGACCTGGGTGCCGCGGTTCGACGCCTCGTCCTTGACCGCGTACCGGCCGCCCTTGAGCTTGGTCAGGCGGGCGGACGGTGCGAGCTTGGACAGCTCGTCCCAGTGGTCGATGGCGTAATCGGCGGTGGCGTTGGCGGCCCAGTTGATGAGGGCCTTCTTGGGCAGGCCCTGGTCGAGGACGGTGGTGACGCCGGGGACGCGGTCGCCGGTTTCCACGTCGACGTACCAGTGGTTGCGGCCGTTGCTCTTCTTGACGATCTTCACGCGTTCACCTCGGCGTGGTTGCGGGTGGCTTCTTCGTTGAGGTCGTGCCGGTTGCAGTCGGGGCGCTGACTGCCGCCGCTGATGTAGAGAGGGTCGAAGGGGTTCCACCTGTCTTCGTGCAGGTCGCAGGTGCAGCAGGTGTTCACGCCGCCACCTCCAGCGGGTGCCGGTTGACGTAGTGGCGGATGGTGCCGCTGCTGAGTCCGATCTCCCGGGCGATGGCGGCGTAGGACTTTCTGCGGCGGCGCAGCTCGACGATCTGGGCGTGGTGGACG
>NZ_DATCVQ010000539.1:0-1543 GCF_036566765.1 Streptomyces sp.
CATTGGTCCAGACCAGAATCCAGCCACACCCGTGCGAACCGCGCGTTCGGCCCCCCACGTCGGGTCCCCTCCCCATGCCACGCCCCCCGTGCGCCCGTCCGCGAAGGTGACCCCGTGAAGAACCGTTCCCTTGTCTGTCCCCTGGTGGTCGTCACCGCCCTCGCGCTCGGCGGCTGCGGTCTCGCCCCCGGCGACGGGCCCCAGGTTCGCACCATCAGTGTCTGGCTGATGAAGGACAGCGTCAGCGACGAGTTCCTGGAGCGGTTCACGCGGGAGTACGAGGCGGAGCACTCCGGCGTCGAGCTGAAGGTCACCTTCCAGGAATGGACCGGCATCGGGGCCAAGGTCACCGCCGCCATCGAGGGCTCCGGCGGGCCCGACGTCATCGAGGTCGGGAACACCCAGGTCGCCCAGTACGCCGACACCGACAAGCTTTACGACCTCACCCTGGAGTCCCTCCGCGACCTCGGCTCCGAGCAATGGCTGCCCGGCCTCGCCCAGCCCGGCAGCGTCAACGGCGCGCAGTACGGGATCCCCTGGTACGCCGCGAACCGGGTGGTGATCTACCACAGGGACCTGTTCGAGCGGGCCGGCATCGCCAAGCCCCCGGTCACCCGCAGACAGTGGACCGACGCCATCGAGAAGATCAACCGGACCGGCAGCCAGGGCATCTACCTCTCCGGCCAGGACTGGTACACGCTCGCCGGCTTCATCTGGGACGAGGGCGGCGAACTCGCGGTCGACCGGGGCGGCGTGTGGACCGGTGCGCTGGACAGCCCGGCGGCGCTGCGGGGCATGGCCTTCTACAAGGAGCTGCAGTCGCTCGGCGCCGGACCGCGGGACGCCGACGAGGAGACGCCGCCGCAGTCCGGCGTCTTCGCCAAGGGCGACGTCGCTCAGATCATCGCCACCCCCGGCGTCGCCGCCGCGATCGTCAAGCAGAACCCCGGGCTCCAGGGCAAGCTCGGCTACTTCCCGATACCCGGCAAGACCGCCGGCAAGCCGTGTGCGGTCTTCACCGGCGGCTCCGACCTGATCGTTCCGGTGAACGCGCCGCAGCGGGCAGCGGCGATCGAGGTCGTCAAGGCCCTCGCCGGCGAGAAGTGGCAGACCGATCTCGCGCAGACGATGAACTACGTGCCCAACAAGACCACGCTCGCCGGCGTCGTCGAAGGCCAGGAGGCCACCCGCGCCATGGCCGCCGGCGCGGCCCGCGGCAAGGCCACCCCCAACTCGCCCCGTTGGGCCACCGTCGAGGCCGCCAACCCGATCAAGCCGTACATGACCGCCGTACTCCAGGGCGAGGACCCCCGCCGAGCCGCGAAGCGGGCCTCCGAGCAGATCTCCGAGGCGCTCGCGGAGTGACGTGGCGGGCCCGGTCGGCCCTGCACCGCGCGCTCGCCGGACAGCCGACCGGGCGGTCCAGCCGGCGCGTCCACGCCCCGCGCCCCCAGCGCTCCGAGCCCCCGCCCGACCCGTCCGCACCGCACCGCCTCAGCCCTTCGACGCCTCCAGCCCCCACCCCCACCCCCCGGCCTCGCGC
>NZ_DATCVQ010000540.1:0-9456 GCF_036566765.1 Streptomyces sp.
GCGAAGGACCTGGGCACGGGCAAGGAGCAGAAGATGACCGTCACCGGCGGCTCCTCGCTGCCGAAGGACGAGGTCGACCGGATGCGCCAGGAGGCCGAGCAGTACGCGGACGAGGACCACCGTCGCCGCGAGGCCGCCGAGTCCCGCAACCAGGGCGAGCAGCTCGTCTACCAGACCGAGAAGTTCCTCAAGGACAACGAGGACAAGGTCCCGGGCGACGTCAAGACCGAGGTCGAGGCGTCGGTGGCCGAGCTCAAGGAGAAGCTCAAGGGCGAGGACACCGCGGAGATCCGCACCGCCACCGAGAAGGTCGCGGCCGTCTCCCAGAAGCTCGGCCAGGCCCTCTACGCCGACGCGCAGGCCGGCGCCGCCGCGGGCGGCCCGGGCGCCGAGGCCCCGAAGGCCGACGACGACGTGGTCGACGCCGAGATCGTCGACGACGAGAAGCCGGGCGACGCGAAGGGCGGCGCTGCCTGATGACGGAGGAGACCCCGGGCTTCGAGGAGAAGCCCGACGTCCCCTCCGGCGCCACCCCTGACGACGCCGCCGAAGCCGCCGAGTCCCCCTCCACGGAGGAGGGCCCGGCGGCCCCGGCCGGGGACGCACTCAAGAACGCCGGTCTGACGGCAGAGCTGGACCAGGTCCGCACCGCGCTCGGCGAGCGCACCGGGGACCTCCAGCGGCTCCAGGCCGAGTACCAGAACTACCGCCGCCGGGTCGAGCGGGACAGGATCACCGTCAAGGAGATCGCCGTCGCGGGCCTCCTGACGGAGCTTCTGCCGGTGCTCGACGACGTCGGTCGGGCCCGGGACCACGGCGAGCTTGTGGGCGGGTTCAAGTCGGTGGCCGAATCGCTGGAGACGGTCGTCGCCAAGATGGGCCTGCACCAGTTCGGCAAGGAGGGCGAGCCCTTCGACCCGACGATCCACGAGGCCCTGATGCACTCGTACGCGCCGGACGTCACCGAGACGACCTGCGTGGCGATCCTGCAGCCGGGGTACCGCATCGGCGAGCGGACCATCCGGCCCGCGCGCGTCGCGGTGGCGGAGCCCCAGCCCGGGGCGGCGCCGGCCGCGAAGGACGAGAAGAAGGCCGACGAGGAGAGCGGTGGCCCCGAGAAGGGCTAGCGCGAAGATCGTCCGAGAGGAGGGACGCCGGTGAACACGAAGGACTTCGTGGAGAAGGACTACTACAAGGTTCTCGGCGTCCCCAAGGACGCCACCGACGCCGAGATCAAGAAGGCGTACCGGAAGCTCGCCCGCGAGAACCACCCGGACGCCAACAAGGGCGACACCAAGGCGGAGGAGCGCTTCAAGGAGATCTCCGAGGCGAACGACATCCTCGGCGACCCGAAGAAGCGCAAGGAGTACGACGACGCCCGCGCCCTGTTCGGCAACGGCGGCTTCCGGGCAGGGCCCGGCGGCGGCTCCTTCAACTTCGACCTGGGCGACCTCTTCGGCGGCGCCCAGGGCGCCGGCGGGCCGGGCGGCGGCTTCGGCGGCGGCGGGCTCGGGGACGTCTTCGGCGGCCTGTTCAACCGGGGCGCGGCGGGCGGTGCGGGCACGCGCACCCAGCCGCGCCGCGGCCAGGACATCGAGTCCGAGGTGACGCTCAGTTTCATCGAGGCCGTCGACGGGGCCACGGTCCCGCTCAGGATGTCCAGCCAGCAGCCCTGCAAGGCGTGTTCCGGCACCGGCGACAAGAACGGCACGCCCCGGGTGTGCCCGACCTGCGTCGGCACCGGCCAGGTCTCGCGCGGCTCGGGCGGCGGCTTCTCGCTCACCGACCCGTGCGCGGACTGCAAGGGCCGCGGCCTGATCGCGGAGAACCCCTGCGAGGTCTGTCACGGCAGCGGGCGCGCCAAGTCGTCCCGGACGATGCAGGTCCGGATCCCGGCGGGCGTCTTTGACGGCCAGCGGATCCGGCTGCGCGGCAAGGGCGCGCCGGGCGAGCGCGGCGGGTCGAACGGCGATCTGTACGTCGTCGTGCACGTCGACGCCCACCCGGTGTTCGGCCGCCGCGACGACAACCTGACCGTGACCGTCCCCGTCACCTTCGACGAGGCGGCGCTCGGCGGCGAGATCAAGGTCCCGACGCTGGGCGGCCCCCCGGTCACCCTGAAGCTGCCGGCGGGCACGCCCAACGGCCGGACGATGCGGGCCCGCGGCAAGGGCGCGGTCCGCAAGGACGGCTCCCGCGGCGACCTGCTGGTGACCGTGGAGGTCCAGGTCCCCAAGGACCTGACCGACAAGGCGCGCGAGGCCCTCGAGACGTACCGCGACGCGACTACGGGCGAGGATCCGCGGGCAGAGCTGTTCCAGGCCGCGAAGGGAGCATGAGGACATGGAGAGCCGTCCGGGACGCAGCCGTAACCCGTACGAACTGACCGACGAGACGCCGGTGTACGTCATCTCGGTGGCGGCCCAGCTCTCCGGCCTGCACCCGCAGACCCTGCGCCAGTACGACCGGCTCGGCCTGGTCTCCCCGGACCGCACCGCCGGCCGGGGGCGGCGCTACTCGGCCCGCGACATCGACCTGCTCCGTCAGGTGCAGGCGCTGTCCCAGGACGAGGGCATCAACCTGGCCGGCATCAAGCGCATCATCGAGCTGGAGAACCAGGTCGCCGCGCTGCAGGCGCGCGTCGCCGAGTTGTCGGCGGCGGTCGAGGGCGCGGCGGCGACCATGCGCCAGCGCGAGGCCCAGGTGCACGCCTCGTACCGGCGCGACCTGGTGCCGTACCAGGACGTGCAGCAGGCGAGCGCGCTGGTGGTGTGGCGGCCGAAGCGTCCCGAGTGACTCCTTGTGCCCTGAGGCCCCCTCCGCTGCGGAGGGGGCCTCGTCGCGTCTGGGGCCCTGCTACGGAATCAGCTCGCCGATGAATTCGATGACGATCTGCCACCAGGGCGCGGCGCCGGTGCCGAACGCGGCGGCGAGGGCGGTGCCGACGGCGATGTCCTGGGGGAGCACCTCGGTGTCGTCCTGCCATTCGGCAAAGACCGCGCCGTCGCCGGTGGAGTCGAGCAGCCCGAGCGCGCGGCCGTCGCGGGTGAGCCGGCTCTCGGCGTACGAGCAGGGCACGAGGCGGTAGTCGACCCCGTCCACGGTGGCATCCACCCGGAACGACCGCCGGAACACCCGCCCCTTGGCGGGCCGGAGGCGGGCGGGGCGGCCGTCCACGGCGAGGGTGAGGCGGGTCGGGTCGCGGGTGCCGATGGGGATGGCGTCGTTGATCTCGCCGCCTCCCTCGGCGCGCGCGAGGACGATTTCGGGCAGCCCGTCTCCGGCGACACGGACGATTCCGGTGGCGAGGTCGAGGTCTACGCGCGGCGACTGTGCGATCAATGGTCCTGTTCCAGGATTCCGGACTGGGCGATGAGATAACCGAGTTGGGCCCGGCTTCCGCTGCCGAGCGTGGAGGCGAGCTTGGCGATGTGCGCCCGGCAGGTCCGCACGTTCATGCCGAGCCGGCGGGCGATGGCCTCGTCGACGTGACCCTCGACGAGGAGTTTGGCGATGGAGCGCTGGACGCCGCTGATCCCGTCGAGGACGGGGGCGTAGGCGACGACCTCGTTCTCCCACGGGACGCCGTGCAGCCAGAACTGTTCGAACACCCCTACGAGGTACTGGACCAGCCCCTCGTGGCGCAGTTCGAGCGCGACCTGGCGATCGCTCCGGGCGGGAACGAAGGCGACCTTGCGGTCCACGATGATCAGCCGGTCGATGATCTCTTCGAGGGTGCGAACTTCGAGCCCGTGCGGGGCGACGTGTTCGACGTACGCCAGCGTCGAGGAGTGGTGCCGCGCGGTGTGCTGGTAGAGCGTGCGCATCGAAATCCCGCGTCCGAGAAGTGGCTCGACCCGGCGTAGCGCCTCTTGCAGGATGTGAGGACGACGTCCGCTTCCGGGTTGGACGGTGAGCAGTTCCTCGGTGCACTCGGAGGTCGCGCGGTCCAAGGTGGCGTTGATCAGGCCGAGACCCTCCAGCACGTTGATGGAGTCCGCGGCGGACGGGTCCTTGGTGGTGATCGACATGAACGGCTCGAAGGTGTCCGCCAGTGCCACGGTCAGCTGGCGACGCTCCTGTATCTCGCGCTCGATGGGATGGATGAGCTGGTTCAGGGCGACGGACGGCGGGATGGGTCTCAGCCATGCGGGATCGTCCGGATCGGAGCGCAGTAGAGCGAGATCGATCAGGCAGGTAGCGGTCTCGACCTCCGTGCGCGCGATGCGTCCCGATCGCAAAGCCTTCGCGTAGAGGTCCTTCCCCGCGGCGCAGAGTTCGTCCGCTCCATGCCCATGTCCCCCAACGTCCCCTTTTGGTCGCATTTGCACCCCCCTCAGGGTCCTGAATTACAGGAACATGATGCCTGCCCTCGCTGGTGGAAGCGTTCGGAGTGAGCCATCGTCATAGACGCGGGGGAGGAGGTAATGATCAAAAGAGGTGGAGAACGGCCATGACCAGGACGGTTCGTGCACTTGGCGCCATAGCTGTTTTTGCGGCGGCTGCTCTCGGCGTGTTCGGTGCTTCGGTCGGCAGCGAGCCCTCGTGGGACAGTGCGCCGGCCAGCTCGGTTCTTGCTTCACCTGGTGAGCCGTCGTGGGACGGTGCGCCGGCGGGTTCGGTGCTCAACTCTCCCGAGGAGCCCTCGTGGGACCTCGTTCCGGTTGGCGCTGAAGCATGACCGTGCCGCCGGACGACCGGGTCTTCCGACGCGAGATGGCTTCGGCCTATCGGTCCGGGTGGCACTTCATCGACCTCGTCACGGCCATCCCCCATCGTGGCGATTCGTTGATGGTCACCCTCTTCGGAGAGCCGATCGTCGTCGCTCGCGAGCAGGACGAGGACGTCCGGGCCTACCGCTGTCTTCGGCGGCCCCGGGGCGCCCCGCAGCCCGTCCGCTGTGCCATCCGGTACGGCATGATTTTCGTCAATCTCGACCAGCGCGACCACCAGTTGGTCGAACCCGAGACCATCACCGCCACCCCCCGCAGTGCCTGAGCGGTTCCCCCGTCGTTCCAGATCGCTCAGGTGCTTCCCCCACACAGCGGCGCCATCGTGGACCTGAAACACGATGGCGCCGCTGTGCTGTGCGCTTACGGAAAGACCCCTACGCGCGGCCCATCGCGCGCGTCAGCGCGATCTCGATGACCACCCGGTCCGGGTTCGGCGCCGGCGTGCGGCCGTAGCGGGCCGCGTAACGGGCGACCGCGTCCGCGACGACCTCCGCCTCCGTGCGGATCCGCGCCACGCCCTCCAGCGTCGCCCAGCGGCCCTTGTCCACCTGGCACACCGCCACCCGCGCGCCCTGCGCGCCCGCCGCCAGGACGTTGGCGACCTTGTGGCTGTGCTTGTTCGTGATCACCCGGGCGATGCCCTTCTCGCCGCCCTCGGGGTCGTACGTGACGCCCACCGCCACCACGTGCGGCGAGCCGTCCGGCCGCGGCGTGGTCAGGGTGCACATGTGGTACTCGCTCCAGAAGCCGAGATACGAGTCGTCCGGGTTCCTCGGGTCAATCGCCATGCCCGGAAAATACCCGCGGCGGAGCCCCGTCCGACACCTTGAGCGGAATGGACTCAACTTTGTGTATGTTGGATGGGTCAGAGAAGTCATCCGATCAGAGAAGTCATCCGGCCGAGGAGGAGACGCCGCACGTGGACGCCGAACTGACCAACAAGAGCCGCGACGCGCTGAACGCGGCCAGCAGCCGCGCCGTGTCCGAGGGGCACGCCGACCTGACCCCCGCGCATCTGCTCCTCGCGCTGCTCGCCGGTCAGGAGAACGAGAACATCACCGACCTGCTGGCCGCCGTCGAGGCCGACCAGGCCGTCGTACGCTCAGGGACGGAGCGGCTGCTGGCCGCCCTGCCCAGCGTCACCGGCTCCACCGTCGCGCCGCCGCAGCCCAACCGCGAGCTGCTCGCGGTGATCGCCGACGCCGCCGAGCGCGCGAAGCAGCTCGGCGACGAGTACCTGTCGACGGAGCACCTGCTCATCGGGATCGCCGCGAAGGGCGGAAAGGCCGGCGACCTCCTCGACCAGCAGGGGGCCACCGCCAAGCGCCTCCTCGACGCATTCGAGAAGAGCAGGGGAGGGCGCCGGGTGACCACACCCGACCCGGAGGGTCAGTACAAGGCACTGGAGAAGTTCGGCACGGACTTCACGGCGGCCGCGCGCGAGGGCCGGCTCGACCCGGTCATCGGCCGCGACCACGAGATCCGCCGGGTCGTGCAGGTGCTGTCCCGGCGCACCAAGAACAACCCGGTCCTCATCGGCGAGCCCGGCGTCGGCAAGACCGCCGTCGTCGAGGGCCTGGCGCAGCGGATCGTGAAGGGCGACGTCCCCGAGTCGCTCAAGAACAAGCGGCTGGTCTCGCTCGACCTCGGCGCGATGGTCGCCGGCGCGAAGTACCGCGGCGAGTTCGAGGAGCGGCTGAAGACCGTCCTCGCGGAGATCAAGGCGAGCGACGGCCAGGTCATCACCTTCATCGACGAGCTGCACACCGTCGTCGGCGCGGGCGCCGGCGGCGACTCCGCCATGGACGCCGGCAACATGCTCAAGCCGATGCTGGCCCGCGGCGAGCTCCGCATGGTCGGCGCGACCACGCTCGACGAGTACCGCGAGCGGATCGAGAAGGACGCGGCCCTGGAGCGCCGCTTCCAGCAGGTGCTGGTCGCCGAGCCGACCGTCGAGGACACCATCGCGATCCTGCGCGGCCTCAAGGGCCGGTACGAGGCCCACCACAAGGTCCAGATCAACGACTCCGCGCTGGTCGCCGCCGCCACCCTCTCGGACCGCTACATCACCTCCCGCTTCCTGCCCGACAAGGCCATCGACCTCGTCGACGAGGCGGCCTCCCGGCTCCGCATGGAGATCGACTCCTCGCCCGTAGAGATCGACGAGCTGCAGCGTGCCGTCGACCGGCTGCGCATGGAGGAGCTGGCGCTGAAGAACGAGACCGACCCGGCGAGCAGGCAGCGTCTGGACAAGCTCCGCCGCGACCTCGCCGACCGCGAGGAGGAGCTGCGCGGGCTGACCGCCCGCTGGGAGAAGGAGAAGCAGTCCCTCAACCGGGTCGGCGAGCTGAAGGAACAGCTCGACGAGGCGCGCGGAGTCGCCGAACGCGCCCAGCGCGACGGGGACTTCGACACCGCGTCCAAGCTGCTGTACGGGGAGATCCCGGCCCTGGAGCGCGAGCTGGAGGAGGCCTCCGAGGCCGAGGCCCAGCAGGAGGCGTCCAAGAACACCATGGTCAAGGAGGAGGTCGGCCCGGACGACATCGCCGACGTCGTCGGCGCCTGGACAGGCATCCCCGCCGGCCGCCTCCTGGAGGGCGAGACGCAGAAGCTGCTGCGCATGGAGGACGAGCTCGGCAGGCGGCTGATCGGCCAGACCGAGGCGGTACGGGCCGTCTCCGACGCCGTGCGCCGCACCCGCGCCGGGATCGCGGACCCCGATCGGCCGACCGGATCGTTCCTGTTCCTCGGCCCGACCGGCGTCGGCAAGACCGAGCTGGCGAAGGCGCTCGCGGACTTCCTCTTCGACGACGAGCGGGCCATGGTCCGCATCGACATGTCGGAGTACTCCGAGAAGCACTCCGTCGCCCGGCTCGTCGGCGCGCCCCCCGGCTACGTCGGCTACGAGGAGGGCGGTCAGCTGACGGAGGCGGTGCGCCGCCGCCCGTACAGCGTCGTGCTGCTCGACGAGGTGGAGAAGGCGCACCCGGAGGTCTTCGACATCCTGCTCCAGGTCCTCGACGACGGCCGGCTCACCGACGGGCAGGGCCGAACGGTCGACTTCCGCAACACGATCCTGATCCTCACCTCGAACCTGGGCAGCCAGTTCCTGGTCGAGCCGATGACCTCGGACGAGGAGAAGAAGCAGCAGGTCCTGGAGGTCGTCCGGATGAGCTTCAAGCCGGAGTTCCTGAACCGGCTCGACGACCTGGTGGTCTTCTCGGCGCTCGACAAGGCCGAGCTGGGCCGGATCGCCCGGCTCCAGATCGACCGGCTGGGCAAGCGGCTCGCCGAACGCCGGCTCACGCTCGAGGTCACCCCGGAGGCCCTGGAGTGGCTGGCGGACGAGGGCAACGACCCCGCGTACGGCGCCCGGCCGCTGCGCCGCCTGATCCAGACGGCGATCGGCGACCGTCTTGCCAAGGAGATCCTGGCGGGTGAGGTCCGCGACGGCGACACGGTCCGGGTGGATAGGTTCGAGGAGGGTCTGATCGTCGGACCGGCGACCGCGCCGGCCGCCGCAGCCGACCTCGGCAAGACGCTGTAACCGGCCTCGTCGGAGTGCCGGGGTTGCCACCCCCCGCCCTGCATGGGAGAGGATGGCGACAACCGTACGAAGGGAAATCCACGGTGAGCATCGACCCGTCCTCGATTCCGAATTTCGGGGGCCAGCCCCAGCCTCAGGCCGCAGGACCGGCGGGCCCCGTCGTCCCCGACCAGGACCTGGTCAAGCAGCTCCTCGACCAGATGGAGCTGAAGTACGTCGTCGACGACGAGGGTGACCTCGCGGCGCCGTGGGAGGACTTCCGGACGTACTTCATGTTCCGCGGCGACGAGGACCAGAAGGTCTTCTCCGTCCGGACCTTCTACGACCGTCCGCACTCCGCCGACGACCGCGCCAAGGTCCTGGACGCGATCGACGACTGGAACCGCCGCACCCTGTGGCCCAAGGTCTACACGCACCTGCACGAGGAGGAGGACGGCTCCGCCACCCTCCGCCTCATCGGCGAGGCGCAGATGCTGATCGGCACCGGCGTCGCCCTGGAGCACTTCGTGTCCTCCACGGTCAGCTGGGTCCGCGCGTCCATCGAGTTCGACAAGTGGCTCGTGGAGCAGTTCGGCCTGGCCTCCCCGGAGGACAAGGAGCCGGGCGAGAACGGCTCCGGCCCCGCCGAGTAGTTCCACGCCGGCAGGTCCTACAGCGCCATCGGGGCGAGCGTCAGCACGTACACCCCGAAGCAGAACGACAGCCCGGCCAGGGCGGCGGTCACCGTGACCGCGGCCCTCGGCCGGGCTTTCGTCAGCGCGGCCGCGAGCGGCAGCAGCAGCGGGAAGGCCGGCAGCAGGAAGCGCGGCTTCGACTCGAAGAAGCCGGAGCCGCCGACCGTGATGAGCACCAGGACCGCCGTGTAGGCCAGCACCGGCAGCGGCGGCCGCTCGCCCGGCCCGGCCAGCGCGAGCAGCGCGAAGAGCAGCACCCCGGCCGCCGTGATCACCAGCGCCGTCACGAAGCCGAACTGGGTCGGGCCGGTGAGCATGTCCCGTACGAAGCGCAGCGCGCCGGTCCCGAAGTCGAAGCGGGACGTCCAGCCGTCCTGGACGGCGAAGTAGCCGCCGAGCGGATCGCCCCGCCGCACGCCCACCCACAGCACGTACGCCAGCCAGCCCGTCGGCGCGAGGGCCGCCGCGGCCCACACCCGCGGCTCGACGCGGCCGCGCCGCC
>NZ_DATCVQ010000541.1:0-2539 GCF_036566765.1 Streptomyces sp.
GGAGCAGGACGAGCCAGTGGGCGCGGGGGTCGCGCCGGAGCGCGTGCCGCTTGTTCCGGGCGGCGGAGGGCGGGGCGGTGTCGGTACGGGGGCGCGGGACGCGGGGCTCCGGACCGGGCGGGGCGGGCGGGGCCGGCGGGGGTACGTGCGCGTCGGCCCCGTCGTCGTACGCGTACGACTCGGACCGGGGCTGCGAGTACGGGTCCGGACCGGGGTACGGCTGCTGCTGATACGGACCCTGGTACGCGTCGTACGACGGCGGCTGCTGCCCGTATTGGTCCTGGCCCGGGTACGTCTGCGGCGGCTGCTGCCCGTACGGGTCCTGGCCCGGGTACGACTGCGGCTGCGGCTGCCCGTACGGGTCCTGCGGATGCGTCACTTCGGTCTCTTCGTCGCGCCGCGGCCCCTGCCGGGCATGTCCGCGGGGGCGTCGCCGGCACCGGCGTCGGCGCCGGACGTCGCAGTCGGCTGCTGCGCGGGCGCTGTCGTCCGGTCCTTCACCGTGGAGGCGGAGGGGCTCGGCGCGGTGGTGGTGCGCAAGGCGCTCGGCCGCGGGCGGGGCGAGGCGGACTCGTCGTCCTCGGCCGTCGGCGACGGATCGGCGCCGATGAGCGCGGGGGCGGGCCGCTCCTGGTCCACCCAGGGCAACGGGCGGCCCGTGGGGCCGGAGCCGAAGAATCCTGCGACGACGACGGTGAGGAACCCGACGCAACCGGCGCCGACGCCTATCGCCGCCCACCTCATGACGCGGCCGCGTCGCCCGGAGGCGTCGACGAAGACGCTGTTGTCCTGGTGGCTCATAGGCGCGGATTCTAGGGAGGACGCGTGAACGAAGCGAACGAGCACACATTCCGGGCGAACCGAAAGCCGCCGCGCGGGTGCCCGGTCCGATGCCCGATCCACCCGACGTGTCCCAAAACACGAAGCGTCCCGCCCGCCCCCGCCGTAAGCTCTCGGCATGCAGGTGATCCAGTCCACGAAGCTCGCCAACGTCTGTTACGAAATCCGGGGCCCGGTGCTCGAGGAGGCGATGCGGCTGGAGGCTGCCGGTCATCGGATCCTCAAGCTCAACACCGGCAACCCGGCCGCGTTCGGCTTCGAGTGCCCGCCGGCGATCCTCGAGGACGTCCTGCGCAACCTGGCCGACGCACACGGCTACGGCGACGCGAAGGGCCTGCTGTCCGCCCGCCGCGCGGTCATGAGCCACTACGAGACGAAGGGCATTCCGCTCTCCGTCGAGGACATCTACCTCGGCAACGGCGTCTCCGAGCTGATCCAGATGGCGATGCAGGCGTTGCTCGACGACGGCGACGAGGTACTCGTACCGGCCCCGGACTACCCGCTGTGGACGGCCTCGGTCTCGCTGGCCGGCGGCACGGCCGTGCACTACCGCTGCGACGAGCAGGCGGACTGGATGCCGGACCTCGCGGACATCGAGCGGAAGATCACCGACCGCACCAAGGCGATCGTGATCATCAACCCGAACAACCCGACGGGCGCGGTCTACGACGACGAGATGCTGCGTGGGCTGACCGAGATCGCCCGCCGCCACCAGCTGGTCGTCTGCTCGGACGAGATCTACGACAAGATCCTCTACGACGGCGCGACGCACACCCCGACCGCCGCGATCGCCCCGGATCTCCTCGTCCTCACGTTCAACGGGATGAGCAAGAACTACCGGGTGGCCGGTTTCCGCTCCGGCTGGCTCGCGGTCTGCGGCCCGAAGGCGCACGCCGCCTCGTACATCGAGGGCCTGACGATCCTGGCGAACATGCGCCTGTGCGCGAACATGCCGGCCCAGCACGCGGTGGCGGCGGCGCTCCAGGGACGGCAGTCGATCGAGGACCTGGTACTGCCGGGCGGCCGACTGCTCGAACAGCGGAACACGGCGTACGAGCTACTCACCCAGATCCCCGGCGTGACCTGCGTGAAGCCGAAGGGCGCCCTCTACCTCTTCCCCCGTCTGGACCCGAGCGTCTACAAGATCAAGGACGACCGCCAGATGGTCCTCGACCTGCTCCGGGCCGAGAAGATCATGGTGGTGCACGGCACGGGCTTCAACTGGCACGAACCGGACCACTTCCGGATCGTCACGCTGCCGAACGCCACCGACCTGGCGGACGCGGTGACGCGCATCGGCACCTTCCTCGACGGCTACAGCCAGCCGTAGCCGGACACCGCAGACCGCACACTCTCAGCCACACCCTGCACACCCTCCGGACGCCACTCAACTTTAGAACGAATCCAAGGTAGGATGCCTCCAGAGCTACCGCCGCAGGAGGCCATCCCCATGTACGAACCGATCCGCGCCAAGTCGGTCCACCGGATGGCCGACGACGACCGCGACGCGTTCCCGCACCGCTCCCGCGAGGAGGAGCTGGACATCCAGCTCGCCGGACATCTCGCCGCGCTTCTCGCCGTCACCGACGAGCTCGGCGACGAGCCGGCCGGCGAGCGCATCGCCCAGCAGGTCGCCCGGCTGCGCGGCGCGCCGCCCGCGCGGCACGCCGGACTGTCCGGCTCGGACGGCGCCGCGCTC
>NZ_DATCVQ010000542.1:0-5007 GCF_036566765.1 Streptomyces sp.
CGCGCCCCGCCCCCGTCGCGGAACGCGACAGCGCGGTCGTCGCGCTGGCCGCCGCACCCGGTGCGGACGGCCCGGTCCTCCTGGTCGCCTGGGCGGACGGCCTCGTCGAGCTGCACCGGCTCGGCGGCCCCGACGCCGACCCGCTGCCGTTCCGTCCCGGACCGCCCGTGCGCGCCCTCGCGCTCACCGCCGACGGCACGGCGATCGTCGGAACAGACGAATCCCTGATCCTGCTGCGCCCGGCCCCCGCCCAAACTCCCGACTAGAGCGGCGAGTCGAGCCCCGTCAGCAGCTGTGCGACGTCGAGCCCGGTCTCCAGGTACTGCACGAAGACCTCGTTGTGCAGCGCCCACGGCGACCGGCGGCGGCGGATCAGCGCGATGGCCTCCTCCGCGTCGAGCCCCAGGTCCATCAGCGCCTGCGCGGTCACCAGGCCGGAGCGGTTGTAGCCGGCGAAGCAGCGCACGAGGGTGGGCCGGCCGTCCCGGACGGCGGCCGCCGTGCGGGCGGCCGCCTCCCGGACCGAGCCGAGCTGTTCGAACGTCAGCGGATTGTCGGGGATTTCGTGGACGAGATGTTCCACGTCCGGGCCCGGACCATGACCCGAACGAGTGAACAGACTCACCACCAGCGCGAATTCGCTCTCCGCGACCGCCGGCCGGGGAATTCCCGAACCGTCGTCCCAGAAGTGGCCCCCCATCCACAGTCCCGGAATGATCTCGCTCCACGGAGTACCCGGTTCGGGTACGTCCTCGCCCCGTCGACCCGTGCTGACCATGTGCTTTCCCTCCCCCCGGAGTACCGCGGATCCTGCGGAACGCGGACTGCCCGTGCCCCGTGCCCCCGTACGCGCTCGCCTCAGGCCGCCGGACGGGTCGTCAGCTGAACGGCCAGCCAGGTCGGCACCCCGCCCAGCAGCCGGAACAGCCGGCGGGCCTCGGCCCGCAGCCGCCCCGCCTCCGGCTCTGTCTCGGTGTCCGCGAGCGAGGCCAGCGCCGGGGCCGTACCCACCAGATACCCCAGCTCCTCCCGGATCCGCAGCGACTCCGCGAATCCGTGGCGTGCCTCCGCCAACTCGCCCTCGCGCAACGCCAGTCCGGCGAGATGTCGCCAGGTGGACGACAGCAGCAGCGTGTCGTTCTGCGCTGTCGCGCCCGCATGCGCCCGGCGGTACGCGGCGCGCGCCGCCTGCGGCGAGTCGCCGAGGTTCTGCGCGATCAGCCCGCGCCGGAAGTCGAGCAGCGGCCTCCCCTGCGCCGAGGGCCCGATCAGCGCGGCCGCCCGGCCCAGCGCCGCCCGCGCCTCGTCGGCCCGGTCCCGCACCCCTAACAGCGTCGAGGCGTACGCGAGATAGCCGCGCTCGCACGCCGCCGCCCCGCGCTCCTCGTCGGCGTGCGCGACGGCCTCGGCCGCCCGCAGCGCCTCCTCCGCCTCCGCCCAGCCCTTCTCCGTGTACAGACACCGCTCGATCAGCAGCGCGGCGCGCTGCAGCGCCGCCGCCGGATCGTCGGCGGCGCGGGGGAGGAGCAGGGCGGCCGCGTCGGTCCAGCAGCCACGGGAGCGCAGCCGCCATATGGCGGTCTGTACGGGCGTCTCCTTGCCGTAGGCGAGGGACGGATCGTCGCCATCCTTTGAATCGGAACCAGACATGGCGGTGTCCGCCACATTGCCCTCCCCGAGCGCGCCATTGAGCTGTTGAGTCGACACGAATCTCAGCATGAACGGGCGCGCCCGGCCAAGGGGTTAGGTGAATGAATTCACAATCCCCTGGTGTTTACCGGTAATCGAACATGAATTACCGGTCAGTGCGATCTTGTTCAGGGTTCAGGTTCGGCGGCGGCGGTGAACCCCATCAGGGCGTCCGGGCAACAACGGGTACCGGCAGCGCGTGAGGGCGCGCGTTCGCACCCGATTCGGAGGCTACGTTGACCGACCCGCTGGAGAGTGACGAGAACGGCGACGCCGCGGTCGTCGTCCGGTCCTTCGCGCATCCCGAGCTCTTCGCCGAGCTGTACCACCGGTACGCCGCCGACATACACCGCTTCTGCGGGCGCAGGCTCGGGGACGGGGCCGCCGACGACGTCACGACGGAGACCTTTCTGACCGCCTTCAGGACTCGCCGGCGGTTCGACACCGACCGGGCGAGCGCCCGGTCCTGGCTGTACGGCATATCCGCCGAGCTCATCGACCGGCAGCGCCGCACCGAGGTCCAGGCGTTGGAGGCCCTCGCCGCGTCCGGGTACGACCCGGTCGCGGAGTCCCGTGCGGACCGGGCCTTACGGGCCCCGCTGGCCGCGGCCCTGGCCGGGCTCTCCACCGGCGACCGGCACGCCGTACTGCTCGTCGGCTGGGCCGACTTGGGCGACCAGGACGTCGCCGAGGCGCTCGGCATCGACGTCGTGGCGGTACGCAACCGGCTCGCCCGGGCGCGGCGCACGCTGCGGGCCGCGCTCGGGTACGACGACGTGCTCCCCGGGGGCTCGTACGTCGAAGAGATCCACGTGCTGAGGAGCTTCCGCGCCGACGCGTCCCGCCCCGACCGCGCCCGCCTCGCCCCCGGCCGTCGCCGGCTCCTCGACAGGGCGGCGGCCGCCCGGGGCCCGCGCCGGATGCTCGGTCGGGCCTGACTCGCACGGGAGGAAGAGACTCATGGATTCCGCTACCCGCAGACCGCGGCTCGCGGTGCTCGTCGCCGACGGGATCACCGGCGACCGGCGCGTACAGAGGATCGCCGTCGCGGCCGCCCGTGACGGCTGGGACGTCGCCCTGATCGGCAGGAGCGACACCACGCGCGTCCAGCGCTCCCGGGTGGGCCCGATCGACGTGATCCGGGTGCCCGTGGGCTCCCAGTACCTCCACGCGGCGAACGCGCGCCGCGCGCCGCGTCCGGGGCGTGACGCGGCCTACCACGCCTGGGTGCGGCAGAAGTCGGCCGAGTCCGCGTGGGCGGGCGGGACGCGCCGTACCTTCCTGAAGGCGCTGCTGCACGCCCGGCGCACCGTGCACCGGCTCCGCGTGCGGGTGTTCAAGTGGCGACAGCGGCACAGGCGTTCGGCGCCCGTGGGCGGCGGCCGGGCGCAGGCGGTGGAGCTGGACCTGGCGTACGGCCCGGTGATCGAGGAACTGGAGCCGAACGTCATCCACGCCGCCCACGCGACGCTGATCGTCGCCGCGGCACAGAGCGCGGCGCGCCTGAAGGGCGCGGGGCGCGGGTGCGCGTGGCTGTACGACGCGCACGCGCAGGTGAAGGGGGTGGGGGCGGAGTTCATCGGCCGCGCCGACGCGGTGGCGACGGCGTCGACGCAGACGGCCGAGTGCGGCCGACTGCTGCAGCTGTACCGCGAAGTGTCCGGCCTGACCCCGCTCACCCGACGGCCGGAGGTGTCGTGGACGGTCCGGGAGACCCCCGCCGCGATCCGCGAGGCCGAGCCCGACACCCCCGACGGTCGACCGGCCTGGCGGAAGCTGACCGACACCCCGGTCAGACTCGGCCTCGGCCCGGCGAACCACGCCGGTCAGGGCGCGGCGTACGCGCAGGCGATCACGCGTCACGATCCGGACGTCTCCGTCGAGGTGGTGATGAACAAGCGCCTGTCGTCGACCTTCGACTACCCCGCGGACGTGTACGTGGACGTCACCCGCCTAGGCGATGTGAACGTCCAACTGGCCCAGCTGGAACGGGTCGTGAGTAGGTACACCCACCTCCTCGTCGACGCCTTCATGCCGGTCTTCGGTCACCTGAACGGCACATCGGTGCGCGGAGACCTGGCAGCGCTGGAGCAGGCCGGGATCAAGGTCGCCCTGCTCGCCCACGGCAGCGAGATCCGCCACCCGGGCCACCACCTGCGGCGACATGCCTACTCGCTCTTCCGCGACGCCCCGGACGGCGTGGCGGACATACTCCAGGCCACCGCCGAGCGGAACAGGCGGATCGCCGACGACGCGGGTCTCCCGCTGTTCGTCACCACCCCGGACCTCCTCGACGACCTGCCGACCGCCGGCTGGGCGCCGCTCGTCGTCGACGTGGCGTCGTGGGCGAGCGGGCACCCGGTCATGGAGCGGAAGCGGCCGGTCGTCCTGCACGCCCCGTCCAAGCGCTGGACGAAGGGCAGCGACCGGATCCTGCCGACCCTCACCGAACTGCACGACCGAGGCGTCATCGAGTTCAGGCTCGCCGAAGGCATCCCCTGGAGCGAGATGCGTGAACTGGTCCGCACCTGCGACCTGGTGCTCGACCAGTTCACCACCGGCAGCTACGGCACGTTCGCCGTCGAGGCCATGGCCGCGGGCCGCCCCGTCGTCGCCGCCATCGGCGACGAGGTCAAGGCGGCCACGGACGGCGCCCTCCCGATCGTGAGCGCCACCCCCGACACGTTGTACGAGGTCGTCCGGTCCCTCCTCGCCGACCGCGAGGCCGCGGCCCGCATCGGCCGCGAGTCGGTCGCCTTCGCCCACGCGTACCACGACGGAACCCGGACCGCCCGGGTCCTGAGCGGCTTCCTCGGCCGGTGAAGGGAAGCAGGTGTCCTACGACATCCGCAGCGCCAGGAAGAAGTCCAGCTTGTCCTCCAGGCGGGACAGGTCGCGTCCCGTCAGCTGTTCGATGCGGCCCACCCGGTAGCGCAGCGTGTTGACGTGCAGGTGGAGCCGGGTCGCGCAGCGGGTCCAGGAGCCGTCGCAGTCGAGGAAGGCCTCCAGGGTGGGGATGAGCTCCGCGCGGTGCCGGCGGTCGTAGTCCCGCAGTGGGTCGAGCAGCCGGGCCGTGAAGGCGCGGCGGACGTCGTCGGGGACGAACGGGAGCAGCAGGACGTGCGAGGCCAGCTCGTGGTGACCGGCCGCGCAGACCCGGCCCGGACGGGCCGCGGCGACGCGACGGGCGTGCCGGGCCTCCTCGAGGGCGCCGCGCAGGCCCTCCGCGGAGTGCACGGCCGCCGAGACGCCCAGGGTGAGCCGGCCGTCCTCGGCCAGACCCGCGGACAGCGGCTCGCGGACGGCCGCGAGCAGCGC
>NZ_DATCVQ010000543.1:0-3691 GCF_036566765.1 Streptomyces sp.
AGGGAGCTGGGCGCTCCCGTCCTGCTCAAGCCCTCGGCGGGCGGTGGCGGCAAGGGCATGCGGCTGGTACGCGATCTGTCGTCCCTGACGGAGGAGATCGCGTCGGCGCGACGCGAGGCGCGGTCGTCGTTCGGCGACGACACGCTGCTCGTGGAGCGGTGGATCGACCGGCCGCGGCACATCGAGATCCAGGTCCTGGCCGACGCGCACGGCAACGTGGTGCACCTCGGCGAGCGCGAGTGCTCGCTGCAGCGGCGCCACCAGAAGATCATCGAGGAGGCCCCGAGCGTCCTGCTGACCCCGGAGATCCGGGAGTCGATGGGCGCGGCGGCGGTGGAGGCGGCGCGGTCCTGCGGGTATGTGGGCGCGGGCACGGTGGAGTTCATCGTCCCGGGCGTGGACCCGTCCTCGTACTACTTCATGGAGATGAACACCCGCCTGCAGGTGGAGCACCCGGTGACCGAGCTGGTCACCGGCGTGGACCTGGTGGAGTGGCAGCTGAGGGTGGCGGCCGGCGAGGAGCTGTCCTTCGGGCAGTCGGACGTCCGGCTGGACGGCTGGGCGATCGAGGCGCGGATCTGCGCGGAGGACCCGGCGCGCGGGTTCCTGCCGTCCGGCGGCACGGTCCTCGCCCTGCACGAGCCGCAGGGCGACGGCGTGCGCACGGACTCGGGCCTCTCGCAGGGCACGGAGGTCGGCAGCCTGTACGACCCGATGCTCTCGAAGGTCATCGTGCACGCCCCGACCCGCGAGGCGGCCCTCCGCAAACTCCGCGCGGCCCTCGCGAACACGGTCACCCTGGGCGTCCCCACGAACGCGGGCTTCCTGCGCAGGCTGCTGGCCCACCCGGACGTCGTCTCGGGCGAGTTGGACACAGGCCTGGTGGAGCGCCAGGCGGAGAGCCTGGTGCCCCAGGGGGTGCCGGACGAGGTGTACGCGGCGGCCGCGGCGGTACGGCTCGCGGAGCTGACCCCGGAGCCCGGCGACGGCTGGACGGACCCGTTCTCGGTGCCGAACGGCTGGCGTCTGGGCGGCCGTCCCATGCCGCTCGCGTTCCCCGTACGAGTGACGGGACTCGAACCCGCGACGGCGGAGGCGCCCGAGGGCGCCCGGGTCACGGCCACGGACGTCACGGTGACAGTGGACGGGATCTCCCACCGGTTCCACCGCGCCGGGAACTGGCTCGGGCGGGACGGGGACTCCTGGCATGTGCTCGACCACGATCCCGTCGCCGCCGCGCTCAGCGGGGCCCGGCACGGTGGGGCGGACACGCTGGCCGCGCCCATGCCCGGGACCGTCACCGTCGTCAAGGTGAGCGTCGGGGACGAGGTCGAGGCGGGGCAGAGTCTGCTCGTCGTCGAGGCGATGAAGATGGAGCACGTCATCTCCGCCCCGCACGCCGGGACCGTCACCGAGCTCGACGTCACGCCCGGTGCGACCGTCGCCATGGATCAGGTCCTCGCCGTCGTCGCGCCCAGGGAGGAAGCATGACCGCGCCCGGTCTGCCCATGACCGTTCCCGACCCCGCCCTGCCCGCACGCGTGCGGATCCACGAGGTCGGGCCGCGGGACGGGCTGCAGAACGAGAAGACCGTCGTCCCGACCGACGTGAAGGCCGAGTTCGTCCGCCGGCTCGCCGACGCCGGGCTCGGCACCGTCGAGGCGACCAGCTTCGTGCATCCCCGCTGGGTGCCCCAGCTCGCCGATGCCGAAGAGCTCTTCCCGCAGGTCAGCGGCCTCCCCGTGCGCCTGCCCGTGCTCGTGCCCAACGAGCGCGGGCTCGACCGCGCCCTCTCCCTCGGCGCCCGCCACATCGCCGTCTTCGCCTCCGCCACCGAGTCGTTCGCGAAGGCCAACCTCAACCGGACCGTCGACGAGGCGCTCGCCATGTTCGAGCCGGTCGTCACCCGGGCCATAGAGCAGGGGGTGTCCGTACGCGGGTATCTGTCGATGTGTTTCGGCGATCCCTGGGAGGGACCCGTCCCCGTCGAGCAGGTCGTCCGGGTCACCAAGGCCCTCGCCGACATGGGGTGCGACGAGCTGAGCCTCGGGGACACCATCGGCGTCGCCACCCCCGGGCACGTTGAGGCCCTGCTCCAGGGCCTCAACGACGCCGGCGTGCCCACATCCCGCCTCGCCGTGCACTTCCACGACACCTACGGCCAGGCCCTCTCCAACACCCTCGCCGCGCTCCGGCACGGCGTCACCACCGTCGACGCCTCCGCCGGCGGCCTCGGCGGCTGCCCGTACGCCAAGTCCGCCACGGGCAACCTCGCCACCGAGGACCTCGTGTGGATGCTCGACGGTCTCGGCATCGAGACCGGCGTCGACCTCGGTCGCCTCACCGCCACCAGCGCGTGGATGGCCGAACAACTGGGCCGACCCAGCCCTTCCCGTACCGTCCGCGCCCTCTCCCACAAGGAGTGACGAAACACATGTCCCTCGACCACCGGCTCACCCCTGAGCACGAGGAACTCCGCCGCACCGTCGAGGAGTTCGCCCACGACGTCGTCGCCCCGAAGATCGGCGACTACTACGAGCGGCACGAGTTCCCCTACGAGATCGTCCGCCAGATGGGCCAGATGGGCCTGTTCGGCCTGCCGTTCCCGGAGGAGTACGGCGGCATGGGCGGCGACTACCTCGCCCTCGGCATCGCCCTGGAGGAGCTCGCCCGGGTCGACTCGTCCGTGGCCATCACCCTGGAGGCGGGCGTCTCGCTCGGCGCGATGCCGGTCTACCGCTTCGGCACCGAGGAGCAGAAGCGCACCTGGCTGCCGAAGCTCTGCGCGGGCGAGATGCTCGGCGCGTTCGGCCTGACCGAGCCGGGCGCCGGCTCGGACGCGGGCGGCACCCGCACCACCGCCGTCCGGGACGGCGACCACTGGGTCATCAACGGCTCGAAGTGCTTCATCACCAACTCCGGTACGGACATCACGGGGCTCGTCACCGTCACCGCCGTCACCGGGCGCAAGGACGACGGACGGCCGCTGATCTCCTCGATCATCGTCCCGTCCGGCACCCCCGGCTTCACCGTCGCCGCTCCCTACTCCAAGGTCGGCTGGAACGCCTCGGACACGCGCGAGCTGTCCTTCGACGACGTCCGCGTCCCGGTCGAGAACCTGCTCGGCGAGGAGGGCCGCGGGTACGCGCAGTTCCTGCGCATCCTCGACGAGGGCCGGATCGCGATCGCGGCGCTCGCCACCGGACTCGCGCAGGGCTGTGTGGACGAGTCGGTGAAGTACGCGAAGGAGCGGCACGCCTTCGGCGCGCCGATCAGCAGCTACCAGGCGATCCAGTTCAAGATCGCGGACATGGAGACCCGGGCGCACATGGCCCGGATCGGCTGGCGCGACGCCGCCTCCCGCCTGGTCCTCGGCGAGCCGTTCAAGAAGGAGGCCGCGGTGGCGAAGCTGTACTCCTCCACCGTGGCCGTCGACAACGCCCGCGACGCCACGCAGATCCACGGCGGCTACGGCTTCATGAACGAGTACCCGGTCGCCCGCATGTGGCGGGACTCGAAGATCCTGGAGATCGGCGAGGGCACCAGCGAGGTCCAGCGGATGCTGATCGCCCGTGAGTTGGGGCTTCCCGCCTGATCCACGGACCCTACGCCCGCCACGCCCCCGCCCGTCCCGACGACCAGGACGGCGCCGGGGCGGCGAGCGGGGCCGCCGCCCTCGGCCACCCGGCCG
>NZ_DATCVQ010000544.1:0-10858 GCF_036566765.1 Streptomyces sp.
CTGTCGCCGCGGCGCGCGGCGACGCGGCGCCGGCCGCTCCGCTGCGCTCCCGCGTCGTCTTCTCCGCCGCGCACGTCGTCGCCGACCCGTACGCCGACGCCTCGCTCGACGGCCCCGCCGCCGTCGACTGGGACGCCACCCTCGCGTTCCGGCGGCACCTGTGGGCGCACGGCCTCGGGGTGGCCGAGGCGATGGACACCGCACAGCGCGGGATGGGCCTCGACTGGGCCGGCGCGGCGGAGCTGATCCGGCGGTCGGCGGCCGAGGCGAAGGCGGTCGGCGGACGGATCGCCTGCGGCGTGGGCACGGACCAGATAGGAGGGGGCTTCGGATCCATGCCGGAGATCTGCGCGGCGTACGAGGAACAGCTCGCCGTCGTCGAGGAGTCCGGCGCCCAGGCCGTCGTGATGGCCTCCAGGGCGCTCGCGGCCGCCGCGAAGGGCCCCGAGGACTACGCGGAGGTCTATGGCCGTCTCCTCCGCCAGGCCGCGGAGCCGGTGATCCTGCACTGGCTCGGCCCGATGTTCGACCCGGCCCTGGAGGGCTACTGGGGCTCCGCCGATCTGGACGCCGCCACCGAGACGTTTCTCCAGGTCGTCGCCGAACACCCCGACAAGGTCGACGGCATCAAGGTCTCCCTCCTCGACGCGCGCCGCGAGATCGACCTGCGCCGCCGGCTCCCGGAGGGCGTCCGCTGCTACACGGGGGACGACTTCCACTACCCCGAGCTGATCGCGGGGGAGGAGCCGGCGGCGGGAGGACGCTTCAGCCACGCGCTGCTCGGGATCTTCGACCCTCTGGGGCCGCTCGCGGCGCGGGCGGTGCGCGTCCTGGACACCGGGGACGTCAAGGGCTTCCGCGAACTCCTGGACCCGACCGTGCATTTGTCGCGCCATCTCTTCCAAACCCCCACCCGCTTCTACAAGACGGGCGTGGTGTTCCTCGCCTGGCTGGCCGGTCACCAGGACCACTTCACGATGGTCGGCGGCCTCCAGTCCGCGCGCTCGCTGCCGCACCTGGCGCGGGCGTACGAACTCGCCGACGGGCTGGGCCTGTTCCCGGATCCGGAGCTGGCGGAGTTCCGGATGAAGTCCCTGCTGACCGTGTACGGAGTCGACCGGTGAACGCTCTCTCCCGCTTCAGCATCAACCAGATGACGGTGAAGCAGCTCTCCCTGCCGGAGCTGGTGGAGCAGTGCGTACGGCTCGGCATCCCGGCGGTCGGCCTGTGGCGTGAACCGGTGCGGGCGTACGGCCTGGAGGCCTCGGCGAGGCTCGTGCGCGACGCGGGCCTGACGGTCACGTCCCTGTGCCGGGGCGGCTTCTTCACCGCCGACGGTTGGCTGGACGACAACCGCGCCGCGATCGACGAGGCGGCCGCCCTGGGCGCCGACACGCTCGTCCTCGTCTCGGGCGGGCTCCCGCCCGGCGGCCGCGACCTGGCGGCCGCGCGCGCCCGGATCGCCGGGGCGATCGCCCAACTCGCCCCGTACGCGGGAGAGCGCGGCGTCCGGCTCGCGATCGAACCGCTGCACCCGATGTACGCGGCGGACCGCTGCGCCGTCTCCACGCTGGACCAGGCGCTGGAGATCGCGGAGCGCTTCCCTGCGGAGCAGGTGGGGGTGGTGGTCGACACGTACCACGTGTGGTGGGACGACCGGGCCCCGGCGGCAGTGGCCCGCGCGGGGGCGGCGGGCCGGCTGCACTCCTTCCAGCTCGCCGACTGGACCACCCCGCTGCCCGCGGGGGTCCTGAACGGCCGCGGACAGCTGGGCGACGGAGTGATCGACCTGCGGGCGTGGTGCGAGCTCGCCGCGGCGGCGGGCCACACCGGACCGGTGGAGGTGGAGCTGTTCAACGACGAACTCTGGGGCAGGGACGGCGTGGAGGTCCTGGAGGAGACGCTGAAGCGCTTCACCGAGCTCGGTATTTCGGAATCGTGATTCCGGAAAAATTACCGCCCGCATCCGTGCAACCCTTCGCCCGTGACGGATGTCGTACTGGTCATCAAGGCTTCCGGGGAGGGATCCGGGGGGATCGGGAAGCCTTGACGGAGGGGGAGCGCGTGGGGCCCGGTCTACGGACCGGGCCCCTTGTAGCGGGGCCCGCGCGGGGAGGGTTTTCCACAGGCCGCTTTCCACAGGCCGCCCGCGTTGTCGGAGCTCTTCGCTAACGTCGGATCATGTCCAGTCCCAGCCCGCGTCTCGCCGTGCTCGAAGGGGTTCTCGAGCGGATCACGTACGCCAACGAGGAGAGCGGCTACACGGTCGCGCGCGTCGACACCGGGCGCGGAGCCGGGGATCTCCTCACGGTGGTCGGCTCGCTGCTCGGCGCGCAGCCGGGGGAGTCGCTGCGGATGGAGGGACGCTGGGGCTCCCACCCGCAGTACGGCAAGCAGTTCACGGTGGAGAACTACACGACCCTCCTGCCCGCCACCATCCAGGGCATCCGCCGCTATCTCGGCTCGGGTCTGGTCAAGGGCATCGGGCCGGTCTTCGCCGACCGCATCACCAGCCACTTCGGCCTGGACACCCTCGACATCATCGAGAACGCGCCGGCCCGCCTCGTGGAGGTTCCCGGCCTCGGCCCCAAGCGCACCAAGAAGATCGCGGAGGCATGGGAGGAGCAGAAGGCCATCAAGGAGGTCATGGTCTTCCTCCAGACCGTCGGCGTCTCCACGTCCATCGCGGTGCGCATCTACAAGAAGTACGGGGACGCCTCGATCTCCGTCGTGAAGAACCAGCCGTACCGGCTGGCCGCCGACGTCTGGGGCATCGGTTTCCTCACCGCCGACAAGATCGCCCAGTCGGTCGGCATACCGCACGACAGCCCGGAGCGCGTCAAGGCGGGGCTGCAGTACGCGCTCTCCCAGTCCACCGACCAGGGGCACTGCTTCCTGCCCGAGGAGCAGCTGATCGCGGACGCGGTGAAGCTGCTCCAGGTGGACACCGGGCTCGTCATCGAGTGCCTCGCCGAGCTGGCCGCCGACCCGGAGGGCGTGGTGCGGGAGTCGGTGCCGGGGCCCGGGGGCGAACCGGTGACCGCCGTGTACCTGATCCCGTTCCACCGTGCCGAGCTGTCCCTGGCCGGGCAGGTCCGGCGGCTCCTGGGCGCGGAGGAGGACCGGATGTCGGCCTTCCGGGACGTCGCCTGGGACAAGGCGCTGGCCTGGCTCGCCACGCGGACCGGGGCCTCGCTCGCGCCCGAGCAGGAGGAGGCGGTCCGGCTGGCCCTGACGCGCAAGGTCGCCGTGCTCACCGGCGGCCCCGGCTGCGGCAAGTCGTTCACGGTCCGCTCCATCGTGGAGCTGGCCCGGGCCAAGAAGGCCAAGGTCGTGCTCGCCGCGCCCACCGGCCGGGCCGCCAAGCGGCTCGCCGAGCTGACCGGCGCGGAGGCCTCCACCGTCCACCGGCTCCTGGAGCTCAAGCCGGGCGGCGACGCGGCGTACGACCGGGACCGCCCGCTCGACGCGGACCTGGTGGTGGTCGACGAGGCGTCGATGCTGGACCTGCTGCTTGCGAACAAGCTGGTCAAGGCCGTGGCCCCGGGCGCGCACCTGCTTCTGGTGGGGGACGTGGACCAGCTGCCGTCGGTCGGCGCGGGCGAGGTGCTCGGCGACCTGCTGGCTCCGGACAGCCCGGTGCCGGCCGTCCGGCTGACCCGGATCTTCCGGCAGGCCCAGCAGTCCGGAGTCGTCACCAACGCACACCGGATCAACGCCGGACAGCACCCGCTCACCACCGGCCTGCCGGACTTCTTCCTCTTCGCCGAGGACGAGACGGAGGACGCGGGCCGGCTCGCGGTGGAGGTCGCGGCCCGGCGGATTCCCGCCAGATTCGGCCTCGACCCGCGCCGCGACGTGCAGGTCCTCGCCCCCATGCACCGCGGCCCGGCCGGCGCGGGCACGCTCAACGGCCTGCTCCAGCAGGCCATCACCCCCGCCCGCCCCGACCTCCCCGAGAAGCGCTTCGGCGGCCGGGTCTTCCGGGTCGGCGACAAGGTCACCCAGATCCGCAACAACTACGACAAGGGAGAGAACGGGGTCTTCAACGGCACGGTCGGGGTGGTGACCTCGCTCGATCCGGTGGAGCAGCGGCTCACCGTGCGCACCGACGAGGACGAGGAGATCCCGTACGACTTCGACGAGCTGGACGAGCTGGCCCATGCCTACGCTGTGACCATCCACCGTTCACAGGGAAGCGAGTACCCCGCGGTCGTGATCCCGATCACCACGGGGGCCTGGATGATGCTCCAGCGGAACCTCCTCTACACCGCCGTCACCCGGGCGAAGAAACTGGTCGTCCTGGTCGGTTCACGCAAGGCGATCGGCCAGGCGGTGCGTACGGTTTCCGCGGGCAGGCGGTGCACCGCGCTCGCTCATCGGCTCGGCGGACTTTCCCCAACCGGGGCGAAGGGGGCAGGATGAGCAGGTTGGCGGCACTGAGTGCCGCCAAATGGCCCATTGGTCGACCCCGAGTGCACTCTGCTGAGCCAAATGGGGGATGGTAGAGACAGTCAGGGCACCTCGAAGAAGAGGCACTACGTCGGTGAGGGATGACGTGAGCGACAACTCTGTAGTACTGCGGTACGCGGACGGTGAATACACCTACCCGGTGGTCGAGAGCACCGTCGGCGACAAGGGCTTCGACATCGGGAAGCTCCGAGCCCAGACCGGTCTGGTCACGCTGGACAGCGGATACGGCAACACCGCCGCCTATAAATCCGCCATCACCTACCTGGACGGCGAGAAGGGCATCCTGCGGTACCGCGGCTACCCCATCGAGCAGCTGGCCGAGCAGTCCACCTTCCTGGAGGTGGCGTACCTGCTGATCAACGGTGAGCTGCCGAAGGCGGAGGAGCTCACGACCTTCCAGACCGAGATCACCCAGCACACGCTGGTGCACGAGGACGTCAAGAACTTCTTCCGCGGTTTCCCGCGCGACGCCCACCCGATGGCGATGCTGTCCTCGGTCGTCTCGGCGCTGTCCACCTTCTACCAGGACAGCCACAACCCCTTCGACGAGAAGCAGCGTCACCTCTCCACGATCCGGCTGCTGGCCAAGCTGCCGACGATCGCGGCGTACGCGTACAAGAAGTCGATCGGCCACCCGTTCGTCTACCCGCGCAACGACCTCGGGTACGTCGAGAACTTCCTGCGCATGACCTTCTCGGTCCCGGCGCAGGAGTACGACCTGGACCCGGTCGTCGTCGCCGCGCTCGACAAGCTGCTGATCCTGCACGCGGACCACGAGCAGAACTGTTCGACCTCCACCGTGCGTCTGGTCGGTTCCTCGCAGGCGAACATGTTCGCCTCGATCTCGGCCGGCATCTCGGCCCTGTGGGGCCCCCTGCACGGCGGCGCCAACCAGTCGGTCCTGGAGATGCTCGAGGGCATCCAGGCCAACGGCGGCGATGTCGACTCCTTCATCAACAAGGTGAAGAACAAGGAGGACGGCGTCCGCCTGATGGGCTTCGGCCACCGGGTGTACAAGTCCTTCGACCCGCGCGCCAAGATCATCAAGGCGGCGGCGCACGACGTCCTCTCCGCGCTCGGCAAGTCCGACGAGCTGCTGGACATCGCGCTCAAGCTGGAGGAGCACGCGCTCTCCGACGACTACTTCGTCTCGCGCAACCTCTACCCGAACGTGGACTTCTACACGGGTCTCATCTACCGCGCGATGGGCTTCCCGACCGAGATGTTCACCGTGCTCTTCGCGCTCGGCCGGCTTCCCGGCTGGATCGCCCAGTGGCACGAGATGATCAAGGAGCCGGGTTCCCGCATCGGCCGCCCGCGCCAGATCTACACGGGCGAGGTCCTGCGCGACTTCGTCCCGGTCGAGGCCCGCTGAGCCGTCGGCCGCAGAGCCAAAGCGAGAAGCGCCCCGCTTCCGATCCCCCCACGGGTCGGCGAGCGGGGCGCTTCCCATATCCCCGGTGCGGATTCCCCCCACGGGATCCGGGCCGGGCGTCTGCCGTGTCGAGCACATGTCGAGCACGTGTCGGCAGAAGCGCGCGGGTCTGCGCGGTCTGCCGGGGTACGTACGTACGGGAGGGCCGCTCAAAGCTCCCCGGTGCACGTGCCCCGGCCAACGCTTGCCTGGGACGTCCCCCAAGACATCCCATGAACGTCCCCCAAGACGTTCTGGCATCGCCCACTTAGACTCGCGAACAGCCCAGATGGTTACCCCCAAATATCTGTGATCTAGGTCTCTTTGTGAAGGTCTTGTGCGTCACGTGAATGTGAATTCACGTGAACGCCCGAAGTCGCAGGCTGTTTGTCACGACAAAGACGGACGAAAATGCCATCGCGAGGCCGGCGATCATCGGGTTGAGCAGTCCGGCCGCGGCGAGCGGCAGCGCGGCGACGTTGTAGCCGAAGGCCCAGAACAGGTTCCCCTTGATCGTCGCGAGGGTTCGCCGGGAGAGCCGGATCGCGTCCGCCGCGACCCGCAGGTCCCCGCGGACGAGGGTCAGGTCGCCGGCCTCGATGGCCGCATCCGTGCCCGTCCCCATCGCCAGGCCCAGATCGGCGACGGCGAGTGCGGCGGCGTCGTTGACCCCGTCGCCGACCATGGCGACCGTCCGCCCCTCCGCCTTCAGTCGCTCGACCACCGCGACCTTCTCCTGGGGCAGCACCTCGGCGATCACCTCGTCGATCCCGACCTCCGCCGCGACCGCCTCGGCGACCGCCTTCGTGTCGCCGGTCAGCAGCACCGGGGTCAGGCCCAGGGCGCGCAGCCGGGCGACGGCCTCGGCGCTGGTCTCCTTGACCGCGTCCGCGACCGTGACGACCCCGCGCGCGACCCCGTCCCAGGCGACCGCGACCGCGGTGCTCCCGTGGTCGTCCGGCAGCGGCGGCGGGGCGATCCCGGCCGCCTCCAGGAGCGCCGGGCGGCCGGCCAGGACGCGGTGTCCTTCGACCGTGCCGCGGACCCCGAGGCCGGGCACGCTCTCGAAGTCCCGTACCTCGGGCAAGGCGCCCACGCGGTCCGCCGCGCCGGCCGCGATCGCCCGGGCGACCGGGTGCTCGGAGGCGTGCTCCAGGGCGCCCACGAGGCGCAGCAGCGTCGTCTCGTCGGTGTCCCCCTCGGCGTACGCCTTGCGCAGCTCCATGCGGCCCGTGGTGACGGTGCCCGTCTTGTCGAGGACGACCGTGTCGACGCGGTGGGTCGACTCCAGCACCTCCGGGCCCTTGATCAGGATGCCCAGCTGCGCGCCGCGTCCGGTGCCGACCATGAGTGCGGTCGGGGTGGCCAGACCGAGGGCGCAGGGGCAGGCGATGATCAGGACGGCGACGGCGGCGGTGAACGAGGCCGTGGCGTCGCCGGTGGCCGCCAGCCATGCGCCGAGGGTCCCGAGGGCGATCAGCAGGACGACGGGGACGAAGACGGCGGAGATCCGGTCCGCGAGCCGCTGCACCGCGGCCTTGCCGTTCTGCGCGTCCTCGACGAGCTTCGCCATCCGGGCCAGCTGTGTGTCGGCCCCGATCCGGGTCGTCTCCACGACGAGCCGGCCCGAGGTGTTGACGCAGCCGCCGGTGACCGCGTCGCCCGCGGTCACGTCCACCGGCACGGACTCGCCGGTCAGCATGGCCGCGTCCACGGCCGAGGCGCCCTCGGCGACCGTGCCGTCCGTCGCGATCTTCTCCCCGGGGCGTACGACGAAGAGGTCGCCGACGCGCAGCTCGGCCACCGGGATCCGCACCTCCGCCCGGGCCCCGGCCGGCCCGGACCGCAGCACCGCCACGTCCTTCGCGCCGAGCTCCATCAGTGCGCGCAGCGCCGCGCCCGCCTTCCGTTTGGCGCGGGCCTCGAGCCAGCGGCCGAGCAGGATGAACGTGGTCACCCCGGCGGCGACCTCCAGGTAGATCGTCGAGGCGGCGTCGGCGCGGGAGGCGGTGAGGTCGAAGCCGTGGCGCATGCCCGGCATCCCCGCGTCGCCCAGGAACAGCGCCCACAGGGACCAGCCGAAGGCGGCGATCGTGCCGAGCGAGACCAGGGTGTCCATGGTGGCCGCGCCGTGCCGGGCGTTGGTCCAGGCGGCGCGGTGGAACGGCAGCCCGCCCCAGACCACGACGGGCGCGGCGAGGGTGAGGCTCAGCCACTGCCAGTCGTCGAACTGCAGCGCCGGGACCATGGCGAGCAGGACCACGGGCGCGGACAGGAGCGCGGAGACGGTGAGCCGCTGCCGGAATGAGGCGGCCTCGTCGGGGGCGGGGTGCTCCTTGGGGCCGGACTCCGGTGCCGGTGCGGGTTCCGGTTCCGGCGGCGGGGGCGGCTCCGCGGTGTAGCCCGTCCTCACGACCGTGGCGATGAGGTCGGCGACCGGCAGCTGGGCCGGGTGTTCGATGCGGGCCTTCTCCGTCGCGTAGTTGACGGTGGCGGTGACGCCGTCCATCCGGTTGAGCTTCTTCTCGACGCGGGCCGCGCAGGAGGCGCAGGTCATGCCGCCGACCAGGAGCTCGGTGGTAGTGCTGGAGGTCATGTGCGCTTCCAAACGGGGCAGGGTCGTACCGTTGCCCACGGTACGACCCTGCGGGGGTGCTGCGGAGCCTCGGGCTGTGGGGCCTCGGGCCGTGCGCCTCGGGCTGTGGGCCTCAGGCCAGGCCGTCCAGCTCGTAGCCGGCCTCGTCCACGGCGGCGGCCACGGCGTCATCGTCGAGCGGGGCCTCGGAGACCACGGTGACCTGGCCGGTGGACGCCACCGCCTTGACCGAGGTGACGCCGGCGAGCTCCGCGATCTCGCTGCTCACCGCGCCCTCGCAGTGCCCGCAGGTCATGCCCTTGACCTGGTAGACCGTGGTGGTGGTCTGAGGGAGCTCGGTCTTCGTCTCGGCGGTCATGGCGTTCTCCTTCGGGGCGGTGCGGTGTGATGCCCGGTACGGAACCACATTCTATACCCCTGGGGGGTATGAAACCAGGCCGCGCCACGGACGGGTTCACGGGCTCGGGTTCACGGGCCCGGAGTCGCGGCGAGGCCCGGGGTGAAGAGCGGTTCGAGGTAGCGGACGAGGGCGCGCTTCAGTTCGGCGACCGTCGCGTCGCGCTGTGGGCCGTCGGGGGCGGCGAGCACCAGCTCGAGTCCGGCCTTGACGATGCCGAGGGTCATTGAGGCGATCCGCGCCCGGTCGTCGGCGGCCAGGTCGGGGGCGAAGTGCCCGATCGTCTCCTCGATCCGGGTGAGCATCGACGCGTGCACCGCCTCGTGCTCCTCGGCGATCCGGCCGGGGATGTCCCCGCTGCCGTGTATGAGTGCGAGGAATGCCGGATTCCGGCAGTTGAACTCGATCACCGGCTCCAGCACCGCGTCCACCAGCTCGGGCAGCGGGAGCTCCAGGTTGGCCCGGTCGAAGGCCAGCCCGTGGGTCTCGCGCATCTGCTGCAGCAGGCGGCCGCCGAGCTCGACGGCGATCGCCTCCTTGTTCGGGAAGTACTGGTAGAGCGTGCCCGGCGAGACCTCGGCCTCGCGGGCGATGGCATTGGTGCTGGCCGCCGCGTACCCGGTCCGGCAGAAGACGCTCGCCGCGGCCTGGAGCAGCTGCGTGATGCGGCGCTCGCCACGGGCCTGGCGGCGGCGCGGCGCGGGTTCCTCGGACATCTCCGTCCCCAGCTTTCATGACGCGTTTGACAAACGCGAGTGCTCGCTCGCATTCTTGGGAAACGCGAGCGATCTCTCGTGTTTGTCAGTCTATGGCAATGGACGACCCTTGCCACCTGCCCGGAAGCAGGTGGCGGGTCTCGGTGAAGGGGACACCGCGTCATGGCCGAAGTCAAGAATCCAGCTCCGTCGGGGGGCGGGGGGTGGGCGCGCTTCGCCACCGCCCGGCCGAGGTTGACGCTGCTGGTCGCGCTGGTGATCACCGCCCTCGCGGTGTTCGCCGGCGGCGGGGTGGCCGACCGGATGGGCAGCGGCGGCTGGGAGGCGCCGGATGCGGAGTCCACGTACGCCACCGAGGTCCTGGAGCGCGAGTTCCCGGCCGCCCAGCCCAATCTGCTCCTGCTGGTCGACGCCGGAGCGGCCGGGGTCGACGCCCCGGCCGTCGCCTCCGAGGCGGCCCGGCTCGCGGAGCGGCTCGACGCCGAGGCGGGCGTCTCGGGCGTCGGCTCGTACTGGGGGACCAAGGCGCCGGCGCTGCGCTCCGAGGACGGGCGGCAGGCCGTCATCGCCGCACGGATAGCGGGCGAGGAGAAGGCCGCCTCGGAGGTCCTGGAGCGGATCGCCCCCGAGTTCCGGGGCAAGCACGGGCCGGTGGAGGTGTCCATCGGTGGGCGGCTCGCGGTGCAGCACGAGATGCAGACGGTCATCCAGGAGGACCTGCTGCGGGCCGAGCTGATCGCCCTGCCGGTGACGCTGGTGCTCCTCGTCATGGTCTTCGGCAGCGCCGTCGCGGCCATGCTGCCGCTGGGCGTCGGCATCGTCGCGATCCTCGGGACCAACGCGGTCCTGCGCGGGATCACCGAGTTCACCGACGTCTCCGTCTTCGCGATGAACCTGACCACGGCCCTCGGCCTCGGACTCGCCATCGACTACGCGCTGTTCGTCGTCCGCCGGTTCCGGGAGGAGCTGGCGACCGGGGCGGACACCCGTACGGCCGTGGCGACGACGCTGCGCACCGCGGGGCGGACGGTCCTGTTCTCCTCGCTGACCGTCGCGGTCTCGCTCGCCGCCATGCTGGTCTTCCCGCAGTACTTCCTGCGCTCCTTCGCCTACGCGGGCATCGCCGTCGTGCTGCTCGCGGCGGCCGCCGCGCTGACCCTGCTCCCGGCGGCGCTGCTGCTCCTCGGCGACCGGGTCAACGCACTGGACCTGCGGCGGCTGTTCCGGCGCGGCCGGCGCGAGGGCGCCGCGGCGGCGGCGTC
>NZ_DATCVQ010000545.1:0-8319 GCF_036566765.1 Streptomyces sp.
GAGGACATGAGGAGTTCACTCAGAGGGGCGGTCGTCGCGGGGCTCGCGGCGCTGGGCCTGCTGGCGACGGCGACCCCGCCCGCACACGCGGCGACCGGGTTCGACCGGTGTCCGTCGGGGCGGTTCTGCCTGTTCGACAACCGCGACGGTACGGGGGCGATGGTCTCGTTCACGACGAGCGCGGCGTCCCTGGGGACCTTCGACAACAAGGCGCAGTCGGCGCGCAACCGCACCGGCAAGTACGTGAACATCTACACGCAGCAGAGCTACCGGGAGGGTGACCCGACCCGGAACGATGCCACCCTGTTCATCGAACCCGACGGCGCTCGTGAGGGCATCGACCTGACCTACGTCGACAAGATGTCCAACAACGTGAGCTCCGTTCGGATCGCTTCGACGGAGCACGAGGTCATGACGGGTCTCCCGTACATGCCGTGGTACTCGCCCTCGACGTACGGGCAGCCGCGCGCCGCCCAGCCCGTCGGCGACCTCAACCGGGACGGCGTCACCGACCTGCTCTTCCGCACCCTCACCGGCGCGCTCTATTTCCAGCGCGGCGACGGCAGCGCCACCTCTATCGGTGTCGGCTGGAACTCGATGAACGTCCTCCAGCGGCACGGCGACCGCGACGGCGACGGCGCCGAGGACATCGTCACCCGAGACGGCAACGGTGTGCTGTGGATGTACCCGGGCAACGGCATGGGCGGTCTCAAGCCGCGCGTGCAGATCGGCGTCGGCTGGTCGACCCTGCGCAACATCACCGCCGTGGGCGACTTCAACGGCGACGGCCGCCGCGGAGACGTCGTCACCAACGACTCGAGCGGCCGCCTCTGGCTGTTCGCGGGCCGTTCCAACGGCACTCTGGAGCCGCGCAAGCAGATCGGCTCGTCGGGCTGGCAGGGCATGACCGCACTCGTCGGCGCCGGCGACATGAACAGCGACGGCAAGAACGATCTCGTGGCCCGCGACGGGTCCGGGAGACTGTGGCTGTACCCCGGCAAGGGGAACGGCGCCATGGGGCCGCGTCAGCAGATCGGGGTGGGCTGGAAGACCTTCGGCCGGATCTTCGGCCTTGGCGACGTGAACGCGGACGGCCGTCGTGGCGACCTGTTCGCACTCCACGCGCCCTATCTGTCGCTGTACACGAACAACGGGCTCAGCCGGCTGAGCGCCTCGTACACGGACTACGGCTGGGACACCCGCGAGACCGCCTTCTGACCCCTCGTACGACAAAGAGATAGGGGGGCGCGGCCGACCCGGCCGCGCCCCCTCTCCCGTACCCGACCTCACCCCGGCAACGTCGCCGGACTCCCCCCGTTCGCCTCGTACCCCGCCACCGCCAGGTTCCGGTACACCACGTACTCCGCCGCCGGATCGTGCGTCGTCGTCCACGGGAGCGCGCCGACGTGGCCGTCGACGTGGACCAACTGGTGCATGGCCTCCGCCCAGCGTTCCGCGCGGACCAGGAAGAGGACCAGCAGGTGGCGGACGTGGGGGAGCATCGGGTCGTCGGGGCGGGCCGAGTTGACCGCGTACAGCGCGCCCTCCATCGCCTTCGTGACGACCTCGCTGCGGTAGAAGCCCTGCACCAGGTTGACCTCGGGCAGGTGCTCGTACACCGCGAACAGCGGCAGCGCCGCGAGCAGCGAGCCGTGCGGGGCGCGGGCCGCCGACGTCGTCGCGAAGTGGTCGGCCTCCTCGCGGGAGCCGTGCCACTTCTCGCACCAGTACTGCAGCGCCGCCAGATGCCCGCCCATGTGCTGCGGGGCCCGGTCGATGACCTGCGCCCACACCTGGTCGAACTGCTCCGGCGGGTAGCCGAGCCCGCGCGCCACGGCCAGCTCGACGATGTACGGGACGGGGTCGCCGGGGGCGAGCAGCGCCGCCTCGCCGCAGGCCTTCCGCGCCTCCTCCAGGATGATCCGGAACTCGTCCGTCCCGGCCGTCGAGGACCGCCACGCCTGCTGCACCAGGAACTCCGCGTGCACCGCCGCGCCGCCCGCGTCCTTCGGCTGCTCCGCGCGCCAGGCCCGCAGCCACGCCCCGCCGACGCCCGGGCGCTCCTTCAGCTCCAGCGAGGCCGCGCCGGCGAACGCCTGGACCCGCTGCCAGCGCAGCTCGTCCGCCTTGTCGGTGCCGGCCAGCAGCTGCGCCGCCGCCCGCCAGTCCTGGGTCTGCTGCACGACGTCGAGGACGTCCAGCAGGTCGTGGTCGTCGCCGGGCATCCGGACGTCCTGCTGCTCCTGCCGCAGGAAGCCGTACGCCTCGGGGTCGGCGGCGTCCGGCGATCCGGGCATCGCGAGACGGATGCCGCCGCGCCTGCGCAACAGGAACGGACCGAGGACCGCGAACAGCATCGCCATCGCGAGCAGGAACCACAGAATCTCCATGCGTCCATTGTCCAGGACACCCGATGAGACGACGGGCGGCGGTGCACCCCTCTCGGGACTACGCTCCTGACTCATGAGCGACCAGCACACCCACCAGAGCTTCGAGACCCGCGCGATCCACGCGGGCAACACCGCCGACCCGCTGACCGGCGCGGTCGTCCCGCCCATCTACCAGGTGTCCACCTACAAGCAGGACGGCGTGGGCGGGCTGCGCGGCGGTTACGAGTACAGCCGCAGCGCCAACCCCACCCGGACCGCGCTGGAGGAGAACCTCGCCGCCCTCGAGGGCGGCCGCCGCGGTCTCGCCTTCGCGTCCGGCCTGGCGGCCGAGGACTGCCTGCTGCGCACCCTGCTCGTCCCCGGCGACCACGTGGTGATCCCGAACGACGCGTACGGCGGCACCTTCCGGCTCTTCGCCAAGGTCGTCCAGCGCTGGGGCGTCGACTTCTCCGTGGCGGACACCTCCGACATCGAGTCGGTGCGCGCCGCGGTCAACGAGCGGACCAAGCTGATCTGGGTCGAGACGCCCTCCAACCCGCTGCTCGGCATCACCGACATCGCGGCGGTCGCGGGCGTGGCCCGCCAGGCCGGCGCGAAGCTGGTCGTCGACAACACCTTCGCCTCGCCCTACCTCCAGCAGCCGCTGTCGCTCGGCGCGGACGTCGTCGTGCACTCCCTGACCAAGTACATGGGCGGCCACTCCGACGTCGTCGGCGGCGCGCTGGTCACCGCCGACGAGGCGCTCGGCGAGGAGCTCGCGTACCACCAGAACGCGATGGGCGCGGTCGCCGGGCCGTTCGACTCGTGGATCGTGCTGCGCGGCATCAAGACCCTCGCCGTCCGCATGGACCGGCACAGCGAGAACGCGGCCCGCGTCGTCGAGATGCTGACCCAGCACCCGAAGGTCACCAAGGTCCTCTACCCGGGGCTGCCGGACCACCCGGGCCACGAGATCGCCGTGAAGCAGATGAAGGACTTCGGCGGCATGGTGTCCTTCCAGGTCGAGGGCGGCGAGCAGGCGGCCGTCGACGTCTGCAACCGGGCGAAGCTCTTCACGCTCGGCGAGTCGCTGGGCGGCGTGGAGTCGCTGATCGAGCACCCGGGCCGGATGACGCACGCGAGCGTCGCGGGCTCGGCCCTGGAGGTCCCGGCGGACCTCGTCCGTCTCTCCGTCGGCATCGAGAACGTCGAGGACCTGCTCGCCGACCTGCGCCAGGCGCTGGGCTAGCAGCAGCGAGGCACGGGGTCGGGCGCTCCCTCCGCGCGGCGTCCGGCCCCCGTGCTCACCAGCCCTCCAGCGGGGGCGTCGTGCCCATCGGCGGGACCTCCCACGGGCGGGCCACGGACGCCCAGACGACGAACGCGAGGACGGCCGCGGCGAGCAGCGCCCACCCGACGCGGCGCAGCGCGCGCTCGCGGTGCAGCAGCCGGCCGCCGCGCTCCACGGCCCGCTCGGCGAGGTCGGCCGGCAGGACCGGATGCCCCGCGTCCAGCATGTGCCGGACCTCGTCGTCGCGTCTGTCCCGGGGCGGGCTCACGACGCCGCCCTGCCTTCACCGGCCGTACGGCGCAGGGCCGCCACCGACCGGGCGCAGACCGACCGGACCCGTTCCACCGGCAGCCCCAGCATCGCGGCGGTCTGCTCCTCCGCCACCCCCTCGTACAGCCGCAGCACCACGATCAGCCGTTCTTGCGGGGTCAGCCGGGACAGTACGCCGCCGTGCCCGCGGTGATGCCGCCAGCCGGCGCGCGCGAAGCGGGCGGCGAGGTCGGTGCGGGTGCGGTCGTACGGGTCCTCGCCGCGCAGCCGGTCCCAGTGGGCGTACGTGTGCGCCAGCGAGGCGGTCAGCAGGGCGTGGGCGCGCGGGTTGCGAGCGGGGGGCTCGGCGGTGAGCAGCGTCGCGGCATGCAGCAGCCGGCCGCCGGCTCCCGCCACGAAGGCCTCGAACTCGCGTGTACGGCGGTGCTGTTGACCGCCGTGCCGATCCTGCCGATCTGCCACGTCCTCATCTTGAGGACAGGGGTGCGGTTCAGGTCAATACGCGCGCGATGACGGTCAGGACTCGGCCGTCGCCGTCGCCGCCTCCGCCTGCGCGGGCAGACCCGACTGGCGTGCGGACAGAGCCGAGTTGAACCGGGTGAGCAGCGTGCAGAACGACTCCCGCTCGTCCGGCGTCCAGCCGTCCGTGACCTGGGCCATCAGCTCGCGCCGCGAGGAGCGGACCTCCTCCAGGCGGGCCTGGCCGCGCGGCGACAGCTGGAGCACGACCGCGCGCCCGTCCTCGGGGTGCGAGGTGCGCTTGACCAGGCCGGTGTCGACGAGCGGGGCGACCTGGCGGGTGACCGTGGAGGAGTCGATCCCCATGCCCGCGGCGAGCGCCTTGACGCCCATCGGGCCTTCCTGGTCGAGGCGGTTGAGGAGCAGGTAGGCGGCGCGGTCCATGGAGTTGCGGAGCTGGCCGGTACCGCCGAGCCGGGTCTGTTCGGCGCGGCGCGCGAAGACGGCCACCTGGTGCTGGAGGGCATCGAGGAGACCGGGGTCGAGCGCAGTCGTCATGTCCTGAGACGTGGGCATGGCTGTGGGGGCTCTCTCGTGCGTGGTCGGTTGGTGGGGGACAGAGTACGCGTGCGGGCCGGGGTGCGTACCGGGGCTGCGCAAACCCGCCCGGACGCGTGGTCTCCCGGCGGCCGGAGGGGCGGTGAGCTGGGAGACTTGCGGTCATGAGCTACCGTGCGCCTGGCCCCTTGCACCCCTTGATCCTCGACGACGTGCGCGGGGCGCAGAAGATGCTCTCGGGGGTCGCCCGGATGACCGCGATGGAGGGCAGCCGGTACCTCTCGTCGCTGGTCGGGGCCCCGGTGCACCTCAAGTGCGAGAACCTGCAGCGGACCGGCTCGTTCAAGCTGCGCGGCGCGTACGTGCGGATCGCCGGGCTGCGTCCCGAGCAGAAGGCGTCCGGGGTCGTCGCCGCGTCGGCCGGCAACCACGCGCAGGGCGTCGCGCTCGCCTCCTCCCTGCTCGGGGTGCACGCGACGGTGTTCATGCCGGTCGGCGCGCCGCTGCCGAAGGTGGCGGCGACCCGCGACTACGGCGCGGACGTGCGGCTGACCGGCCACGTCGTCGACGAGACGCTCGCGGCGGCGGAGCGGTACGCGCAGGAGACCGGGGCGGTGTTCATCCACCCCTTCGACCACCCGGACATCATCGCCGGGCAGGGCACGGTCGGCCTGGAGATCCTGGAGCAGTGCCCGGAGGTCCGCACGATCGTCGTGGGCGTCGGCGGCGGCGGGCTCGCGGCGGGGGTCGGGCTCGCGGTGAAGTCGGTGCGGCCGGACGTGAAGGTGATCGGCGTACAGGCGGAGGGCGCGGCCGCGTACCCGCCGTCCCTTGCGCTCGGCCACCCCGTCTCGATCGACTCCCCGACCACGATGGCGGACGGGATCAAGGTGGGCCGGCCCGGCGAGGTGCCGTTCCGGATCGTCCAGGAGTACGTGGACGAGGTCCGGACGGTCTCCGAGGACGCACTGTCCTCCGCCCTGCTGCTCTGCCTGGAGCGGGCGAAGCTGGTGGTCGAGCCGGCCGGGGTGAGCCCGGTCGCGGCGCTGCTGAGCGACCCGCGGTCGTTCCAGGGGCCGGTGGTGGCGGTGCTGTCCGGCGGCAACGTGGACCCGCTGGTGCTGCAGCGGATCCTGCGGCACGGCATGGCGGCGGGCGGCCGCTATCTGAGCCTGCGGCTGCGGGTGCCGGACCGGCCGGGGGTGCTGGCGAACCTGCTCGGCGTGCTGTCGGAGGCGGACGCGAACGTCCTCGACGTGGGCCATGTACGGACCGACCCGCGCCTGGGCCTGACGGAGGTCGAGGTGGAGCTGCACCTGGAGACGAAGGGTCCGGAGCACTGCGCGGAGGTGGAGACGGCGCTGCGCGAGGCGGGCTACGCGGTGATAGGCGGCTGACCCGAGCCAGAGGCCTTCCCCTGTCCTTGTGAGTCGCGATGTATCGCGTTACGGTGTGGCCCAGGTCACCAATTCGCTGGCCGCGAGGCGTCCGGCGTACCTAGACTTGGGCGGGAAACGCCCGAATCCCTGGGAGAACCCACATGCCAGGCGCGATATACGCCGAAGGTCTTGTGAAGACCTTCGGTGACGTACGAGCTCTGGACGGCGTCGACCTCGATGTGCCCGAGGGCACGGTCCTGGGCCTGCTCGGCCCGAACGGCGCGGGCAAGACCACAGCGGTACGCGTGCTCACGACGCTCCTCCAGCCCGACAGCGGCCGCGCGGTCGTCGCCGGGATCGACGTGCTCAAGCACCCCAACCAAGTACGGCGCTCCATCGGCCTCTCCGGCCAGTTCGCCGCCGTCGACGAATACCTGACCGGCCGCGAGAACCTGCAGATGGTCGGACAGCTCTACCAGATGAAGGCCAAGGCGGCGAAGGTCCGCGCGGGGGAGCTGCTGGAGCGCTTCGGCCTCGCCGACGCCGCCGACCGGCCCGCCAAGACGTACTCCGGCGGCATGCGCCGTCGGCTCGACCTCGCGGCCGCCCTGGTCGTCTCGCCGCCCGTGATGTTCATGGACGAGCCGACCACCGGCCTCGACCCGCGAAACCGGCAGGCGCTCTGGGAGGTCATCCAGGAGCTGGTCGCGGGCGGCACGACCCTGCTCCTGACGACCCAGTACCTGGAGGAGGCCGACCACCTGGCGCACGACATCTGCGTCATCGACCGCGGCAAGGTCATCGCCCGCGGCACGTCGGACGAGCTCAAGGCCCAGACCGGCGGCGAGCGCGTCGAGGTCGTCGTCCACCAGCCCGAGCAGATCGACCCGGCCCGGGACGTCCTCGCGCGCTACGGGCTCGCCGGCATCGGCCACAGCGAGGTCGGCGTCGAGCAGCACACCCGCAAGCTGACCGTGCCCGTCACCGGCGGCGCGAAGCTGCTCGCCGAGGTCATCCGCGATCTCGACACCGTCGGCGTCGAGATCGACGACATCGGCCTGCGCCGCCCCACCCTCGACGACGTCTTCATCTCGCTGACCGGCCATGTGGCCGAGCAGGCGGACGAGGAGGAGAACGGCGGACCCAAGGACGCCCGACCCGGCGGCCGCGGCCGGAAGGAGGCGGCCAAGTGACCGCAGTGACCGACGCCGTCACGACCCCGGCGCAGAAGCCGCGCGGCGCCATCGCCCAGTCGATCGGCGACTCGCTGGTCGTCGCCAAGCGCAACCTGATCCGGATGACCCGTATCCCGGAGATGGTCATCTTCGGGCTGATCCAGCCGATCATGTTCGTGGTGCTGTTCAGCTACGTGTTCGGCGGCTCCATGAACATCGGCGGCTCGACCTCCCCGGAGGTCTACCGCGAGTTCCTGATGGCGGGCATCTTCGCCCAGACCGTCACCTTCGCCACGGCCGGCGCGGGCGCGGGCATCGCCGACGACATGCACAAGGGCCTCATCGACCGCTTCCGGTCGCTGCCCATGGCCCGCGGCGCGGTCCTGACCGGCCGCACCCTCGCGGACCTCGTGCAGACCATGCTCACTCTTGTCGTCCTCGCGATCGTCGCCCTGCTGGTCGGCTGGCGCATCCACGAGGGCGTCCCCAAGGCGCTCGGCGCGTTCGCGCTGCTGCTCCTGCTCGGCTACGCCTTCTCCTGGATCGGCGCGCTGATCGGCCTCTCGGTCCGCACGCCGGAGGCGGCGACGTCCGGCGGCCTGATCTGGCTGTTCCCGGTCACGTTCATCTCGAACGCGTTCGTGGACTCCAGCCAGATGCCGTCCTGGCTCCAGCCGATCGCCGAATGGAACCCGTTCAGCGCGACCGTCCAGGCCTGCCGCGAACTCTTCGGCAACCCGGGCGTCTCCCCGTCGGACGCCTGGCCGATGCAGTATCCGGTGTGGGCGTCGCTGATCTGGTCGGTCCTGATCATCGTG
>NZ_DATCVQ010000546.1:0-3552 GCF_036566765.1 Streptomyces sp.
GGGGCGCGAGCGGCCCGGGCGGCCCGCGACGGCCGCGCCGAGTCCGTCGGACGGCTCGGATCCCGCGTCCCCGAACCCCTCGCGTACCAGAACGGCAACAGAAGAAGAGCCGCCCTCCGAGGACGAGTCGGGGGTCGAGGAGGTACCGGAGGAGGAGCCCGCGCCCTCGTCCACGCCCCCCGCCGCCACTCCGGCCGCGGCCGTCCGGCTGCCCAACCCCCACGCCGCCGTCGCCCCCGTCGACCAGCAGCTTCCGGTCCTGACGCTGGGCGTCGGACTGACTCTCGTGGGGCTCGGGTTCGGCTTCCTCGGAGTACGGATGCGGCGGCGCTGAGCCCCGGCCCGACTCCCTCTCCCGGACCGCCGTCCCCCTTGCGACGGACGGCGCGGTTCCCTCTCAGGTCGCTTGTGGGCCGGGGCATACTCGGTATACATACTGAGTATGTCGATCCGCCACGGGCTGCTCGCCCTTCTCGAACGCGGCCCGCGCTACGGGTCCCAGCTCCGTACGGAGTTCGAGTCCCGCACCGGCCAGACCTGGCCGCTCAACGTCGGGCAGGTCTACACGACGCTGAACCGCCTGGAGCGCGACGGACTGGTCGCACAGGGCGGCGAGGACGACGCCGGGCACGCCCTCTGGACGATCACCGACGGCGGCCGGGACGAGCTCAGCTCCTGGTTCGCGCAGCCCGTCGACCGGACCAGCCCGGCCCGTGACGAGCTGGCCATCAAGCTCGCCATGGCCGTCGGCGCACCCGGCGTCGACATCCGCGCCGTCATCCAGTCGCAGCGCCGGCACACCGTGAAGGCGATGCAGGACTACACCCGGCTCAAACGCCAGGCGATCGAGGCCGTCGAGGCCCGCCGCTCGGGGGAGCGGGACGACGTCGCCTGGCTGCTCGTCCTGGAACAGCTGATCTTCCAGACCGAGGCCGAGGCGCGCTGGCTGGACCACTGCGAGGCCCGGCTGATCCGCCTCTCCGCCACGGCGGCGAAGGATCCGGTCCCCGGACCGGAACCGGGACCGCGACCGGGACCTGCATCCGGGCCGGGAGCCCGGGCCGGGTCCGCCCACGCCGCCCCGTCGGAGGCCGCCCTGACCGCATGGCCCCCGGCGCCGCCCACCCGCTGAACCACCGCGGGCCGGCCGCCGCACCACCGCCGGCCCACCGCGCTCGCGGCACCGCACCGCCGCCGGCGCTGTACCGCTCATCCGCTCCGTGCGCGCCCGTGCGCGTACGACCGAGGGGGGACCCTTCTCCATGTCCGCAACCACGCCCGACCGCTCACAGCAGCCCGTGCTGCAACTGCAGAACCTGACCCGGGTCCACGGCTCGGGCGCCACCGAGGTGCACGCCCTGCGCGGCATCGACCTCGACGTGTTCCCCGGCGAACTCGTCGCCGTCATGGGGCCGTCGGGCTCCGGCAAGTCCACGCTGCTCACCATCGCGGGCGGCCTGGACGCCCCCACCTCGGGGGCGGTGCTCGTCGAGGGCACGGACATCACCACCGCCGACCGCAAGCAGCTCGCCGCGCTGCGCCGCCGCAGCATCGGCTACGTCTTCCAGGACTACAACCTCATCCCGGCGCTCACCGCCGCCGAGAACGTCGCCCTGCCCCGCGAGCTCGACGGCGTATCCGCCCGCAAGGCCCGCGGCGAGGCCCTCGCCGCCCTGGAGGAGATGGAGCTCGGGCACCTCGCGGACCGCTTCCCCGACGAGATGTCAGGCGGCCAGCAGCAGCGCATCGCCCTCGCCCGCGCCCTCGTCGGCGACCGCCGCCTGGTGCTCGCCGACGAGCCGACCGGCGCGCTCGACTCCGAGACCGGCGAGTCCGTCCTGGCCCTGCTGCGCGCCCGCTGCGACGCCGGGGCCGCGGGCGTCCTGGTCACCCACGAGCCGCGGTTCGCCGCCTGGGCCGACCGCGTGGTCTTCCTGCGCGACGGCGCGGTCGTCGACCAGACCTTCCGCAGCGAGGCCGACTCGCTCCTGACCGGCCAGGCGGCGCAGCAGTGACGAACTGGTTCCACTCCTGGCGCGCCGCGGTGCGCATCGCCCGCCGCGACGCCTGGCGCTACAAGGGACGCAGCTTCCTCGTCCTCGCCATGATCGCCCTGCCCATCCTCGGCGTCAGCGCCGCCGACCTGACCCTGCGCAGCTCCGAGCTCTCCACCGAGGAGTCGCTGACCCGCTCCCTCGGCGCCGCCGACGCGCGACTGTCGGACTCCGGCTACGGAGGCACGCCGATCCTCCAGGACCCCGAGGGCGAGATGACGAACCCGGCGGTTCAGGAGGAGAACAAGCCTCTCCCGAGCGGCCCGACGGACGTCTCCAAGGCCTTCCCCGCCGGAGCCGCGGTCCTGACCGACAGCACCGGCACCGCCAAGCTGACCACCGAGTACGGCCTGCTGCAGACGCAGGTCCGGGAGCTGAAGGCCGGCGACCCGATGGCTCGCGGCCTGGTCACCCTGCTCGACGGCCGGTTCCCGCAGAAGGCCGACGAACTCGCCGCCACCGAGCACTTCCTGGAGGCCAGCGGTCTCAAAATAGGCTCCTCCGTCAGCGCCCGCGGCTTCGACCGCACGTATCGGATCGTCGGCGTGTACGAGCTGCCCGGCGAGCTGAAGGCCGACCAGGTCAACGCCCTCCCGGGTACGTTCCTCGCCGGGTACACGAAGGCCGCCGACAAGGCCGGCCTTCAGCAGCCCGAGGTCTCCACCACCCACCTGCTCAAGCTCTCCGGTGGTTTCACGTGGAACATGGTCCAGGAGGCCAACAAGAAGGGCGTCGCGGTCGTCTCCCGGGCCGTCCTGCTCGACCCGCCCGCCCGGTCCGAGGTCCCGCTCTTCCAGCAGGAGGGCTGGAACTCGTACGAGGACAGCGCAAGCGCCCGGGCCGCCGCGCTCGCCGCCGTCGGCACCGTCGTCGGCCTGGCGATGCTGGAGATCTGCCTGCTCGCCGGCCCCGCGTTCGCCGTCGGCGCCCGCCGCTCGCGTCGACAGCTCGGCCTGGTCGGCGCCAACGGCGGCGACCGGCGCCACATCCGCGCCATCGTCCTCGCCGGCGGCCTGGTCATCGGGTTTGCCGCGGCCGTCGTCGGCACGGTCCTCGGCCTGATCCTCACCTTCGCGCTGCGGCCCGTCCTGGAGGACTACATCGGGCGCCGGTTCGGCAGCTTCGACGTCCGCCCGCTCGAACTGCTCGGCATCGCCCTGCTCGCCGTCCTGACCGGCCTGTTCGCGGCGATCGTGCCCGCGATCACCTCGTCCCGCCAGTCGGTGCTCGCCTCGCTCACCGGCCGGCGCGGGGTGCGCCGCAGCAGCCGCGTGCTGCCGCTGATCGGCCTGGGCGCGGTCCTGCTCGGCGCGGCGATCGCCCTGTACGGGTCGTTGATCTCCGACCAGTTCGTCATCGTCGCCGGCGGCAGCGCCATCGCCGAGCTGGGCGTGGTCGCCATGACCCCCGCCCTGGTCGGACTGTTCGGCCGCACCGGCCGCTGGCTGCCGCTCTCGCCGCGCCTCGCGCTGCGCGACGCGGTGCGCAACCGGGGCCG
>NZ_DATCVQ010000547.1:0-8007 GCF_036566765.1 Streptomyces sp.
CGGGGGGGCCGGCGCCACGCGCGGGTCGACCGGGGGAGTCGTGGGCGCGGGCATGGCCTGTACGGGCTGTGCGGGCTGCACCGGCGCGGGGGCCGGGGCCGCGGGCTCCTCGACGCTCACGCCGAAGTCCGTGGCGATGCCCGCCAGGCCGTTCGCATACCCCTGGCCCACCGCGCGCGCCTTCCACGCGCCGCCGCGTAGGTAGATCTCCACGACCACCAGCGCCGTCTCCGCGCCGAGCTGCGGCGGGGTGAACGTGGCGAGCACGCTGCCGTCGTCCGCGTTGCGGATCGTGGCCGTCGGCTCGATGCCCTGGAAGGTCTGGCCCGCCGCGTCGGGGCTGGCGGTCACGACGATCTTCTCGATCCCGGCCGGCACGGCGGAGGTGTCCACCACGATCGCGTCCGGCGCGGCCCCGCCGCCGGAGCGGTAGGCGACACCGGGGCCGGACGGCTGGTTGTAGAAGATGAAGTCGGCGTCCGAGCGGACCTTGCCGTCGGCGGTGAGGAGCAGGCCGGAGACGTCGAGGCGCACCGGGGCGGCGACGTCCACCGCCACGCGCGGGACGGCGAGGGGGATGTTCGAGCCGGGGGTCATAGCGGTCATGCCTCGGGTAACGAGCGACGTCGCTTTGCCGTTCCCTTACCTTCGGCCACCCTGGTGACGCGGATGGGAGCGGGCGGTGCGCTCGTTGCCGAACTTGTACGAGCCGGTCCAGCGCGCCATGACGAGCTGCGCGTCCCCGCTCTCGACGGCGGCCAGGAACTTCTCCGCGCGCTCGCCGCGCAGCGTGGCGGCGGCGCGGCCGCGGTGGACGATCTCGACGCGGCCGTCGCCGAACCGCTGGTAACTGAAGCCTTCGGGTCGTGGCATGGCGGTCATCCTCCCGCCGCGGGGCGGGGTGCGGCACCCGAATATCCTTCGGCCCGAGGGCGGGTCCATGGAGTGGGTCCGTGGGGTGGGTGGGGGACATGGGGAACTCGTTCCGTACGCGGGACGTCGACGAGGCGCGCCAGGTGATCGGCGCGCGGTACTTCGCGAACTTCATGGACGTCGCGGACGTCGCCGAGGGGAAACGTCACTTCGCGGCCCGTTTCGACATCGTGGACCTCGGCCCGCTGGTCCTCGGCGAGCTCGGCTGCGGCGCGGACGTCCGGATGCGCTTCGGCGAGCTGGGGGAGTACCACGTCAACGCCCCGCTGACCGGCAGCATGGACTGGCGACAGGGCGCCCGCGGCGCCGGGACGACGACCCCCGAGCAGGGCGTCGTCTTCGACCCCGTCGGCGACACCGCCCTCGACCGCTGGGGCGGCGACTGCCGGGTCTTCGCCGTGAAGGTCGGCGCGGAGGCGCTCCGGGTCCGCCTGGAGGCGCTGCTCGGCCGCCCGCCCGGCGGCCGGCTCGCCTTCGACTCCCGACTCGACATCGCCTCCGGCCCCGGACTCAGCTGGGTCCGGCTCGCCCGGCGGGTGTTCCGCGAGACGCTCGCCGACGACGGCCTGGCCCGGCACCCTCTGATGGCAGCGCCGCTCCAGGAGGCGCTCCTGAACGGGCTGCTGCTCGCCGCCGACCACCCGTTCCGCGAGGAGTTGGCCCGCCCCGGCGAGCCGCGCCGTCCCGCGCCGGTGAAGCGCGCGATGGACGCGGTCCTGGACCGCCCCGAGCACCCGTACACCACGGCCGAGCTCGCCGCCCTCTCCCGGGTCGGCGCGCGCCGGCTCCAGGAGTCCTTCCGTGAGTACGCGGGGATGACCCCGATGGCGTACGTGCGCCAGGTCCGACTGGACCGGGTGCGCGACGAACTGCGCGCCGCCGAACCGGGCGAGGTCACGGTGAGCGAGGTCGCCTGGCGCTGGGGCTTCACCCACCCGGGCCGGTTCGCCGCGCAGTACCGGGAGCGCTACGGGGAGTCCCCCTCGCAGACCCTGCGCGCGGCCGCCTGCGCGCCATGAGCAGCGCGGCGCCGTTTCAAACGGGAATGGTCGAACGGGGTTCGTTTTCCGGACAGCGGCCGCGTTCCGCGGATCGCGCGGAACGGACGCCGTTCGTAGATTTGCCGATGTCACATGCGCCGGCTCGCGCATCCGTGACATGGGCCCCGGCCGCGGCTCCCCCGCAAGGCTCGGCCGGGCCTCACACTTCCGCCCGCTCCCGCGCGTCCGCGGACCGGCGTGCCGTCGCCGCCGTCAGCGCCAGCGCGCCCGCCGCGCCCGCCACCGCGAGGACCGGCAGCAGCACCCGTACGTCGAGCACCGCGACCAGCCCCGCGCCCAGCGCCAGGGCCACCGCGTTCGGGACGAAGACCAGGGTGTTCGCGGTGGCCGCCGCGCGGCCCACGGCCGCCTTCGGGGCCTCCCGCTGCACCGCCGTCATCGTGGCGATCAGCACCCACGGCAGCCCCAGACCGATCCCCGCCGAGGCCGCGAGGGCGACCGCGTCGTACGGCAGGGCCCGCGCCCCCGCCGCAAGCGCGAACAGCGCCAGGCCGACCGCCGCGAGCCGGTGCTCCGGAATCCGCCGCAGCAGCGGTCCGGCCGCGAGCCCGGCTGCCACCGACCCCGCGCCCTGCACCGCGTACAGCACGCCCGCGTACGCCGGGTCGTGGCCGAGCCCCCGGTCCACCACCGTGTAGATCGCCGCCCCGTTCAGCCCGGCGAGCAGCATCGTGAACGACGCGGCCGGCACCAGCGCGCGCAGCACCGACGAGCCGCACAGGATCCGCAGCCCCTCAGCCGTCTCCGCCCGCCACCGGCCGCGCGCCCCCGGGTCGCGCCGCTCCGGCCGCTCCTCCCGCACCCGCATCAGCGCGAACACGCCGCCCGCCAGCGCGAACGTGGCCGCGTCGAGCAGCACCACGGGACCGCCTCCCCAGCGCGCGAACATCCCCGCCGCCGCCAGCGGCGCGACCAGCTTCACCGCCTCGTTGACCGTCATCCGCAGCCCGTTGAAGTCGCCGAGCAGCCGCTCGTCCAGCGCGCTCGCCGCCAACGCCGACTCCGCCGCGTCCTGGACCGCGCCCTGCGCCCCGTACACCAGGAGCACCGCGAACAGCAGCCACACCCGGTCCGCCGAGTCGACCCACAGCAGTACCGGCAGCAGCGCCGCCATCGCCGCGTTCGCCGCCACCATCAGCGGCCGGCGCCGCACCCGGTCGACGAACGTGCCGAGCAGCGGCCCGAACAGCGCGGGCGCCCACAGCGCGAAGCCGGTCAGCGCCGCCAGACTGTCCGACCCCGTCAGGGACTTGACCCAGATGCCCGAGACCAGCCACATCGCCGTCGTCCCGAACCCCGACACCAGTACACCGGCCAGATACAGGCCCGCCGTCCGTTTCCATTCCCGTACGCCGCTCATGGCCGCAGCCTGGCGGCTAAGGAGACCGCCGCGGATCGGTCGGATGCCCTACGCGGCTCGGACGCCCTGCGGTCGAGCCGCGGCTCGGCGTCGGGTAGGGCTCAGGCAGCCTGCGCCGCGACCTGCTCCGACACCGCGAACTCGACCTCGCAGTCGGGGCAGTCGGCGGTCCCGAACAGGAACGTGACCCCGCGGGCCACGTCCTCCAGCCCGGCCTCGGCGGCCGTCCGGCGCAGCCGGGCCGGGAGCGGGGCGAGGTCCCGCGGGTCGGCGGGGCGGAGCGGGGTCCTGCTTCCGCCGGCCTCGGCGTAGTCGCCGTCGTCGCCGAAGGAGAGGAACATCTCCGACCAGCAGGACGGGCACTCCACCTCGTACTCGTTCTCGACCAGGCCCTCCAGCCGGGACTGGCTCCACAGCCGCTCACCCTCGAAGGCGAGCACGCCCTGGAGCATGTCCACGAAGTCGTAGTGCCCGTTCGCGGCCGCAAGCAGCCGCTCGCCGACGGGGCGCAGGGCCGCGATCTCGGCCGCGTACCGCGCCGTGCGCTCCTCGTTCGCCGCCGAGACGATCAGGCCGGCCATGCTGACCGCTTGGTGTTCGTCGCCCGGCGCGTCACCCGTCGCGATCGCCGCCAGGAACGGCAGGGCGAGGAAGGAGTCGTCGTAGACGCTGCCCTGGTGGCAGATGTCCTCGAACAGCGCGGACCAGATCTTCTCCTCGTCCGCACCGCCCATGCGGGCGAACGTGGCGGACAGATCCTCGGAAGGGCGGGTGCTCATGCGACCGCATTCTGCCGGGCGCGGGTCTCCCACCACAGGGCGGCCCCGGTCGCCAGCGCCCCGGCGCCCTCCCACAAGCCCACTCCGAGGAAGCCTTCGGGCGCGCGGCCCGTGACGACGGCCAGAGTGAAGACCGTGCAGGTCAGCAGCCGGAACGGGACCGTCCAGCGGAAGAAGGCGCGCCAGTCGGCGAGGGCGGCCAGCAGGTAGTAGACGCCCATATTGAGCGCGGCCATGGAGGACGCGGTCAGGAAGACCAGGGTGTGGTCTCCGTCCGCGCGCCCTCCGTCGGGTATGGGCTCGAACCCCATGGCCGCGAGCATGGCGTCCGGGGAGACCAGCCCCACCACCCCCAGCGCCGCGGCGAGCACGCCGAAGACCGCCATGGTCCAGCCGGACAGGGAACGGGGCAGGCGATGCACGGAAGTCCTCCGGGGAGCGCTCAACTGGTGTTCCCCTGAGGCTACTTCAGCGCCGCAGCCGTCACTTCAGCGCCGCCCGCATCATCTTCTCGGCCACCGGCGCCGCGAGGCCGTTGCCGCTGACCTCGGAGCGCGCCGCGCCAGAGTCCTCGATCAGCACCGCCACCGCGACCTCCTTCCCGGTCGCCTCGTCCTTGGCGTACGAGGTGAACCAGGCGTACGGGGTCTTGCTGTTGTTCTCGCCGTGCTGCGCGGTGCCGGTCTTGCCGCCGACCTCCACGCCGTCGATCGCCGCGTTCGTGCCGGTGCCCTCGTCGACCACGGTCTTCATCGCACTGCGCAGCTGCTCGGCCGTCGCGGAGGAGACGATCCGCCGGGTCTCCCCGTCCTTGTACGACTGGAGTGTGTCGCCGTCCGAGTCGACCACCGCGGAGACCATGTGCGGCGACGCCATGAGCCCGTCGTTGGAGATCGCCGCGGACACCATGGCCATCTGGAGCGGGGTGGCGGTCACGTCGAACTGGCCGATGCCGCTCAGCGCCGTCTGCGCCCGGTCCATGCCGGAGGGGTACACGCTCGCGTAGGCGCGTACCGGCACGTCCAGCTCGTCGTCGTTGAAGCCGAACTTCTCCGCCATCGCCTTCACCTTGTCCTGCCCGAGGTCGACGGCCAGCTTCGCGAAGACGTTGTTGCAGGAGTACCGCAGCGCGGTGCGCAGGGTGGCGTTCTCGCAGGGCGCGGACGCGTTCTCGTTCTTCAGGACGGTCCGCGTCCCGGGCAGCGTGTACGGGTCGGGGCTCTCGGTCGCCGTGTCCACGTCCTTGTACAGCCCGTCCTCGAGGGCCGCCGCGGCGACGACCAGCTTGAAGGTGGAGCCGGGCGGCAGCGGCTGCCGCAGCGCCCGGTTGACCAGCGGCTTGTCCTTGTCGTCGGAGAGCTTCCGCCAGGTGTCGCCGTCCGTCAGCCCGGCGATCTTCGACGGATCGTACGACGGGGTGGACACCATCCCGAGGATCCGCCCGGTCTTCGGGTCGACGGCGACGGCCGCGCCCTTCTTGCCGCCCAGTGCCTCGAAGCCGGCCTTCTGGACGGCCGGATCGATCGTGGTGAGCACGTCGCCCGGCTCCTGCTGCTTGCCGGTGAGCGCGTCCACCGGGTTCTTCAGCCGGGTGTCGGTGCCGTCCAGGACCCCGGAGTAGATGCCCTCCAGCTGGGTGGCCCCGTACGCCTGCGAGCTGTAGCCGGTGACAGCCGCGTAGAGCTCGCCGTCGGTGTACGACCGCTTGTACGCGAGGTCGCCGCCCTTCGTCGGCTGTGATCCGGTGACCGGCGCCCCGGCCACGATGATGTTCCCGAGCGGCTGCGCGTACTGCGCGATCGTCTTCCGCCGGTTCTTCTTGTCGTCCGCGAGGGCCCGGCCTTCGTACGCCTGCACCCAGGTGGCCCGCAGCAGTACGGCGAGCACCAGGAGCAGCGCGAAGACCGAGGCGCGCCTGATCGTCTTGTTCATCCCTGGGGAGGACGAACCGATGGGAGCCCGACGTTCCGGATCCGGTCGGTTTCTCAGACAATCCTCATCTTTGGCGCGGTGTGCCCCCGGGCCGGCCTGCACGGCGGCCGCTCGCAGCCGCAGCGCGCCCGGCGGGCCTCACTCTCACCCCGGCGTGATGAACCCCGACTCGTACGCCACGATCACCGCCTGCGTGCGGTCGCGCGCCCCGGTCTTCGCGAGGACCGCCGCCACATGCGTCTTCACCGTCGCCGGGCCGACCGACAGCCGGTCCGCGATCTCCGCGTTCGTCATCCCGGTCGCCATCAGGCGCAGCACGTCCGCCTCCCGGTCGGTCAGCCGCCCCGCCCAGGCGGGCGCGGCCCGCGGACCGCGCCGGGCGTACTCGGCGGCCAGCCCCCGCACCGCCGCCGGGTAGAGCAGCGAGTCGCTGCGCGCGACCAGCCGCACCGCGCCGACCAGGTCCTCGGCCGCCGCCCGCTTCAGCAGGAACCCGGCGGCCCCGACGCGCAGCGCGTCGTACACGTAGGAGTCGTTCTCGAAGGTCGTCACGACCACGATCCGCGGGGCGTCGGCCATCCCGGCGAGGATCTGCTCGGTGGCCCGGATCCCGTCGATCTCCGGCATCCGCACATCCATCAGGACCACGTCAGGACGCAGCTCGCGCACCACCGAGACCGCCTCGGCCCCGGTCGCCGCCTCGCCGACCACCTCCAGGTCCGGCTCCGCGTCCAGAATCACCCGCAGCGCGGTGCGCACCATCCGCTCGTCGTCGGCCAGCACGATCCGGGTCGCGCTCCCGGCCTCGGCCCCGGTCATCGGCCGCCCCCGAGCGGCAGCCGGGCGGTCAGCCGCCACACGCCGTCCACCGGGCCGGCCCCGGACGTGCCGCCGAGCAGCCGGGCCCGCTCGCCGATGCCGCGCAGTCCGCGGCCGCCGCCGGGGCGTACGGCCGGCGGCCGGGCGGGCAGCGGGTTCTCCATGGTGATCTCCAACTCCTCGTCGTGCAGCGCCACATGCGCCGTCACCGGTTCGCCGCCCGCGTACCGGGCGGCGTTCGTCAGCCCCTCCTGGACGATCCGATACGCCTCCCGGGACACCGTCCGCGGCACCCGCTCCAGATCGCCCGACGAGGTCACCGACGCCGTCCCGCCCGCGCCCTTCGCCAGCGCGCCGAGCGCCTCAAGGCCAGGCCCGGGCAGCTCGCCGGACGCCGCGCCGTCGTCGTCCCGCCGCAACAGCCCCAGGACATGGTCGAGTTCGCCGACCGTGCGCCGGGTGGTCTCCTCGATCGCGGCCAGCGCCTCGCGGACGAACTCCCGGTCGTCCGCGTCGTCGCTCTCCAGCACCCTGCGGGCCGCGCCCGCCTGCAGCGTCACGGCGCTCAGCGCGTGCCCCACCGAGTCGTGCAGCTCGCGGGCGAGCCGGTTGCGCATCGCCAGCTCCTCGGCCCGCCGCTCCGCCGCCGCGAGCCGGTCCGCCGGGCTCGGTCCGAGGAGCCGGGGCGCGCAGCCGGCGAGCAGCGCGCCCGTCCCGGCCGCGACCGCCGCGAGCGCCGCCAGCATGAGCAGCCCCACGGGGATCCCCGCCCACTGCACCCAGTGCTCGTCCACCCCCCAGAACCGGCTCAGCTCCGAGTTCCGCAGCCGCTCCGAGAACGGCAGCGCCATCAGCGCCAGCGCGAACGGCGGGAGCGCCAGCGTCGCGCCGCTCAGCAGGCCGCCGAGGCCCACGTGGAGGGTGAGCCAGCCGGCCGACCGCGTCTTCGCGGCCCGCCCGTGGGCCGGGCCGTCCGCCAGCTCCGCAGGTCCCACCCCGCACAGGGCCCGCGCGACCGCGACGGACATGGGCCGGGCGAGCGGGAAGAGCGCGGTGACCGCCACGAGCGGCAGCGCGAACGCGTACGCGGCGAACTGCAGCCCCAGGGAGGCGGCGAACATGC
>NZ_DATCVQ010000548.1:0-8951 GCF_036566765.1 Streptomyces sp.
CACTGCGGCTGTCAGATGGTGGGCCGCTGACGAGCTGGGATGCCAGGTCGCTTGCGACCGCGGAGGCTCGGATTTCTCAAGCGACCTGGCTTTTACGGAACTCTCGTTCGCGATAGAGGCGGGCCACGGCCATGGAGACATCGGTGTGGCCCGCCATGCCGTCTGCTGGTCGTGGCCGCTTCAGGCTTGGCTTCCGGGCTGGAGCTTCAGCAGTCGGCCAGGGTGCGATCCAGGAGGGGGAGCAGGCGATCCCAGTGGCGCTTCAGCCCGGAGGCGCTAAAAGCGTCGGTGTCGGACATGGTGAAGCCGTGGATGGTGCCGGGGTAGATCTCGGAGGTGTAGCCGACACCTGCCGCATCCAGGGCCTGGTTGAGCTCGCCGAGGGCCTCAGCTGTCATGTCGCCTTCGGCGTGGCCGAGGTGGACCTGGGCGGTGAGTACGGCAACCGCAGGGGCCTCACCCGGGCGCTGTCGTGCTCTCTCAGTTCCTTCGACGCGTCTGCGCGCCGAGGCTGCCAGGCCTGTGCAGCCGCGTGGCTCCGAGGCGAGAAACCGGGCCGTCCCGATACCGACATTCCCACGCCCAGGAGCGCCCCATGATGATCACACCGGACGAAGCCCGGCGCCTGCTGACCGAGCTGACCGAGAGCTGTGCCGTGCCGGCCGCCCCGCCAGGGCTGTCCCGCTACTGGTTCCAGCGCCACGGGCACATCCTGATCGGCGACGTCGCGGTCCGCGGCTACAAGCACAAGAACCGCTGGCGGCTCGACGACCGGGACATCCGCAAGGCCGCCACGCGTCTGAAAGACCTCTCGATCGCCCCCGACGATCGTGTCAGCGCTCTTCCCGCCCCGTCCCGCCGCAGCAGCGGACACACCTGGCGGGAACAAATCAAGGCATGGATGGAAGGCGCTGCGTACGACACGCGTGCCGCCGGCGGATGCCCTTGCATGCCAGAACCCTGCCGGCAGACCGGAGTCAATGACGACGGCCTGCCCTGCGGGCTGACGCAGGAGGCATTCGTCCGACGCCACGGCTGTTCCACCATCGCCTCCACCCGCCCCGTCCCGTTGCTGTCATGGTCCGGAACGCGCTGGACGGTCCCCCGCGCCTACGCGGAACTCCTCGACCGGGCCGACGAAGCCGAACGCCGCCTGGAGGAGCACGCGGCGGTCTGCAGCGGCTGCGGCGCTAAGGGCGACGCATGGCAGTGGCGTACCTCCAGCGCGGCCGGCTTCGTGACCCTGTGTCCCCACTGCGCCACCAAGACCTCCCGTCGCTACACCGGGCATCTGGCGGGCGTCCTACACGGCTCGCTCACCAAGAAGGAAGCCGACGGCTTCCTGTGCTGCCTGTGCCCGAGCCCACGCCGAGCCCTCTACTGGGACCACTGCCACACACGGCTTCGTCCGCGGACCCGTCTGCGCCAGCTGCAACACCTTCGAAGGCGGCGGGTGGGGCTTCATCCGGCGCGAGGGAGGCGTCCAGCACCTTCTGCGCTGCACCGGCTGCCACCAGGCCCGGACGCTGCCGCCCCGCCACCACGCCGACGTCGTTAAGGAGGCGACCGTCTTCGCTTCCCACGGATCCTGCCCGCACCGGCCGTACGTCCGCTGGGGCCGCACCGCGGAAGACGGGTCGGTCATGTTCGAGCTCTCCTGCAGCCGCCACACCAAGAACGGGACCGAGGTCCACTGGCACCACAGCATCCCGGCCGCGCAGGTGGCAGACATGGTCCGCGCCTTCGTTGAACGCAGGCCGGCAGGGTGACGACCATAAGCCGCGCAAGACGTGCCACCCTACGGGCCGACTGTGAAGCGAGCTCGGCCCGCGGCGAGGCCGTCGGCCCATAGGGCGGCCGCCGGCCGGTGGAAGGCGGCGAGGGTGTCCTCTCGTCCGGCGATCGTGAGGTGGTGCTTGATGTAGCTGGCGGTCTCCTCCTTCGTCATCGTGGGCATCTGGTAGCTGATCGAGATCCGCTGGTCCAGGGCCGCCAGGACGCCGTGCTTCATGCGTTTGGCGCAGGGTGGGCTGGCCGATCAGCAACACCGCGAACGGCGTCGTGGAGTCCATGTCGTAGTTGGTGAGCATGCGGATCGCGTCCAGCTCCTGGTGGTCGAGCAGGTGTGACTCGTCGATCACCACGGCCGGCGTCCTGCCCCGTTCGTCGACTTCGGCGGCCAGCGCGGCGGATGCCTGGGTGGCGAGAGCGGCCAGGTGGAACTTGGGGGTCCCGCCCAGGCTGGTGACGATGCGGTCATAGAGCCCGCGCATGCCGACCTCGGGATTGGGCTGGTAGATGACCGTGAACCGGGCCGGGTCGAGCGAGGCGACGGCCCCCTTGAGAGCTACGGTCTTTCCGGATCCGACCTCGCCGGTGACCACGCCGATCGCCCGGTTGTTGATGCACCACGCGATGCGGGCGGCGGCCTCCCGGTGGGAGTGGTGCTGGTGGAGCATGGACGGAGCCAGGTTCCGTCCGAAGGGGACACGGGTGAAACCGAAGTACCCCTGAACGCGGTCGATCATCGCGGTCCCCGCCCGTCGTCCATCAGGGACGAGTAGTTGATGCCCTTCACGGTGTTCGCCTTGTGCGTCTCGTCGAGGATCTTCAGGTAGTCGATTCCAGTCTGCGGGGCCGACTCCGGCGGTGTCTCCGGCCTCGCCTTCGGATGGGTGTGCCGGCCCACCCGGTGCGGGACGGCTTTGCCCGCGCTCTTTCCCGACGTCCTCACCTCGATCTCGGTCAGGTCGAACGGGTCGAAGACCAGCTCGACCTTCATCCCGGCCAGCATCGGGTCGACCTCGTAGCTGTTGCCGTGCAGGCTGACCGTCGCGGTCTTCGTCACGGTCCGGAACTCCGACCACAGAAACGCCTCCCGAAGATCAGCGGGGCTGGGCAGCGGCAGCGGCCGGGAAATCGAACCCAGCCACCGTTCGATCGGAGGCTGCCCCGTCTCCGAGTGCACCGTGCGGTGATAGACCGTCTCCACCCACGCGGTGAAAAGCCTGTTCAGCTCGGCGAGATGCTCAATCTGACCGACACGTTCCTCATCGAGCTCGACCAGGAACTGGTCACGGACGGTGCGGAAGAACCGTTCGATCTTCCCCCTGCCCTGCGGCCGGCCGGGCTTGGAATGGGTGAGGCGGATGGCCAGCGACGCGCATGCTCGCAGCAGCCACGTGTCCACGAACGCCGACCCGTTGTCGACGTAGATCGACTCCGGGACCCCGCGGGCAGACAGCGCCGGCCGCAGGGCGGCGGCCAGGCGGACGGTGTCCTCGGCGAACCCAAACCGGTGGCCCACGATCGCCCGGCTGTGGTCGTCGATGAACGCGAAGAGGTACGTTTTGCGGCCGCCGATCTTGGGCCCGTGGAGGGCGTCCCCCGTCCACAGCTCGTTGCCGCGGGTGGCCTCGAACCGGCCGAACACGCTCTTCTCGCCGCTGCCGCCGGTCAGGCCGGCGTCAGCGAAGTGCCGCTGCAGCGTCCGGTCGGTCGGTGACCAACCTTGTGTGGTCCGCAGGATCCGCTGGATCTGCGCGGCCGTGCGGGCGGGGTTCTCCTTCTTCAGCGCGGCCGCCAGGTCTAGGACCTCGACCGGGGTCCGTGGGGTGACCTGCCGCTGGGCCGGCACCAGGGCGGGAAACCCGCCCGCGCGGTAGTGGCGGGCCCAGCGGTCGAGCGTGCCGCGGGCGACTTTCACCTGCCGGCCGAACGGGTCGGTGTGCTCTTTCGCGGCCAGTTCGCGGGCGAGTTTCCCGCGCTGGCGTGTCGTGAGTTTCGTGTCGATCAGGTCCTGGATCAGGCCGTAACGGAACAGGCCCACCTGCCGGGCCCGCTCCGCCCGGCGACGGTCCTCGTCCTCACTCGGTGACATAGGCAACCCACCTCGCGTCTCGAACAGAGCCCGCCGCATCCCGGCGGACACGATCAAGACTTCCGGCACCCTCCGATCCCGCCCAGAGGCGGCCCGTGTTGATCAACTAACGGAAGAAGACAAGGTCAGCACCCTGCCGCCTACCGCCCTCCCGGCGAACTCCCACCGCGACACCGTAAGCATGTGCGGCCACTTCGTCGCAGCCGCCCGATGGGCGGCCGCGACCGCCGAAACGGCGTCAGCGAACGGCGAAGCCGCCGCATCCGGCATCACCGGGTCGTCCGCGAGCGCGACCAGAGCGACGGTGAAGTGGCGGCGTACTGCCTCCGCCCGTTTGGCGAACGTCCGCAACCAGCCACGGACCGTGCCCTCGGCCAAGCCCAAGTGGGCGGCGACCTGGCGATGGCCCATGCCCAGGGCGGCTATCTCCAGTCCAGTCCCGATCACCGCGGCCACATCCGCCCGCCGCGGCCAGAGTGCCTCCGCCAACAGCACATGCGTGACCTTGCAGCCCGGGCAACGAGTACGACGTGGCCGCAGAAACAGCCGGGCCCCAAGATCACCCCGGATCTCCCGGGGTCGGCCATGTCCCCACGGTGCCAGGGCCGCCCCGCATGACGGGCAGCTCAGCCGGCCTTGCCGCAGCTGCTGTTCCACCAGCAGGGCGTCGTTGTCGACGATCAGCACCCGGCAGCCTCCGCAGACCACGATGTGCTCCCGTTCCGAGCACGACGAAGTACCGCCAGCCTGCCCAAACACCAAAGGATCATGTTGCTCAGGACGAACTCGCATGCACCCGCCATCTATCCGGCCGAGGGCGCTCGAATCGGGTGTCGGTCCTGGTCAGTAGAGTCGCGGTGACCGCTGACGCCATCGGAAGGATCTCCACATTGCTGACCTATGACGACCTGGTCGAATGGGCGGGTGAAGAGAACGTCGCGCGGGCCGGCGCCGCCTCCGTCGCGGGCTGGCAGGTCCCCGAGAACCAGACAGCCCTGCTCGTGAGCATCGGCATTCCGAACACGAACAACCTCATCGAGGCAGCGGCGGTCCAGACGGAATCGGCCCCACAGTTGCTGACCCGAGACGGCAAGCAGCTGTACCAACTGACCGAGAACCGGCACGGAGACCTGGTCCCCGACCTGCTGTGGACGTTCGGAGTCGAGCCCGTGACCGGCACGGTCTACTACGTCCTTCCCGACGGCGAAGCCTGGTTCGCCAACTCCAGCATCGCCCTGTGGCTCCAATCCCTGCACCACTACGGCCGGCATGTAAGCCAGTCCGAGATCCTCAACGACCCGGACGGGGATGAGGACGAGGCCCTCGCCGAGCTCAGCCAGCTCGCGGCCGAGCTCAAGCAGATCGACCCGCCCGCGTTCGACGGGTACAACGGCTTCATCTGGGCGGAACTCCTCGACCGATGGCTCTGGTAGCCGTCCGTCGCACCTCGACGACCCCGTTCCTGTTCACGGTGTCGTCGCACACGAAGAGGCAGCCTGGCCCCCGATACGACGACAGCCCGTGGGCAACGGGAGTGTCGCCGCCACCCTCTTCATGACCACGCAGAGAGTCGTCTAACAACCGCACATCGACGTCCGGGAACAGCACATCGTCAAGCGAGCAGACGCCCACCAGCAAGACATGCCCTGCCGGAACGTTCCCTCACACAGCTCCTGACCTGGGATTTCGCGGAACTGCGGTCAGAGCCGATTCCAGGCGGCAGCCGACGCGACGGGCGAGCTCGACTGGGACATCTCGGTTGACTCGACCATCGTGCGGGCGCACCAGCACGCGGCTGGCGCGCGCAACGACTCACCGCCGGCCCCCGCCCCCAAAGGGGTGCAAGTCCTAGAACACCAGGTCGAAACGCCGTGGCAGAGCCTGCGCGACCGCCTGGTGGAGGTGGTGCGGGAGGCGAGGGCTTGGGCCGCTCGCGCGGCGGCTTCACCACCAACCTCCACCTCAGTGCGGACGGCCGCTGCCGCCCGTTGTCCCTGATCGTCACACCCGGTCAGCAGGCAGACTGCACCCAGTTCAACCGGTCCTGGAGAAGATCCGCGTCCCGAAGACCGGGGCGGGCAGGCCCCGCAAGACGCCGGACAGCGTTGCGGCCGACAAGGCATACAGCAACGGACCATGCCGCGAGTACTTGCGGCACCGGGGCTTCCGGCACATCATCCCGGAGAAGATCGACAGCCAGGCCGCCCGCCTGCGTAAAGGCTCACGTGGCGGGAGGCCACCTGGCTTCGACGAGGAGCGGCACAAGAAGCGGAACACGGTCGAACGGGCTATCAATCGGTTGAAACAGCACCGGGCGGTAGCCACCCGCTACGACAAGCGCCGTTACATCTACCTCGGCACAGCTACCGTCGCAGCTCTTACGATCTGGCTCCGAACATGACCGATGGCTCCGTGGCACTGTGTCGACAACGCGCTCCTCACGGCCCCTGCCGTTGAGGGTCTGCACCCTCACGGCGGCGATCGAACCTCCGCTATGCAGGGCGAAGAACGGGATCGATCACTGCCAGGCTCTCGTGCAGCCGACGGGCCCCCCGGGCGACACGATCGTCGGCGTCGCCCGACATCTCCTCGCAGAGCCGTAGTGCCTCGTCCAGGTCCGCCGAGAAGATACTGAAGACATCGACGATTGCGGTGTGGATCCAATCGGCGTGGTTGTCGTTGGCGATTGCCAGTGCGGACGCGACTATCGTCAGCCCGGGCCTGTCCTTTCGCCGAAGCAAGCCTTCCGCGGTCCGTCGGGTGACGAAGGTGTCATGAGGGTCGAGCACAAGCCCCAGCAGCGACTCTGCGGCCTCTTGCATCTCGGCGAACCCTGCCAGGCTGTGACCGGCATCCGCCCGGTCACGCCAGTCATCGCTTCGCCCGAGGTCGCCAAGCGCCACGGCAACCGCACGCCGCAGATCACTGTCCACTTATCCGCCCGCCCCTCCCACGATTCGGTCAAAATATCACCGAGACGCCCTGCCGGATGATCGCCAGGACAGGTCCTAGGCGAGGCGTCCCTGGCGACACCCCGTCCCCGGTACGCCGTGCGGACACCGGAGACGACCTTGGCACGGCTGACGGGCTCGGTGACGCCGGAACTCTTGACCACCATGAGCGAACAGGTCTCCACCGTGGTGAAACGGCCAGCGCAGTCCGTGCACTGGCGACGACGTCGGATCGACGTGCCGTCATCGGTGGTGGCAGCGGGGCAGGTGCCCACGCCGATACCCGTGAGCCACTTCCTCATACGTATGTTGGCGCAACCTTCCGAAAGCCCCTACCGCTGTGCTGGCCAGGGAGACCATTCGAGAGGGGCCGACAACGTGACCCACCACCGCAGACAGCGCTACCATCACCGCCCAGCACCGCCCACGGTGCCGGCGCCTGCGAGGAGACCTGGCCGAAGCCGTGCGAGGGGACCGTTGCCAAGGAGCCCGCCAGCATCGTCCGCGGGTCGGAAAGATCCGATCGGAGGCTCGGATGCCGTTGTCGCCAACGAGCCCGGAAGGCGCAGCCGCGCCACGCGCAACACCTTGCGAGGACAGCGACCGGGAGTGGTTCTACGTGCTCCAGCATCCGGAGCGCTTCCCAGCGGCACGCGGTCGAGTGCGGGATCAACCGGCTCAAGCGCCACCGCGCGGTCGCCACCAGGTATGACAAACTCGCCGTCCGCAACGAAGTGACCGTGCTGGTCGCGGTCCTCAACGAGTGGCTGTGACGTACTTCGTCGGTCTGTTGCCCATCAGCAGCGGCTCTCTGGCTACCTTCCGCTGCCATCCCCGCGCAGCGCAGCACGGACCAGACCAACGTCCGCAGCGGGGATGGCGAGTTCCCAGTAACGATCAGCGGCCTGCAGGGACAGCAGACGGAACGCTCCCTCGTCGACCGCCCCACTCCCCGAGCCGGCGACCGGGCCCGCCCCGTGAACGTGGAACGGAGCGGCCAAGGCGATGTCTTCACCGAGGACTCGAAACGGCCGCCACACCACTGGCGACGCTGCGGCAGGATCCAGAATCAGCGACCCCTGCCGGAAACGGTGACCGTCACGGACGAACGCGGAGACCTCGCGAGCCTCTCCAGCGTTCAACGCTACGACGTCCGCCTCGGCGCGATGTCCAGCGTCTCCTGTGAGCTGCTCGATGAGGCGACTCGGATGCCGGAGCAGATCCATGAAGGACTGCGTCCCTGCGGCCCGTCGTGCCCTTTGTCCCACCATTGCCCCCTGGATCGTGGCCGTAACCAGGGTAGCGACGGGGGTCGGCGAAATTGCCTCCTCAGCCATTCTCGCAACAGGCCCTAGACGAGGAGGCGCAGGGCGAGCAAGCCGCCACGGGATTGAGCGCTGCTTCGGCATTCTCGTTTCTCGGATCTGTTCGGCGGCGGCTCGCCGCAACAGCGTCTCTAACTCCTTCCCTTCTAACTCCTTCCCTCCCCCTTCGAACGTAGGGAACGGGTGTGATGAACAGCTTGGCTCGGGCCGTCGCTGCGCTCTGCCTGCGCGCAGCGCCGCTACGACCGCGCCGTGGGGTGCCCCGCAGGGGTTCATTGCCCCGCCCCTACTGGGGCGTTGCTGTTCGGGTGGAGGCAGCCCGCGTGCTCATGCCGTGGGCGTCAGGACTTCGGCAGGTTCGGGAGAACGTTCGTGGGTGCTCTGGCCCGGAGCCTGTTCGATGACGGTCTGCTCTGGCAGTGGATCGCCGAGTTCCCGGCGGAGCGGAGGCCGGCTCTGCTGGGCAGCATGCTCGAGGAACGTGACCGGGTAAGTGGGCTTCGATCGGGTTCGCCGAGGACGCGTTTGTCGGCGTGAAGCAGAGCTCGACCTTCCCGGCCGCCCACCAGCGGATCTTGCTGCACGCCTTCCTGGCACGCTCCGCGGTGACAATCCGGGCAAGATGCTCGTGCGGGTCGACGGCTGGTTCAAGCCACGCAGATATTCACCGGCTCCTTACCGGACAGCTGTAGACCTTTGGCGCCCCTCCCGTCACTCTTGCCGTCGATGTGCCAGCGGGGCACTTGAGTGGGAGACGAGGGGCCAGTGACACCGATCAGCCGCAGAGGGTTCGTG
>NZ_DATCVQ010000549.1:0-10163 GCF_036566765.1 Streptomyces sp.
GGCGGCGCGCGCGGCCGGCGCCACCGCCGCGCTCTGCTTCGGCGACCGCGAGGCCACGCTGGTCCTCGCGGCGGCCCGCCGGGCCGGGCTCGACGTGCCCCGGGACCTGGCGCTGATCAGCTACGACAACGAGTTCGCGGACGTCGCCGAGACCCCGCTGACCGCCGTCTCCCCGCCCAAGTTCCAAGTGGGGCGGCTGGCAGCGCAGATCCTGCTGCGCCGCCTCGCCGACGGCGACGCGAGCCCGCTGCATCAAGTGCAGCTGCGGCCCCGGCTCGTGGTCCGGGCGTCCTGCGGCGCGGGCCCGCACAAAAGTCCAAGTCCTGCTCACTGATTGCTCATGGTGCGCCCCGAGCGGACGGGATAGAAATCGGTCCGGACCGCAGCACGGACGAGAGGACCCGGACATGACCGCGCACGTCACCGCCGAGATCGCCGGCCAGCCCGACTGCTGGCGCCGCGCCGCCGACATCGCCGCGGCGCAGGCCGCCCTGCTGCCCGGACCGGGCGAGCGGGTCGCCGTCGTCGGCTGCGGCACCTCGTACTTCATGGCGCGCGCCTACGCCGCGCTGCGGGAGTCCCTCGGCGCGGGGGAGACCGACGCGTTCCCCGCCTCCGACCCGACGCCGATCGGCCGCGGCTACGACCGGATCGTGGCCCTGACCCGTTCCGGGACGACGACGGAGGTGGCAGAGCTGCTCGCCCGGGCCGAGGGCCGCATCCCGACCCTGGCCCTGACCGGAGTGCCCGACAGCCCGGCCGGACGCCGCGCGGACGAGGTGCTCGACCTTTCCTTCGCCGACGAACGTTCCGTCGTCCAGACCCGGTTCGCGACCACGGCGCTGCAACTCCTGCGCGCCGGGCTCGGGGTGGACCTCACGCCGTCGATCGTGGACGCCGAGCTCGCGCTGTACGAGCCGCTGCCCCGCGCCTGGGAGCAGCGCGGCCAGTTCACCTTCCTCGGCACCGGCTGGACGGTGGGCCTTGCGGACGAGGCCGCGCTCAAGCTCCGCGAGGCGGCCCGCGCGTGGACCGAGTCGTACGCGGCGATGGAGTACCGGCACGGCCCGATCAGCATCAGCGACCGGCACAGCCTGGTGTGGTGCTTCGGTCCCGCGCCGGCCGGCCTGGCCGACGAAGTGGAGTCCACCGGCGCGCTGTTCGCCGCCGACGCGCTGGACCCGGTCGCCGCTCTGGTCCGCGCCCAGCGGCTGGCCGTGGCCCTGGCGGGCCGCCGCGGCCTCAACCCGGACCGCCCGCGCAACCTGGCGCGTTCGGTGATTCTGACCGGCGCGGTCTGAGCGGGCGCGCGGGTAGGGTGCGGCCATGATCGAGAAGACCGAGAACACCCTCCCCGCCTTCGACCCGATGCCCGAGGACTGGCAGCGCGCGCTCGCGGTCGTGGCCCACCCCGACGACCTGGAGTACGGCTGCGCCGCGGCCATAGCGCACTGGACGGACGGCGGCCGGGAGGTCGCGTACCTGCTCGCCACCCGCGGCGAGGCGGGCATCGACACGCTCGATCCGGCCGCCTGCGCCCCGGTGCGCGAGCAGGAGCAGATCGCCAGCGCGGCGGTGGTGGGCGTGGAGACCGTGGAGTTCCTCGACCACCGGGACGGTGTGATCGAGTACGGGCTCGACCTGCGCCGGGACATCGCCGCCGCGATCCGCCGCCACCGCCCCGAGCTCGTCATCACCCTCAACCACCGCGACACCTGGACCCCGGGCCCCGGCGGCCCCTGGAACACCCCCGACCACGTCGCCGTCGGGCGCGCCACGCTCGACGCGGCGGCCGACGCGGGCAACCGCTGGATCTTCCCCGAGCTGACCGAGCAGGGCCTGGAGCCCTGGAACGGCGTCCGCTGGGTCGCCGTGGCGGGCTCCACCACGCCCACCCACGCGGCCCCCGCCGCCCCGGGCCTGGACCGCGCGATCGACTCCCTCCTGTGCCACCGCGCCTACATAGAGGCCCTGACGGACCAGGCCCCGGAGGAGTACGTCCGCGAGTTCCTCACCGGCATCTCCACCCGCACCGGTGAGCGCTTCGGCGGGGTTCCCGCGGTCGCCTTCGAGGTCTTCGCCCGCTGAACCCGTTGCCGCCCACGAACCCGCCCGCCTAACCTGACGCTCCATCAAGAAGGGGGCGGGGCGCGATGATCGACACGCTCGACGGCGGGATTCCGGCGGGGGAGGAGCGACTTCGGCTGGAAGTCGAGGGCGGGGTCGGGGTGCTCACGCTGTGCCGGCCGGAGAAGCTCAACGGCTGGAGCTGGGAGGCGAGTCGGCAGCTCGGGGTGTTCGCCGACCGGATCCGGTTCGATGAGTCCGTGCGGGTCGTGCTGCTGCGGGCCGAGGGGCGGGCGTTCTGCGCCGGGATCGACGTCACCGCGCCCGGCGGGGCGATCACCGGGCGGTCGGCGGCGGAGCGGACGCACCGGTACGACGAGGGCATCCGCTGGGTCCACGAGCGCTTCGCCGCCTTCGCCCGGCTCCCGCAGCCGATCGTGGCCGCCGTGCAGGGCTACTGCCTCGGCTTCGGCTTCGAGCTGGCCCTGATGGCGGACGTCAGGATCGCCGCGGACGACGCCGTGTTCGCGCTGCCCGAGGCGCAACTCGGCGTCGCCGTCGACGCGGGCGGCGACCTGCGCATCGCGCGTGACGCGGGGGCCGGCTGGGCCAAGTACCTGGCCCTCACCGGCCGCCGCCTCGACGCCGCCACGGCCGAACGCCTCGGGCTCGTCCAGCTCGTCACCCCGACCGACGGCCTCGACGCGGCCGCCCGAGACATCGCCGCCGCGATCGCCGCGAACGCGCCCCTCGCCGTCCGCGCGATCAAGCGCAACATCGACGCCTACGCCGACCAGGGCATGTCCGCCGCCCTCGACCGAGCCGCCCTCGCCGCGGCGCTCACGCTGACGTCCGACGACGCGCGCGAGGGGTACGCGGCGAAGGCGGCGCGGCGTGAGCCGGGGTTCGAGGGCAGGTGAGCCGTCAGTCGTGCGGAGGGGCGGCGAGCCGTCAGCCCTTTTGACGGCCCGTGAGCTCTCAGCCCTGCCGCGGCTCCGGCTTCAGCACGGCGAAGGGCGCGCCGTACGGGTCGGCGAACCAGGCGATCCGGCCCACGTCCGGGACGTCGGCCGCCGGCATCAGCACCGTCCCGCCGTTGCCCTGCACCGCCTCGGCGGTCCGGTCGGCGTCCGCCACCGCGAAGTACGGGATCCAGCTCGGCGCCATGCCCTCGCCCTGGAGCTCCGCCGTGCCGCCGAACGACGCGTCCTCCTGGTCGCCCTCGGCGGTCGAGATCACCCGGTACGTCATGCCCGGCGCCTTCATCGCCGACCACCGCCAGCCGAACAGGCTCTTGTAGAAGTCGAGCGCGGCCTCGGGGTCGCGGGCGTGCAGCTCGGCCCAGACCAGGGTGTTGTCCTCCGAGGTCCGGTCCAGGCCCTTGTTCGTGCCCGGCTGCCACAGCGCGAAGTCCGCGCCGTCCGGGTCGGTCAGGGCCGCCATCCGCCCGGCGTCCATCACGTCCATCGGCGCGACGCGCACCGTCCCGCCGGCCTTCTCCGCCGCCTGCACGGTGGCGTCCGCGTCGGGCGTCTGGAAGTACACCGTCCACGCGGAGCGGGCGCCCGCCTCGGTCAGCGGCCCGATCGCGCCGACCGTCTTCCCGCCCTGCTGGAAGAACCCGTAGCCGCCCGCGTCCGGCCCGGCCGATGCGTAGTCCCAGCCGAAGACGCTCGTGTAGAACGCGGCCGCCGCCTCCGTGTCGGGACTGCCGAGGTCGATCCAGTTGGGAGAGCCGGTGGTGAAGTCCGTACCGAGCATGTGGTGCGCCCTGCCTTCCGCTGCTGTGTGCTGTGCCTGTCCTGTCCCGCCCACCCCCGGCGAATCCTTTCCGCCGCGGCCCGTCCGCGCAGCCCGAGCGCCCCGCATTCACACGCACGGCCGAGCGTGCGTCAGGCTCCGGGCCGCCCCCGGGTCCCTCTCAGTTGCTCGCGGACCGGGATCACCGGATCGTTGACGAGCGTCCGGCGCTGCCAGTTCGCGCCGTCCACGACCAGAGTGTGCCCGCTGACGAACCGGGCGTACGGCGAAGCGAGAAACGTCGCCGCCCAGCCCAGTTCGCGCGGCAGCCCCACGCGCAGCGCCGGCTGCCGCCGCGCCGGGTCCGCCGCGCGGTCCAGGCCCGCGCGGATGTCGGCCGTCATGTCCTCGTGCGGCATCAGGCCGGGTACGAGCCCGTTGACCTGGATCCCGTACGGACCCCACTCCACGGCCAACGTCTCGACGAGGCTCTTGACGCCCGCCTTCGCCGACGCGGAGTGCACGAAACCCGGGCCGCCGGTCCACGCGTACGACGCGCCGACGGCGATCACCGAAGCGGGAGTCCCGTCCGCCAGGTGCCGGCGGGCGAAGTCGCGGATCGTGAACCAGGCGCCGGTCAGCGTGATGTCGACCACCGCGCGCCAGCCGTTCGGCGACAACTCCTCGGCGGGAACGGGGAAGTTGGCGGCGGCGTTGCTCACCAGCACGTTGGGCCGCCCGACCGGCCCGGCCTCGCAGGTGTCGAGGACCGCCGCGATCCGCTCCGGGTCCCGTACGTCGCACACCGCCGTCGCCACGCGCGTCCCGCCCACCGCCTCCAGCTCCGCCCGGGCCCGCGCCAGCCGCTCCGCGGAGCGCCCCACGATCAGCAGATCCGCCCCGAGCCGGGCGAACTCCGTGGCGATCGCCTTCCCGAGCCCGGACCCACCCCCGGTCACGAGGACGGCCCGCCCCTCGTACGTCCCAGGGGGCAGCGCCTGCGATCCGAGCGGGGGCGGCGCGGGCAGTCCGTTCGGTGCGGTGGGTTCACTCGGATCGGTCGGATCGGTCGGATCGGTCGGATCGGTCGGATCGCTCGGTCGGCTCGTCATGGCGCATCGATAGCGCGGACTCCCGGAGATCTGAAGCCCCGAGGACGTGCTGCGTCGGCTCTGTGTCCGTTCATGCTCCCGAGCCTGCTCCCACCCTCACCGGCTTGACAAAGTTTCTTGCCGTTTCTGCAATGGAGTCATGACCGACCACACGCACGAGGACCCCCGCATCGACGCCGTGCTCACCGAGGTCGGCCCCCGGCTGCGCCGCATCCGGCGCGCCCGCGGCGCCACCCTCGCCGAGCTGTCCACCTCCACCGGCATCTCGGTGAGCACCCTGTCCCGTCTGGAGTCCGGGCAGCGAAAGCCCAGCCTGGAGCTGCTGCTCCCGATCGCCCGCGCCCACCAGGTCCCGCTGGACGAGCTCGTCGGCGCGCCGCCGGTCGGCGACCCCCGGGTCCGGGCCGAGCCGATCGTGCGGCACGGCCGGACGATGTACCCGCTGACCCGCCAGCCCGGCGGCCTGCAGGCGTACAAGGTGGTCCAGGACAAGCCGTACGAGGAGCCGGATCCGCGCGTCCATGAGGGGTACGAATGGCTCTATGTGCTCTCCGGAAAGCTGCGCCTGGTCCTCGGCGAGCACGACGTCGTGCTGGGCGCGGGCGAGGCGGCCGAGTTCGACACGCGGGTGCCGCACTGGTTCGGGCCGACACCGGACGGTCGGGTGGAGTTCCTCTCCCTGTTCGGGCCGCAGGGCGAGCGGATGCATGTGCGGGCACGCCCGAAGAAGTCCTGAGCAGCCTGTTCCCGGATCGTCAAGCGACCGCTTAGTATGCGACCGACCGCCCAGTACGGAACGACCGCCCGTGGAGGATCCCGATGCAGGCATGGCGTGTGCACGAGAACGGCGAGCCGGGCGAGGTGATGCAGTGCGACGAAGTCGACCGCCCCACCCCGGGTGACGGGCAGCTCCTGCTCAAGGTGCGCGCCGCCAACGTCAACTTCCCCGACGCGCTGATGTGCCGGGGCCTGTACCAGGTCCGCCCGCCGCTGCCGTTCACCCCCGGCGTGGAGATCTGCGCCGAGACCGACGACGGCCGCCGGGTCATCGCCACCACGGCTCTCCCGTACGGCGGCTTCGCCGAGTACGCCGTCGCCGACGCGGCGACGGTGCTCCCCGCGCCCGAGGCGCTCGACGACGCCGAGGCGGCCGCGCTGCACATCGGCTACCAGACGGCCGTGTTCGGCCTGCACCGGCGCGCCGCGCTCCAGGAGGGCGAAACGCTGCTCGTGCACGCGGCCGCGGGCGGCGTCGGCAGCGCCGCCGTCCAGATCGGCAAGGCCACCGGGGCCACCGTCATCGGCGTGGTAGGCGGTCCCGAGAAGGCCGCCGCCGCCCGCGCGCTCGGCTGCGACGCAGTCGTGGACCGCCGCTCCGAGGACGTCGTCGCCGCGGTCAAGGAGGCCACCGGAGGGCGCGGCGTGGACGTCGTCTTCGACCCGGTCGGCGGCGACGCGTACACCCAGTCGACGAAGGTCGTCGCCTTCGAGGGCCGGATCGTGGTGGTCGGCTTCGCGAGCGGGACGATCCCCTCGCCCGCACTCAACCACGCGCTGGTGAAGAACTACTCGATCCTCGGCCTGCATTGGGGTCTCTACAACCTCAAGGACCCGGCCGCGATCCTGCGTTGCCACGAGACGTTGACCGAGTACGCCGCGAAGGGTGTGGTGAAGCCGCTGGTCAGCGAACGGGTGCCGTTCGCGGGGGCGGCGGATGCCGTGCAGCGGGTGGCGGACGGGGTGACGACGGGCAGGCTCGTGGTCGTTCCGGAAGGGGCTTCGCGATGACGTCCAAGGCGACCCGGCCTGCCGCGACCGCGCCCGAGGGGACGGCGCCCGACGCCGCCGAACTGATCACCCGTACCAGGAAGTTGCTGGACGAGCACCCGCCCGCCACCACTCCCCGGCTCGACTTCCTGCGCGCCCGCTTCGACGCCGGACTCGCGTGGGTGCACTACCCCGTGGGCCTCGGCGGCCTCGCCGCGCCGCGTGCCCTGCAGGCAGTCGTCGACGCCGAACTCGCCGCCGCCGGGGCCCCCGACAACGACCCGCGCCGGATCGGCATCGGTCTCGGCATGGCCGCGCCGACGGTCCTCGCGTACGGCTCCGAGGACGTCAAGCGGCGCTTCCTCAAGCCGCTGTGGACCGGCGAGGAGGTGTGGTGCCAGCTCTTCAGCGAGCCCGGCGCCGGCTCCGACCTCGCCGCGATCGGCACCCGCGCGATGCGGGACGGCGAGGACTGGGTCGTGGACGGGCAGAAGGTCTGGACGTCCAGCGCACACACCGCCCGTTGGGCGATCCTCATCGCCCGCACCGACCCGGACCTGCCCAAGCACCGCGGCATCACATACTTCATCTGCGACATGACCGACCCCGGTGTCGAGGTCCGGCCGTTGCGCCAGATCACCGGCGAGGCCGAGTTCAACGAGGTCTTCCTGACCGGCGTGCGGATCCCCGACGCGTACCGCCTCGGCGAGATCGGCGACGGCTGGCGGGTCGCCCAGACCACGCTGATGAACGAACGCGTCTCCATCGGCGGCGGCCGGCTGCCGCGCGAGGGCGGCATGATCGGGAAGGTCGCGCAGACGTGGCGCGAGCGGCCCGAACTGCGCACCCACGACCTGCATCAGCGGCTCCTCGACCTCTGGGTGGACGCGGAGGTCGCCCGCCTCACCGGCGAACGGCTGCGCCAGCAGCTCGTCGCGGGCCAGCCGGGCCCGGAGGGCAGTGCGATGAAGCTCGGCTTCGCCCGCCTGAACCAGCAGATCAGCGGCCTGGAGGTGGAACTTCTCGGCGAGGAGGGGCTGTTGTACGGCGACTGGACCATGGTCCGGCCCGAACTGGTCGACTTCATCGGCCGCGACGCCGGCTACCGCTATCTGCGCGCGAAGGGCAACTCGATCGAGGGCGGCACGAGCGAGGTGCTCCTCAACATCGTCGCGGAGCGCGTGCTCGGCCTGCCCGCCGAGCCCCGCAACGACAAGGACGTCCCCTGGAAGGAGCTCGCGCGATGAGCGACCTGCTGTACTCCGACACCGAGGAGGACCTGAGGTCCGCGGTCCGCGCCCTGCTCACCGACCGGGCCGGCCCGGACGTACTGCTCGGCCGGATCGAGACGGACACCCCGTACGTCCCCGGCCTCTGGCAGACCCTCGCCGCGGACATCGGCGCCGCCGGTCTCCTCGTCCCGGAGAAACTCGGCGGCCAGGGCGCGAGCCACCGCGAGGCGGCGGTAGTCCTGGAGGAACTGGGCCGCGCGGTGACGCCGGCGCCGTACCTGACGTCCTCCGTAGTGGCGACACAGACGCTGCTGGCCCTGGAGGAACGGACGGATGAGGCGGCGCGGTTGCTGGGCGACCTCGCGACGGGCCGGACGGTGGCGGTCCTGGCCGTCCCGCTCTCCGCGGGTCCCGATGCCGAGCCGGGGGCGGGCGGCGGCCGCGTGACCGGCGTGGCGGACGCCGCCGTCGCCGACGTCCTGCTCGTCCCACGCGCGGACGGGCTGTACGCGGTCCCGACCGCCGAGGCCCGGATCGAGCCGCAGACCCCGCTGGACCTGACCCGCCCGCTGGCCGCGGTCGACGCGGACCGCGCGACCGGCGTCCGTCTCGCGGACGGCCCCGCCGCGCGGGCGGCGATCCGCCGCGGCCTGCTCGCAGGGGCCGGTCTGCTCGCCTCCGAACAACTGGGCCTCGCCGCCTGGTGCCTGGAGGAGACGGTCCGACACATCAGGGAACGCCACCAGTTCAACCGCCCGATCGGCTCCTTCCAGGCCCTCAAGCACCGGATGGCGCAACTCTGGCTGGAGGTCGTCAACGCCCGCGCCGCCGCCCGCGCCGCCGCCGACGCTCTGGCGACCGGCAGCGAGGACGCACCGCTGACCGTGGCCGTCGCCCAGGCGTACTGCTCGAAGGTCGCGGTCCACGCGGCCGAGGAGTGCGTACAGCTCCACGGCGGCATCGGCATGACCTGGGAACACCCGGCCCACCTGGCCCTCAAACGAGCCAAGTCCGACCAGATCGCCCTCGGCTCCCCGGGCGGCCACCGAGCCGCAATCGCAACACTGGCCGCCCTCCCGGCCCCCGCGTGAAGCCCGGGGATTGAGGCCTCGTTCAGTGCGGTGGCGGTGCCGGGTCCAGGGCGTTGCCGACGGTGCAGCCGCCCTCTCCGGGCATCCGCTGGGTCCGGGGCGGCGCCCACACCTCGGTGGCCCCGGGGCGCACGCGGGCAAGAAGGCAGTCCTGCGGCTCGAAGCCGTTGCCCTTCACCGACAGGAGAACGCCGACCCGGCCGTCGTCCGCCTTCACCTCGGTACGGATCGCCGGATCCAGGTCCAGGGCGGCGAGCGTACGGCGCACCTTGGCCTCGTCCACCCGGCCGCCCTCTGGCACCCGGGGAAGTTTCGCGCGGAGCTTCTCGTACGGCAGCTGGGGCGGTGCGGGCGGCGGGGCGAAGGTCAGCGGAGGGCCGTCCGGGCAGTCCACGTCACGGGGATCCTCCCTCCACTCCGACGTGGGCGACACCCGCACCGCGAAACAGCGCCGCACGACGACCTCGTCGAGGTCGAACCATCCGTTGTACGCCGAACCGGACGTGCGGACGACCACGTCGACGCCGTCCCCGTCGTGTGTCGAGGTACCCGTCACCCGCAGTACCTCCACCCCGTCGATGCCGGAAGCGGAGCGCCCGACCTCCTCCGCCGTGCGCGGACGCTGGCCGTAGAGCCGCTCGCCCGCGTGCCTGGCCACCTCCCGTGCGGCGTCCGTCGCCTCGCCCTCGGAGCTCTGCAGCACCCCGCAGCCGGCGGTGAACAGCAACAGCGGGGCGAGCAGCAACAGTCGGCGCATGCGTCCCAGCCTTCCGGCGCCGCGTGCAGCGGACAGCCGCTCACGTACTCGGACCGGCGTAGGCGATCGTACTCAGCCGGTCGGGGAGTCGCGGACGCGCCTGCGTGGCAGCCGCGTTGTCAGTGCCGGCTACTAAGTTCGATCTCGTTCCGCCGGCGCCGACTGCACATCGAGGCGCGGCATTCCCCTGCGCATGAGGAGATGGTGCGTTGTCGGTCTGGGAGAGGTCGAGCACGGCACGGGTGCTGCCGCCCGTACGGCCCCGCAAGCTCGCCAAGGTTCCGTTCGTGGAGCTCGCCGACGGTCGCCTCCAGGGCGTCGTGTCCAGCGGCTCGGACATCGGGCGCGTCTACGTCTCGTCGGTCGCGGCCGGCACGTACGCGTTCGCGTGCAGCAC
>NZ_DATCVQ010000550.1:0-7332 GCF_036566765.1 Streptomyces sp.
CAGAGGGGTTTACAACGGCACCGTAGGTGGCATGTCGATTTCGCCGACGTGCGAATCCCCGAGCGCACACTGAGCGAAAGGCCCTGGCGCTTATGAACACCACGGTCAGCTGCGAGCTGCACCTGCGCCTCGTTGTGTCGAGCGAGTCCTCACTGCCTGTACCGGCGGGCCTGCGGTATGACACGGCCGATCCCTACGCCGTGCACGCCACCTTCCACACCGGAGCCGAAGAGACGGTCGAGTGGGTCTTCGCCCGCGACCTTCTCGCGGAGGGCCTGCACCGGCCCACCGGAACCGGCGACGTCAGAGTCTGGCCGTCCCGCAGTCACGGTCAGGGCGTCGTCTGCATCGCGCTGAGCTCCCCCGAGGGCGAGGCCCTGCTCGAGGCCCCCGCGCGGGCCCTGGAGTCGTTCCTGAAGCGGACCGACGCCGCGGTGCCGCCCGGCACCGAACACCGTCATTTCGACCTCGACACGGAGCTCTCCCACATCCTGGCCGACAGCTAGACCCGCTGAGCCAGGCCGAGAGCCGCACGGCGCCGTCCGACTCGGGGAGACGGCGCCGCGCGGACAACCGCATACGGCAGGGATCGGCGCCCGCACCACGTATCCGACGTGGTGCGGGCGCCGACGCCTTGGAACGGAAGCCGCGTGGAAGCCCCGCCCGGAGCCCGCTCTTCCGGTTCCTCCCGCCCCAGGACCGGGGACCGTACGCTTTCGGCCCCGTTCCCGCCCGCTCCGGGCAGGGCGTACGAGAGCCGCTAGAGTCAGCGCAATTCGGCGGGCGCCCGCCCGCAGCTGGCCAGGGAGCGGAACGTGCTGATCCCCCACGACACCCGGATCGCCCTCGACAGGGTCGTCGATCTGATGAACACCGCGCCGGAGGGCGATCGGGGCGACGAGCTCGGGGACCTCGCGGCGCTCCAGGCGTTCGTACGGGCGCACGACATCAGCGACGTCGGCGAGCTCGACGACCGGGACCTCGCGGCGGTCCACGAGGTGCGCGGCCGGTTCGCCGCCGTGTTCTCCGCGCCCGACGCCCGCGTCGGGGCCGCTCTGATCAACCAGCTGGTGGCGGCCGCGGGCACGACGCCGCAGCTCACCGACCACGGCGGCTACGACTGGCACGTGCACTACTTCGCGCCGGGCGCATCGGTCGCCGACCACCTCGCCGCGGACTGCGGCATGGCGCTCGCGTTCATCGTCGTCGCCGGGGAGCAGGAGCGGCTGCGCCGCTGCGAGGCCCCGGACTGCGGCCGCGCGTTCGTCGACCTGTCCCGGAATCGCTCGCGCCGCTACTGCGACAGCCGGACCTGCGGTAACCGTCTGCATGTGGCCGCGTACCGGGCGCGCCGCAAGGAAGCGGCCGCCGGCTGACTCCTCCCGCTCACAGCAGGAAGAGGTCGTGCACGGAGGCCATCAGGAGCAGGCAGCCGATCACCGCGAGGAAGATCATCAGCGGCGGCTGGGAGAGCGCGAACAGACAGCCGCGCGGCTCCTCTGTGGGGGCGGGGGCTCGATCCCGCGAGGTTTCCAGCATCTCGGGGGCGATGATGACGCAGGGACCGCCCGAAGGATCAAGCAACACGCCCCACGCGCGGGGCAGTTCATCAGATCCCGTGTTTCTTCGAGATCGCGCCGGATCCCGCGCTTCCAGGATCTCGTTCAGATTCCGCGCTTGTCGAGGATCTCGTCAGATCCGGTGCTTCTTCAGGATCTCGTCAGATTCCGTGCTTCTTCAGGATCGCCTCGATGTCGCCGAAGTCCTCGCTCGGGGACGCCTCCGGGGCCTTGGGGGCCACGCCCTTCTGCCCCTGACCCAGCGCGGGCGCCGAGGCCGACGGCTCGGCCGCCGCCTTCTTGCCGGTCCCGCCCTCGCCCGCCGCGACGGAACGTCGCCGCTCGATGGTGCGGGTGGTCATGAACAGCAGCCAGCCCAGCCCGAGCACGCCGAACCCGGCCCAGGCGATGGGGCTGAAGGCGGTGTCCGCGAGCCACTGCACGGCGCCGGTCATCACCAGGCCGAGCGGCACGAGCGCGTACGCGGCGATCCTGGTCGCGGCGAGGAACCGCTTGCGGTACGCCGTGATCGCGGCGATGCCCAGGCCGGCCGCGGCCACCGCGGAAAAGACAGTCTCGGCAAGCATCCGGTCCTCCAGGCAGTGGGACGGGCGATACGTCCCTTCCATCCTGCACCGCCGCGGCCTGCGGGGCTACGACGGCGGCCGTCGCGGGCCCGATCTCCGGGAGATCTCCGGGACGGACATCCTCCCCAGGTCCCGGTTGGGAGGCCCCGGAGCGGGCTGGGAGACTGGCCCCATGAGCGACCCCACCACCGGTTCCCCCGCCTCCCCCGTCGTCCTTGAGGCCTGGTTCGACCTCCAGTGCCCGGACTGCCTGCGCGCCCTGGACGACGTGCGCGCGCTGCGCGCCAAGTACGGCGAGCGGCTGGACGTACGGCTGCGGCACTTCCCGCTGGAGAAGCACAAGCACGCGTACGCCGCCGCGCAGGCCGCGGAGGAGGCGGCCGAGCAGGGCAAGGGCTGGCCGTACGCGGAGGCGCTGCTGGCCAGGACGGCCGAGCTGGCCGACCGGGGCGAGCCGGTGCTGCTCGACGTGGCGCGTGAACTGGGCCTGGACGCCGAGGAGTTCGACACCGCGCTGATCGACGGCCGGCATCTGCTGACCGTCGACGCCGACGGGGCGGAGGGGAAGGCGATCAAGGTCACCGGCACCCCGACGTATGTGATCGACGGCGAGCGCCTCGACGGCGGAAAGAGCCAGGACGGCCTGCGTGAGCGCATCGAGACGATCGCCGACCGCCTGCTCGCGAACGGCTAGGGAGTGTCTGACGGTTCCCCGCGACGCCGCAAGGAACCGTCAGACACCCCCTGGGTGCCGAGCCGCCGCTAGAGCAGCGTCTTGTAGCTGTTGATGTGGGTGGTGCGGTAGCCGAGGGAGTCGTAGAGGCGCAGGGCCGGGGTGTTACCGGCGAAGACGTGGAGTCCGAGCAGGGTTTCCCCGGCCTCCCTGGCGACTCGCTCGGCCAGCAGCATCAGGGCCCGGCCGTAGCCGTGGCCGCGCTGTCCGGCGGCGACCAGGACGTCGTACACGTACCAGCCCCCCCGGCCCGGCTCCAGCTCGCGCCGGGCGGTCCACACGTGGCCGACGAGCGCCCCGTCCCGCACGACGACGTCGATGGAGACGCCGGGGCTGTCGAGCCCCTCGGGCAGCAGTTCGCGGTGGCTCGCCTCGGCCTTGGCGCGGGCCTGCTCCTCGGGGACGCCGCGGGCGATCCAGCTCTCCGCGTAGCTCTGCCGCCCGGCCGCCTCCCAGACGACGAACTCCTCCCCCGTCATCGGCCGCGTCTCAACGCCGTCGGGCAGGACCGGCGGCGGCCCCGAGAGCTGCTTGGTCATGTTGCGGCTGCGCTCGATGTAGCCGAGGGCCTCGGTCATCTGCTGGGCGATCGCGGCCTCGGCGGGCACGGAGACGTGCGCCTGGGTGCAGCCCCAGCCGCGCAGCACCTCCTCCGCCGCGAGCGCGGCGATCGTGCCGCGGCCCCGCCGCCGGTCGGCCTCGTCGATCCGCAGCGACTCGATCACGCCGGCCTTCGGGCCGAACCCGGGGTCGGTGGCGAGCCGGACGGCGCCGACCGGGCGGCTGTTCACACACACCTCGTACGCGCGCGAGCGCATCCCGTCGGCTGCCGTCTGGAGCGGCCCGGTCGGCCGCAGGGTGGTGGTCATCAGGTGTGTTGTACCTGCCCCGCGGCTCGACGTCACCAGGTTTTGCGGTCCGGCGACCTACAGACGCGGATCCTTGTCGGCGGCCGCCCGCTCGTCGAACAGCCGCATGGCCTTGGCGGTCACCGGACCCGGCGCGCCCGGCAGCTCGCGGGCGTCGACCCGGTGCACGGCCTGGACGTCGCGCAGGGTGGAGGTCAGGAAGACCTCGTCGGCCCGCTCGAGGATGTCCAGCGGCAGGTCGGTCTCCTGCGCGCCCGTCCACTCCACGGCGAGCGCCCGGGTGATGCCGGCCAGACAGCCCGAGGAGACCGGCGGGGTGTGGATGCGGCCGTCGAGCACGACGAACACGTTGGAGCCGGTGCCCTCGCAGAGCTCGCCCACCGTGTTCGGGAACAGCGCCTCGGACGCGCCCCACTCGTGCGCCCGGGCGAGGGCGACGACGTTCTCCGCGTACGAGGTGGTCTTCAGGCCGACCAGCGCGCCGCGCTCGTTGCGGGTCCACGGGACGGTGATCACCGCGGTGCTGTCCGGGCGGCGCTTGGTCGCGCCGAGCCCCACGACCAGGCCGGGCCCGGCGTCGCCGCGCTCGGAGCCGAGCGGCGAGAGGCCGCCGGTGTAGGTGATGCGGAGCCGGCCGAGCTCCATCGGGTTGGCCGCCAGGACGGCGGCGCAGGCCCGGCGGATCTCGTCGAGGTCGGGGTCGGGCAGGCCGAGGCCCCGGGCGGAGCGGGTGAGGCGCTCCAGGTGGAGGGTGAGCGCGAAGGTCTCGCCGCGGACGGCCTTGACCGTCTCGAAGATCCCGTCGCCGACGGTCAGCCCGTGGTCCAGGACCGAGACCCGGGCGTCGGCCGCGTCGTGCAGCCCGCCGTTGACCCACAGCTTCATCGCGTTCAAAGAGAAATGGCCCTTTCGCTCGCCTCGTACGCGCCCGACGCTACCGCGAGCAGCCGGGAGGCCTTCAGTTCGGTCTCGTCCCACTCGCGCTCGGGGTCGGAGCCCCAGGTGATCCCGGCGCCGGTGCCGAACCGCAGCACGGGTCCGCCGGAGTGCGACCGGTCGATCCAGAAGGTCCGTATGCCGACGGCGAGCTCGGCGGTGTCCGCGTCGGCGTCCACCCAGCCGATCCCCCCGCAGTAGGGCCCGCGGGGCACGGTCTCCAGGTAGTCGATGATCCGCAGCGCGCTCGACTTGGGCGCTCCGGTGACGGAGCCGGGCGGGAAGGTCGCGGCCAGCACCTCGCTCCAGCCGGCGTCCTCGCGCAGCAGACCGCTGACGGTGGAGACGAGATGGACGAGGCCGGGGTGCTCCTCGGTCTCGCAGAGGGCGGGGACGGTGACGGTGCCGGTCTCGCAGACGCGTCCCAGGTCGTTGCGGACCAGGTCGACGATCATCACGTTCTCGGCGTGGTCCTTGGGCAGGAGGTCGGCGGCGGTCCGGCCGGTGCCCTTGATGGGGCCGGAGGAGATCCGCGCGCCCTCCCGGCGCAGGAAGAGCTCGGGGGACGCGGTGGCGATCTCCACGCCGTGCGAGGGCAGCCGAATCGTTCCGCCGTACGGAGCGGGATTGCCGCGGGCGAGCAGCGCCGTCAGGGCGTCGACGTCGGCGGCATCCGGGTCGGGCAGCGGCGCGGAGAGCACCCGGCAGAGGTTCGCCTGGTACACCTCGCCGCGCGCGATGTGCCCGCGGACCCGGCGGACGCCCTCGATGTAGGCGGTCCGGTCCAGGGAGGAGGTCCAGGCGTCGGCGGCCGGTCCGCGCCAGGCGCCCGGGGCGGGCGCGGGGACCGGGGCCACGCGGACGTCGGCGAAGCGGGCGCAGGTGAGCCCGCCTTCGAAGTCGGCCACGACGGCCCAGAAGCCGGAGGAGTCGAGTGCCTCGGGATCGTGGGTGACGTCCCTGAGGTCGGTAGCGACGAGGCCGCCGAAGCGGGCCAGAGGAGCGAGGTCGTGCACGGATGTGAGTCTAGGGCGGCGGCGGGCGGGGTGCCGGGCCGAGCGACGGGGCGAGCGGTGGGAGCCGGTGCGGAGATGTCCGGGAGGCGCCGCAGGGCCACACGGAGTGAACACACGGCGTACGCGGATCGGCGACGGCTCGGCCACAGGTCAGCACGCTGCGGAAACGCGTTTTTGTACTGGCCCGAGAATCCGCTAGAGTTCAACACGTCGCCGGGACGCGCAAGCGGAACGGAAACGACAAGCGGACGTGGCTCAGTTGGTAGAGCATCACCTTGCCAAGGTGAGGGTCGCGAGTTCGAATCTCGTCGTCCGCTCGATGTGGGGGATCTTCCCGAACCCCTGTATTCACTCCTGGTGGAGTGGCCGAGAGGCGAGGCAACGGCCTGCAAAGCCGTCTACACGGGTTCAAATCCCGTCTCCACCTCCAAGCGCGATTAGCTCAGCGGGAGAGCGCTTCCCTGACACGGAAGAGGTCACTGGTTCAATCCCAGTATCGCGCACGCAGCACAACTGAAGATCCGGTCCGCATGGACCGTCCCGCGCGATTAGCTCAGCGGGAGAGCGCTTCCCTGACACGGAAGAGGTCACTGGTTCAATCCCAGTATCGCGCACGCAGTAACACCTGGTCCTGTAGGGTTTGGGGCCGTCCCGCGCGATTAGCTCAGCGGGAGAGCGCTTCCCTGACACGGAAGAGGTCACTGGTTCAATCCCAGTATCGCGCACCACCACCGGAGCCCCCGGCCGCATCTCGCGGCCGGGGGCTCCGTCGTTCCCGCTTCTTCTCAGGAGGAGAAGAGCATCCGGCCGAAGCCGCGCTGGTGGTGACCGTGGTGGCCGCCGTGGTGCGGGGCGCCCCAGGCGGGGGCGGAGGGGGCGTGCTGCGCCGGGTAGGCCGGCGGGGCGGCGGGCGGGGTCTGCTGCACCCACTGGGACTCGAGCCGGGTCAGGGCCTCCAGCTCGCCGTAGTCCAGGAAGATTCCCCGGCAGCCGCTGCACTGCTCGATCTGGATGCCGTTGCGGTTGTACGTGTGCATCGGGGCATGGCACTTGGGACACTGCATGCTCGGCTCAACTCCTCGCCGTTCGAATGGTGTACTCACCCTACGATGACGCGAGATCGTCCAACTCGGTTCGGACGGACGCGATTCGGGCACAGCTGTCGATCATCACCTGCTCCACCTCGTCGAGCGGGCGGCCCTCCTCGGCGCTCTTGACCAGCGCGAGGGCCGAGGTCTGCACGGTCAGGGCGCGGGCGGGGACGTCGAGTTGGGGCCACGGGTCGCCGTCGGCGGGGACGGCGGGGCCGCCGGCCGCGCGGTACGCGGCGAGGAAGGCCGACCAGATCTCCGGCGGCAGGATCCCGGCCGCGTACCAGGCGGCGGGGCGCGCGAGGTCCCAGGCCGGGTCGCCCAGACCCAGGTCGTCCACGTCGATGAGCAACCAGGGGCCGTCGGGGGCGGGGTGGCGGACGAGCTGGCCGAGGTGCAGGTCGCCGTGGCAGAGGGTGTCCGCGCGGGGCGACGGCGCCTCGTCGCGGGCCCAGGCGGGCAGCCCCGCCCAGGCGCGCAGCACCGGGGCGGCGGGCGGGGTCTGCTGCACCCACTGGGACTCGAGCCGGGTCAGGGCCTC
>NZ_DATCVQ010000551.1:0-6252 GCF_036566765.1 Streptomyces sp.
GGTCGGCGGCGGTGTGCTCGGCGGCGGGGTCGTGCCGCCGCCCGCCGTGTCGCTGCCTGCCGTACCGGCCCCGGTGCTCGTGCCCGTGCTGCCGCCGTCGCTGCCCGCCGTGGTCCCGCCCGAGCCGCCGCCGGGGTCGTCCTCGCGCAGCAGCGTGTACGTCAGTCCGCCGACCGCGAGCAGCAGGACCGCGATCCCGGCGGCCAGCACCGCACCGGCGCGCCGGGGCCGCTCGCCGCCGCCCGTCCCGTACGGGTCACGGGGCGGCGGAGGTTGCGGGGACCCCGCGCGCGTCGGACCGGTCGGCCCGTCCCCACTGCCCGCCACGACCGTCGGCGCGTACGGCCCCGATGCCACCGGACCGGTCCGCGCCGCGCCGCCCGCCGCGATCACCCGCAGCCGCTCGGCCGTCTCCTGCGCCGACAGCCGCTCGCCGGGCTCCTTGCGCAGCAGCCCCTCGATCACCGGGGCCAGTGGGCCCGCGTTCCGGGGTGGCGGAAGCTCCTCGTCCACCACCGCGCGCAGCGTGCTCAGCGGGGTGTTCTGGCGGAACGGCGAGTTGCCCTCGACCGCCGCGTACAGCAGCACCCCGAGCGACCACAGGTCCGAGGCGGGACCTGCGGTGCGCCCCAACGCCCGTTCGGGCGCGAGGAATTCGGGGGAGCCGACCAGCTCGCCGGTCATCGTCAGGTTCGAGCTGCCCTCCACCCGGGCGATGCCGAAGTCGGTGAGCACCACGCGACCGTCGTTGGCGAGCAGGACGTTGCCCGGCTTCACGTCCCGGTGCAGCACCCCGGCCTCGTGCGCGGCCCGCAGCGCCGCCAGCACCTCCGCCCCGATCCGAGCGGCGCGCGGCGGCGGCATCGGCCCCTCCGCGTCCAGCGCCTCCGAGAGCGAGAGGCCGCGGACCAGTTCCATCACGATCCAGGGGCGGTCGTCCTCGGTCGCCACGTCGTACACCGTGACGACGTTGCGGTGCGTGATGCGGCCGGCCGCCCAGGCCTCGCGCTCCAGCCGGGCGTACAGGCGGCGCTCGTCGGCCGTGGCGAGTCCGGCGGGTGCGCGGACCTCCTTCACCGCGACCTCGCGGCCCAGGACCTCGTCGCGGGCGCGCCAGACGACGCCCATCCCGCCCTCGCCGAGTGCCCCGAGGAGCCGGTACCGGCCCGCGACCAGCCGCTCGCCCTCCGGCGTCGTTCCGCTCAAGACGGGCCCCCTCCGTCGGTCCGCGCCGGCGCGGCATCACGGCAGAAACCCTTCCAAGTTAGCTCAGGAACGGATTTCTGCCCCCACCTCGGACAGCGATGATCTTGGTGGTGGAGATCACACACCGTCAGATGTCCGCCGCTGACGCCCTTGCGTGCAGGATGGTTCATGACGGTTCGGCAGGTGTTCGTTCGCTGTCCAACTCGCCCTGGAATCAGAAGCATTCGGACAGTGACCGTCAACACCCGTACGAGTGCGGTGAATCCTGCGGCCGGGATACACGGGTGTCACAGCGGGGCGATAGGGTTAACCTGCCCGGGCTGGGTGCCCTCGTACGGGTGGGGAGTGACATGGAACAGATAACGATGCGCAGCAGGGCGCGTGTCCCTGCGATCACCTGCGGGAGCAGCGCGACAAGTTCGCGACTGGACCGCCATCTCGCGGTCCTGGGGGGTCCCGCCATACCGCAGCGCGAGTCCGCCGAGGCGACGCTGCTCATGCGCGAACTGACGACGCGTGAAGCCGCTCCGTCGGCGCACGGCCATCGCAGCCGCAGCGCCCGCGTCTCGCTCTTCGCGCCCCTGCGCCGCCTGCGCCGCTCGCTCTTCGGCAGCCGGCGCTAACCGCATCCGACCGGTCGGCCGGGCACGCCTGCCCGGCGCACCCTCCCGCTCACTCGCCCGACCGCCGTCACCGCAGCCCGGACGTGTTCCCCACCCGTCCGGGCTTCGCGCTGCCCGCCGAGGTGTGCACCGCTCAGGCGATCACGCCCGCCTTCCGCAGCGCCGTGCGCTCCTCCGCGTCGACGCCGAGACCGGCCAGGACCGTCTCCGTGTGCTGGCCCAGCGCCGGGATCGGGCCCATCGCCGGCTCCGGGCCGTCCGGGAACACGATCGGCGGCAGCATCGCCCGCAGCGGGCCCACCGCCGAGTCCACCGCGCGCCACCGGTCCCGCGCCACCAGCTGCGGGTGGTCCGCCAGGTCGGCCACCGAGTTCAGCCGGGCGCACGCGATGCCCGCCGCCTCCAGCCGGGCCAGCGCCTCGGCCGCCGTCAGCGGCGCCAGCGCCGCGGCCACCGCCGCGTCCGTGTCGGCCCGCCGGGCCACCCGGGCCGTGTTCGTCGCGAAGTCCGGATCGTCCGCCAGCTCCGGCCGCCCCAGGACCTGTTCGGCCAGCCGCCGCCACTCCCGGTCGTTCTGCACCGAGAGGAGCACCAGGCTCCCGTCCGCGGTCGGATAGGCGTCGTACGGCGCGATCACCGCGTGCGCGAGCCCCGTGCGCGCCGGGGCCGCGCCCCCGTGCATCCCGTGGTGCAGCGGATGCCCCATCCACTCGGCCAGCGAGTCGAGCAGCGAGACCTCCACCGGACCGCCCCGGCCGGTCGTCCCGCGCCGCACCAACGCGGCGAGCACGCCCGAGAACGCGTACATCCCGGCCGCGATGTCCGCCGCCGGGATGCCCGCCTTCACCGGCTGCTCCGCCGTCCCGGTCACCGACACCAGACCGGCCTCGCACTGCACGAGCATGTCGTACGCCCGCTTGTGCGCGTACGGCCCCTCCGCCCCGTACCCCGAGATGTCCACCGCGATCAGCCGCGGATGCTCCGCGCACAGGGCGGCCGCGCCCAGGCCGAGCCGGGCCGCCGCGCCCTGCGCCAGGTTCTGCACGAACACGTCCGCGTCCGCGATCAGCCGGCGGACCAGGGCGATGCCCCGCGGGTCCTTCAGATCCACCGCGACCGACTCCTTGCCGCGGTTGCACCACACGAAGTGCGAGGCGAGGCCGGCCGCGGCCGTGTCGTACCCGCGGGCGAAGTCGCCGCCGTCCGGGCGCTCGATCTTGACGACGCGGGCGCCGAGGTCGGCGAGCTGCCGGGTGGCGAAGGGCGCGGCGACGGCCTGTTCGACGGCGACGACGGTGATCCCGTCCAGCGGGAGCGGCTGCGTGCGGGTGCTCATCCTGCGTGCCTATCGCGGCCGCGCCCCGTTTGTCACGTGCGGTTCGGTCACACCCTGGCGTACCGCCGGACCGCGAGCGGCGCGCACAGCGCGATCAGCGCGAGCGACCACAGCAGCGCCCCGGCCACGGGGTGCGCCACCGGCCAGGCGGCGTCCGCCGGGACGGCCGCGTTGCCGAAGAGCTCGCGGACCGCGGTGGTGACCGCCGAGATCGGGTTCCACTCGGCGACGGTGCGCAGCCAGCCCGGCATGCCGTCGGTCGGGATGTACGCGTTCGACAGCAGCGGCAGCATGAACGTGGCGCTGCCCAGCTGCCCGGCCGCCTCCTCGCTCCGCGAGGCGAGGCCGAGCAGGATGCCTGCCCAGGTCATCGCGAAGCGGAAGAGCAGCAACAGGCCGACGGCGGCGAGCGCGTCCAGGGCCGTGCCCTCGATCCGCCAGCCCATCGCGAGGCCGATCAGGATCATCGGGACCATGCCGACCGCGCTGGTCGCCAGGTCGGCGAGGGACTGGCCGAGGGGCACGGCGGCGCGGCTCATCGGCATCGTCCGGAACCGGTCCATCACGCCCCGGTGGGAGTCCTGGGCGGCCTGGAACATGCCGGTCATCAGCCCGCCCGCGGCCGTCGCGACCAGCAGTCCGGGGACGAGGAACGCGCGGTACTCGGCGCCCGGCATGGCCAGCGCGCTGCCGAAGACGTACCCGAAGAACAGCAGGAAGACGATCGGCATCGTCTGCGTCATGAGCGTCATCGCCGGCGCGTGCCGGACGCGCTGAAGGTGCCGTCCCAGAATGGCGGTTCCGTCGTGCACGAGGGCGCTCATGCGGCCATCTCCTTCCGGCCCGCGGGCGCGGGCGCGGTGCGGTCGGTGAGGCGCAGGAACACCTCGTCGAGGGTGGGCGGGCGCAGCGAGGCGTCCACGATGTGCACCCCGGCGGCGTCGATCTCGCGGACGATCCGGGGGAGGGTCAGCGTGCCGTCCAGGGTCACCGCGCCGACCGTGCGGTGCTCGGCGTCGAGCGCCGGGGCCGAGCCGGTGAGCTGGTCGAGCACGGCCGCGGCGGCCTCCAGGAGCGCCGGGTCGGCGACGACGACCTCGGCGTAACTGCCGATCCGCGCCTTGAGTTCGGCCGGGGTGCCGCGGTGTGCGGCCCGGCCCTCGTCGATCAGCACGATGTCGTCGGCGAGCTGGTCGGCCTCCTCCAGGTACTGCGTGGTGAGCAGCACGGTCGTGCCCTGGGACGCCAACCCCCGTACGGCGTCCCAGATCCCGTTCCGGCTGTGCGGGTCGAGCCCGGTGGTCGGCTCGTCGAGGAAGAGCACCTGCGGCGGCACGATCAGGCTTGCGGCGAGGTCGAGCCGGCGGCGCATGCCGCCCGAGTAGGTGCGGGCGGGGCGGTCGGCGGCCCCGGTCAGGTCGAACCGCTCCAGGAGCTCGTCGGCGCGGGAGCGCGGGGCGCGCAGCAGTTTGGCGAACAGCCGCAGGTTCTCCGCGCCGGTCAGGTCGCCGTCGACCGAGGCGTACTGGCCGGTGACCGAGATCCGGCGGCGCACCTCGGCCGGCTCGCGCACCACGTCGTGGCCCGCGACGCGGGCGCTGCCGGAGTCCGGGGCGGTGAGCGTGGTGAGGACCTTGACCGCGGTGGTCTTGCCCGCGCCGTTGGGGCCGAGGACGCCGCAGACCGTGCCCTCGGGGACCGCCAGATCGAGCCCGCGCAGGGCGTGGACCTCCCCGTAACGCTTCTGCAGCCCCTCACTAAGTACAGCGTACGTAGTAGTCATGGCCCGACCATAGCGCACTACGTACGCCGTACGTAACTACGATGGTGGACGAGGTGGTGATCCATGGCGGGCCGAGCGGCCGAACCCGAAGTGATCTGGGCGCGCCCCGAGCGCACGGGCCGAGGTCCGAAACCGGCGTACAGCCGGGCCGACATCGTGGCCGCCGCGGTGCGCGTCGCCGACGCCGACGGCGTCGACGCGGTCTCCATGCGGCGCGTGGCGGCCGAGATCGGCTGCGGCACCATGTCGCTGTACAACTACGTCCCGCGCAAGGAGGACCTGTACGAGCTGATGGTCGACGCCGTCAGCGGGGAGTACGACCTCTCCCGGGGCGCGAGCGGCGACTGGCGCGCGGACATGCTGCATGTGGCCCGCGAGGCCCGCGGGATCCTGCACCGCCACCCGTGGGTGATCCGCCTGATGACCACCGGCTACGCCTTCGGCCCCAACGCCCTGCGCTTCCTGGAGCACTGCCTGGAGTGCCTGGAGGGCCTCGATCTGCCCGGCGGCGTCAAGATGGAGCTGATCGCGACGGTGAACGGCACGGTCATGACCATCGTCGCCAACGAGATCGCCCTCGCCGAGCGCGCCCGTGGGCTGCCCTGGACCGAGGAGCAGGAACAGGCCGTGCGCGGGGCCTACTTGACGGGGCAGCTGATGGGCGGTGGGTACCCGCGGCTCGCCGCCGTGTTCGCCGAGTCCGGATCCCAGCCGCTCGACGCCGAGGAGGTCTTCGACCGGACGCTGCGGCGGGTGCTCGACTCCTTCGTTGCGGCGTAAGTCCAGTTGACCTGGGGTGCGCTCACAGCAGCGCGAACTGGCCCTCTGGGCCCTCCTCCTGGTGGTCGAGCACGGACGCCGGGCGGCGGGAGCGGTCCGGTACGGGCAGGACGCCGGCCTCCCGGAGCGCGCCGCGCGTCAGCTCCGCGCCCCCGTGGAGCGCGGCGCGCTCCGGCTCGCTCTGGTCCAACAGGGCCAGGACCGTGATCAGTTCGAGGAGCTCCGAGGTCCACTCCTGGGGCCAGGCGGCCGGCCCGATCGCCTCCAGGGCGCCGGGTTCTGCGGGCGCGGTCCGGTGCGCGAACCACTGCTCCAGCATCCGTACGCCCCCGACATGGAACTCCCAGGCCTCCACGGGCACCGGTGAGATCCGGCCCTCGTCCAGCGACAGCGTCTCCTCGGCCGGGTCGTACGCGAGCGTCGTCGGCCGGGCCGGGATCGGCGACCGCACATAGGGCCGCCGCCCGCCCGGCAGCCGGGGCCGCTCGCAGCCCCGGGCGCCGCGCAGCTGGACGTCGGTCAGC
>NZ_DATCVQ010000552.1:0-3460 GCF_036566765.1 Streptomyces sp.
CGGTGCGCACACAGCGCTGATGGGCTCCTTCAATCTGCTCCGCTTCGACGACGACCCGGATCTCGTGTACACCGAGGACTTCGTACAGGGGCACATGACCGCCAATCCGGCTGTCTTCAGGGAGGGTTCACTCCGTTACGATCATCTGCGGGCTGCTGCCCTTTCCGTAGAGGACTCGGCGGCGCTGATTGCCCGGGCGAGGGAGGAACGCTATGGGGACCAACCAGAACCTGATGGGCGCACGCTGGCGTAAGTCGTCCTTCAGCGGCGACACCGGCGGCGACTGCGTCGAGTGCGCCCCCCTCGGCTCCGCCGCTTGGCGCAAGTCCACCTACAGCGGTTCCGACGGCGGCGAATGCATCGAGGTCGCCGACCTCGTCCCCCACATCGCCGTACGCGACTCCAAGAACCCCGCCGGCCCCGTCCTCACCCTCGCCCCCACCGCGTTCTCCGTATTCGTGGAGGCTGCCGCGCACGGCCGTATCGGCGCATGAGCGGCGGGGACTGGTACGTCCTGGTTGAGACTGGGACGGGGGCCGATGGTCGTCAGGAGCTGCGGCGGGCGATTCACGTCGAGGGTGGCCGCGAGCAGGCCGTCGCCCGCGCCGCCGAGCTGGCGCGGACTTGCGCCGCGAACGGCGAGGACGGGCCCTCGTCCGCCGGGCGGCGGGTCTTCCGGATCTCAGAGACGAGCTGGCTCGTGGAGCAACTGAGGTCCTACTGGGACGGCGGCGCGGCGCACATCTACGCGACCCCGCTCCGGATCTCCGTCGGCGAACTGGAGTACGCGAAGGAGGTCGTCCCCGCCGAACCGCCCCCCAAGGGCGTGCTGCGCCGCGCGCTCGGGCGGGACTAGGCCGCCCGGCCTGACCTGTATGGCGCACCGAGGACTTCCGCCCGGGTGATCCCGGTGGCGTGACTCCCGCGATCCCTGGTGTCTGGATCCATGGAGTGGAAGTACAAACGCCTCGCGACGCCCAGGGCCGCCGGGGTGGCCGGGGTGGTGTTCGCGATCCTGACGGCCACCGCGATCGTTCTGATGCGCATCGCTCTGCCGGGCGGCGCCGACGGGGACGGCGTGACCGTCGACGCCGGAGAGCGGGGTGCCGTGCGGACGGCGCTGGAGCTGGTCCCGTTCGCCGGGATCGCGTTCCTGTGGTTCATGGGGGCCCTGCGCGAGCAGGCGGGCGAGCGCGAGGACAAGTTCCTCTCCACCGTGCTCCTGGGCAGCGGCCTGATCTTCGTCGCCACCCTGTTCGGCGCTGCCGCGGCGGCCTGGACCGTTCTCGACGAGGGCGGGCAGGGCTCGTCCTTCGGCCGCGACGTCGCCTATGCCCTGCTGACCACGTACGCCATGCGGATGGCCGCGGTGTTCATCATCACGACCTCGACCATCGGCCGCCGGCTCGGCGCGCTCCCACGTCCGCTCGTCGTCCTCGGCTATCTGGCGGGCCTGACGTTGCTCGTGGTGGGAGCGGACGTGCCCTGGGCCGAGCTGGTCTTTCCGGCCTGGGTGCTGCTCCTGGGCCTGAACATCCTGTGGGGCCGGCGTCCTGCCGCGCCAGGGTCCACCGCCTCGACCTGACCGGCCGCATCGCTCACTCGAACGGTCCGCTCCCCGTCGCCGCGGCCGGCCCGGCCGTCGAGAGTGTGTGCGGGGGACTCGACCGGGCCGTTGGAGAGGACCGTTCCCGTGGTCAGGATTGCCGTCGATCTGAACCGCTGTCAGGGGTATGCGCAGTGCGCGTTCCTCGCTCCCGAGATCTTCACGATGCACGGCGACGAGGCGCTGCTGTACGACCCGGAGGCCGACGAGGCGCAGCGCGCGAAGCTGGCCCAGGCGGCCGCGGCCTGCCCCGTCCAGGCCATCCTCGTCGACGCAGTCGACGCTTCGGCCGAGGCGGTGTCCGGTGCACGGTGACGGAGCCTTGGAGCAGCTCAAGCGCGAGGGCCGCATCGTGATCGTCGGCGCCTCGCTGGCCGGCCTGCGGGCTGCGGAGACCCTGCGGGCCAAGGGCTTCGAGGGGTCGCTGACCATGATCGGCGACGAGCCCTGCGAGCCGTACGACCGCCCCCCGCTGTCCAAGCAGGTGCTGCTGGGCGGGGCGCGCGCCGACCGCACCGCACTGCCGAGGCTCCGGGCCGTCGACGCGACCTGGCGGCTCGGGGTTCCCGCCACCGGCCTGGACATGGCCGCCCGGCGGGTGCGGCTGGCCGACGGCGACGAGGTGCCGTACGACCGGCTGCTGATCGCTACTGGGGTCCGGGCACGCCCGTGGCCGCGCGAGGAGGAGGCGGAACTCGACGGCGTCTTCGTCCTGCGGACCCGTGAGCACGGCGCCGCGCTCGCCCGGCGGCTGGCCGACGGACCCAAACGCGTCCTCGTCATCGGGGGCGGGTTCGCCGGCTCGGAGGTCGCCTCCGCCTGCCGCGAGCGCGGCCTCGCCGTCACCGTCGCCGAACGCGGCGCGTCTCCCCTGGTCGGCGCACTCGGCGGAGTGATCGGCGCGGTGTCCGCCGGTCTTCATCACGAGCACGGCGTGGACCTGCGGTGCGGGATCATGGTGACCGCTCTGGAGGGCGACGCCTCGGGACGGGTGCGCGCCGCCCATCTGTCCGACGGCTCCACCCTGGAGACCGACGTGGTCGTCGTCTCGCTCGGCGCCCTCCGCAACACCGAATGGCTCGCCGGCTCCGGACTCGGGGCCGGCCCCCGCGGCATCGCCTGTGATGCCGGCTGTCGCGCCTTCGACATCCGCGGCATCGTCACCGACGACATCTACGCGGCGGGCGACGTCGCCCGCTGCCCGCACCCCCTGTTCGGCTACCAGTTCCTGTCTCTGGAGCACTGGGGCAACGCTGTCGCCCAGGCGGGGATCGCGGCGCACAACATGCTCAGCGAGAGCATCGATCGCCTGCCGCACATGGAGGTGCCAGCCTTCTGGTCCTCCCAGTTCGGCGTCAATATCAAGTCGGTCGGAGTGCCGTCCATGGGGACGGAGATCCTCATCGCGCAGGGCTCACTGGAGAGCCGTCGCTTCGTCGGCGTCTACGGGTATCAAGGGCGCGTCATCGGTGCCGTCGCCTTCGACCACGGCCGGTGGCTGCCGTTCTACAAGGAGCTGATCGAGACCACCGCGCCGTTCCCGCCGCCGTTCCCCACGGTCGACCGGCGCGCGGACGGCCAGCGGCCGGTCGACGCGGACTTCCCCGACCCGTCGGTCCCCACCCACGGCCCCACTGTGACCCTCAGCGGATACTCGCCGGCCGACCGCCGGATGACGTTCACCCCCGCGCACTGACCCGCACGCACGGCCACGAGGACTCGCCATGACGCAATCCTTGCTGCACCAGATCCTGGACTACGCCAACCGCGCCAACCCGTACCCGCTCTACGAAGAGCTGCGGAAGAGGCCGGTGCACCACGACGACGGCGGGCCGTACGTCGTCAGCACCTACT
>NZ_DATCVQ010000553.1:0-28257 GCF_036566765.1 Streptomyces sp.
CGCCCGCTTCCCGCTCCGGCGCGGCCTGCGGCCCCGCCGGCCCCGCCGGAGCCCGGGCACTGGCGGCCCTGGCGGTTCCGCATGTCGAACGACGTCTGGGGCACCCCGGTCGTCGACGGCGACCTGCTCTACGTCACCTCCTTCGAGGTGCACGCGCTGGACACGGGGAGCGGCCGCCGCCAGTTCAAGACGCGCGACGTGGCCTGGTCGATGGCCGTCGCCCAGGGCCGCATCCACGCCTCCGACGGGCCGACGCTGTACGCGCTCGACGCCACCGACGGCAGCGAGCGCTGGCGGCTGCAGACGGAGGCCTGGGTGTACTCGCTCCAGGTCGACCGGGGCACGGTCGTCACCGGCACCCGCGGCGGCGGCGTGCAGGGCTGGGAGGCGTCCAACGGAGCGAAGCTCTGGGAGCTCACCGGGGCGCAGACCGACTTCGAGACCCCCGAGGCCGGTCCGGCGGTGCACGGCGACACGGTGTACGTGTGGCGGGACTCGCGCCTCCAGGCGCTGGACGCGCGGACCGGTTCCGAGCGCTGGTCGTACCCGATCGGCGACGCCGCGTCCTGCGGGAACGTGCCGGTTCGGGTGGCCCCGGCGGAGGACGGCTGCGTGTACGTGGCGGCCGGCACCCGGGTGCTGTCCATCGACATCGCGGGCGGGCACGTCCGCTGGCACTTCGAGGCCCCCGCGGTCTTCCTCTCCCCGCCCGCGTTCGCGCCGGGCCCGGCTGTGACCGGCGGCGGGGTGTACCTGGCGGACTACCTCGGCACGGTGTACGCGCTCGACGCGACGACCGGCCAGGACCGCTGGCGGATCGCGACCGAGCAGCGTCAGTCGGGCGAGCCGGTGCTCGTGGAGGCGGGCAATGTGCACGTCGGCAGCGGCAGCGCGCTGTACACGCTGGACGCGGTCACGGGCACGCCGAAGTGGCGGTTCCCGGCGGGCGGCGAGATCACCGGCAGCCCGGTCGTGGCCGACGGCCGACTGCACTTCGGCTCCGCGGACCACGTCCTGTACACGCTGGACGCGGCCGGCGGCCAGCTCCGCTGGAAGCTGGCCACCGGCGGCGAGATCACCGGCTCACCGGTGGCTGAGAACGGCGTCGTCTATGCCTGCAGCAAGGACCGCTGCGTCTACGCCCTGGACGCGGTGAAGGGCACGGCGACGGGGCGGGGCTCGGCGCGGGGGTGACGTCCCCGGCGGCCCCTGCCGCGGCGCTAGGGTGGCGCGGACACGACAGAAGGCGAAGGGGCGGTTTGCGGTGAAGGCTGGGCGACGGCTGCGGTTCTCGGCGGTGCTTGTGGTGGTCGTGCTGGCGCTGACCGGCTTTCAGACGGGCAAGAGCAGCGGCGGCAGCGGCGGTAAGAGCCGCAGCGGCAGCGGCGGCAAGAGCAGCAGCGGCGGGGGCGGCGGCTGCTCCAGCTCCAAGAAGAAGAACCACGACTACGACTACGACGACGACAGCGGCAGCAGCAGCGGCTCCGACTCGTACTCCTCCGGCGGCTCCACCCCGACCCCCACCGCCACCGCCACCTCCTCCGCGCCCGTGGACGTCGTGGTCGTGGACTGTGTGAAATTTGCGCAGAAGAAGCGCAAGGGCCGGCCGGGCCGGAAGGCGGACACCACCGCGAGCGTCCGGATGACCTCGCGGGCGGCGGTCACCGAGACCTTCCGCGTTGAGCTGGAGTTTCAGGACGCGGGCGGCATGGAGTGGGACACGGGGTCGAAGGCCGTCACCCTCGATCCGGGCGAGACCAAGACCTTCGACGTGCCGATGGACTCGCCGAGCATGGTCGACCGGGTGCGCACCTGTGCGATCGAGGGCGTCACGGTCCAGTAGGGTGACGTGCGCCCGTCAATTCGGGCGCATCCACCTCGCACACTCCACACATTCAACGGGGGTTGAAGCGTGAAGCTTCGTCATGTCCGTGCCCTTGCCGTCTTCGGTATCGCCCTGGTCGCGCTCACCGGCGCCCGCGGATCCCACGGCGCCAGCTGCGGCGGCGGCCACAGCTCCGGCAGCAGCTCCAGCTCCAGCGGCGGCTCCGACAGCAGCAGCTCCAGCGGCGGTTCGTCCACCAGCGGGGTGACGTCCGGCGGCGTCACCGGCGGCAGCTCGGCGCGGAAGGCCGAGCGGGACGTCCGCATCGACGAGTGCGCGATGAGCGCGGACGGCAAGAACCTGGTCGCCAAGCTGACCGTCACCAACAGCGACTCGATCCCGTACCTCTACGACGTCACGATGCAGTTCAAGGGCGACACCGGGTCCAGCGCCAACCTGGCGATGGCGAAGGTCGAGGACCTGAAGGTGGAGGCCGGCGCGTCGAAGTCGGCCGAGGCCACCACCCCGTACACGGGCCAGGGCAACGGCTCCGAGTACACCAAGTGCGTCGTCGTCTCCGCGGACCGCACCCTCGGCTGAGGCGCCGCCACGCCCCCGGCTCACCGAAGCCGGAAGCCGGTGCCCGCGCCCCCGCCCCGCCCCGTGAACAGCTCCGCCTGCCGCTCCGGCGGCAGGTTGCCGAGCGTGACGAGGTGCGGGGCGTGGGCGAGGGCCGCGGCTCGCGCCGCCTCCTTCGTCGACCAGAGCGCCCGGACCGTGCCCTGCACCGCCTCCGTCGGGTACGAGGCGACGACGGCCGCGGCCGCCCGGGCGGCGGCGAGCGCCCCGCCGGTCTCGGTCACCTCGCTGACCAGGCCCGTCTCGTACGCGCGGTGCGCGGAGACCCGTTCGGCCGTGCCCATCAGGGCCATTCGGGCGACTTCCCCGAACGGCATCCGCTGCGCCATGTGGATGGTCTCGAAGGCGGAGACCATGCCGTAGGTCGTGTGCGGGTCGAAGAAGCTCGCGTCCCGCCCGGCGATCACGAACTCCGCCTCGCCGAGCAGGTAGAACGCCCCGCCGCAGGCCATCCCCTCCACCGCCGCGACCACCGGCTTCCACAGGTCGTTCGCCTTGGGCCCGATCGCGAGCAGCGGATCGTCGATCGTGTACGGAGACGAGGGCTGCGGGACCTCCGTGGCGGCCGTGCGGTCGATGCCGGTGCAGAAGGCCCGACCGCCCGCGCCGGTGACGACGATCGCGCGGATCTCGTCCTCGTACCGGAAGCCCCGCCACACCTCGCCGAGCTCGCGCGCCATCTCCAGGGTGATCGCGTTGTGCTTCTCGGCCCGGTCCAGGGTGACGACCGCGACCCCGGACTCCTTGTCCCGCTCGACGGCGATACCGCTCGGGGCGCTCACCCGCGCTCCAGCAGCCAGCGAGGCACGGTCACCCCGTCGACCTCGGCGAACGCCGCCTTCACCGCCGCCCCGATCCGCAGCCGTGCCGGGTCCACCGAGTTCAGCGGCGCGTCCGGCGCGGCCACCACGTTGCCGACCAGCCGGATGCGGGGCGCTTCGAGGAGTTCGACGAGGACCGCGTTGTACGGGGCCTGGGCGGCGTACTCGGGAAGCAGCGGCGGGTGCGGGATCACGTACGACCAGATCCGGCCCCGGCCGGACATCAGCCGCCACTCGCTGTCGAAGGATCCGCAGTGCGGGCAGCAGGGCCGGGGCGGGAAGCGCAGCTCGCCGCAGTCGGGGGCGGCGCAGGCCTGGATGCGCAGCTCGCCTCGGGCCGCGTACTCCCAGAACGGCGCGCCGTCCTCGTCGACGACCGGTGTCAGCAGGCTCATGGAAGCTTCTCAACTCCTCAGCAGGATGGCCGATGTGGGGACGCCCTCGCCGGCGGTGACGAGGCAGGTCGCGGCGTCCGGGACCTGGGCGGTGGACGCGCCGCGGAGCTGCTTGACGCCCTCGTTGATGAGGTTGAAGCCGTGCACGTACGCCTCGGAGAGGCCGCCGCCGCCGGTGTTGAGGGGGAGCAGGCCGCCGATCTCCAGCGCGCCGCCCTCGGTGAACGCGCCGCCCTCGCCGCGCCCGCAGAATCCGTACCCCTCCAGGGAGAGCGGGATGAGCGGGGTGAACGCGTCGTAGATCTGGGCGACGTCGACGTCCTGCGGGCCGAAGTCGGCCTGCTTCCACAGGTGTCGGGCGGCGGTCCAGGCGGGTCCGGTGAGCGGGTCGTCGTTCCAGTAGTTGACCATGCCGTGGTGCTGGGCGGGCAGGCCCTGGGCGGCGGAGTGCACGTACACGGGCTTCTGCCGGCAGTCGCGGGCGCGCTCGGCGGAGACGATCACGCAGGCCAGCGCCCCGTCGGTCTCCAGGCAGTTGTCGAAGAGGCAGAGCGGTTCGCTGATCCAGCGGGCGGTCATGTACATCTCGCGGGTCAGCGGCCGCTCGTACATGATCGCGGCGGGGTTCTGGTTGGCGCGGTTGCGGCAGGCGAGGGCGACGTTGAAGAGATGGTCGCGGGTGGCCCCGTACTCGTGCATGTAGCGGCGGGCCAGCATGCCGATCTCGTCGGAGGGCCGGAGCAGACCGAAGGGGCGGGTCCATTGGCCGGGCGTCGGCAGCTGAACGGCCGTGTTCTTCCACGGTCTCGGTCCGCTGCCGCGCTTGCGGGAGCGCCAGGCGACGCCGACGCCTGCCTGCCCGGTCGCGATCGCGGCGGCGAGGTGTCCGACGGTGGCGCAGGATCCGCCGCCGCCGTACCCCACCTTGCTGAAGAAGGTGACGTCGCCGGCCCCGATCGCCTTGGCGACCTCGACCTCGTCGGTCTCCTCCATCGTGTACGAGGCGAAGGCGTCGACCTCGGAGGGGGCGATGCCGGCGTCGTCGAGGGCGGCCAGGATCGCCCGGCAGGCCAGGGTCTTCTCCGACTCGGGGAGTTGTTTCGCGAACGGGGTCTGTCCGATCCCGACGATGGCCGTGGCGTCCTTGAGCACTGCAACCTCCCCGATCGCCGATGCTGACAGCGCGTCAGGCTACAGCTAATCTGACGGACAGTCAGCTCTTTGGAGGGGTGCAGATGCGCGGCGACCTGGAGTGGGGCTCGATACCGAGGCTGGTGCGCTCGGCGGCGCAGCGGTACGGGACACAGGAGGCGGTCGTCGAGGGCCGCACCCGCGTCTCGTACGCCGAGCTGGGCGAACGCGTCGAACGCGCCGCCGCCGCGTGCATGGCGGCGGGCGTCCGGTCCGGCGACCGGGTCGCGATCTGGGCCCCGAACACCCTCGACTGGATCGTCTCGGCGCTGGGCGCGGTGACGGCGGGCGCGGTGCTTGTCCCGCTGAACACCCGCTTCAAGGGCGCGGAGGCGGCGTACGTGCTGAACCGCTCGCGGGCGCGGCTGCTGTTCATCACGGGCACGTTCCTGGGCACCTCGTACGTGGCGTCCCTGCGCCGGGCGGGGGTCGAACTCCCGGACCTGGAGCGGGTGGTGGTGCTCGGGGACACCGCGCCGGACGACTACACCACCTGGAAGGACTTCCTGGCGGAGGGCGAGTCGGTGTCCGCGCAGGAGGTCCGGGCGCGGGCGGACGCGGTCGAGTCCTCGGCCCCCTCGGACATCGTCTACACCTCCGGGACGACCGGCCGCCCGAAGGGCGCGGTGATCAGCCACGCGCAGACGCTGCGGTGCTACGACGTGTGGGCGGAGCTGGCGGGCCTGCGGCAGGGGGACCGGTATCTGATCGTGAACCCGTTCTTCCACACCTTCGGCTACAAGGCCGGCATCATCGCCTGCCTGACGCGGGGCGCGGTGATGATCCCGCAGCCGGTGTTCAACGTGGACACGGTGCTCGCGAACATCGCGTCGGAGCGCGTCTCGGTACTGCCCGGCCCGCCGACCCTGCACCAGTCCCTGCTCGACCACCCAACCCGCTCCACGTACGACCTGTCGGCGCTCAGGCTGGTGGTGACCGGCGCGGCGGTGGTGCCGCTGCGGCTCGTGGAGCGGCTGCGCGGGGAGCTGGGCGTGGGCACGGTCCTGACGGCGTACGGACTGTCCGAGGCGAGCGGCATCGTCACGATGTGCCGGCGGGGCGACGCGGCCGAGGTCATCGCCACGACCTCCGGCCGCCCGATCCCCGACACGGAGGTCCGCCTGTCCGAGGCGGGCGAGATCCTGGTCCGCGGCCACCACGTGATGAGCGGCTACTTCGAGGACGCGGAGGAGACGGCCCGGACGATCGACGCGGACGGCTGGCTGCACACGGGCGACGTGGGCGTGCTCGACGAGGCGGGCAACCTGCGGATCACCGACCGCATCAAGGACATGTTCATCGTCGGCGGCTTCAACGCGTACCCCGCGGAGATCGAGCAACTCCTGGGCCTCCACCCCGACATCGCCGACGTCGCGGTCATCGGCGTCCCGGACCCGAGGCTGGGCGAGGTCGGCAAGGCGTACGCGGTCCGGCGTGCGGGGGCGACGCTGACGGCGGACGACCTGATCGCCTGGTCACGGCGGGAGATGGCGAACTACAAGGTCCCGAGGGAGGTCGAGTTCGTGACGGAGCTTCCGAGGAACGCGAGCGGGAAGGTGACGAAGGGCGAGCTGCGGGCGCGGTCGGGCGCCTGACGCGAGGCTACGGCGACGCGGGCGCGCGGGTGAGGACGATGATGCCGCTCTCCTCCCGCACTCGCCGCCAGCCGAGCTCCTCCGCCCGCCGGACGACGGCGTCCACGGCGCCCCAGGGGAACGGGTCCGTCCGGTCGGCCACGATCCACTCCAGCTCCGGGCGGCGTTCGAGGACCCCGTCCGCGACGAGATGCGCCCGGGTGCGGTCGGTCAGATGCGGCACGAGGCTGTTGCTCGCCGCCACCGGTGCGCCGTCCGGCACGAGCCGCAGTGCCGCGCGGGCGGCGGCCTCCCGCGAGTCCTCCTGCCAGAAGCCGGGCCGCGCCAGGTCGCTCAGGGGCTGCGCCGGCAGCATCACGAGGGCGACGGCCAGCGGGACGGCGAGCGGCAGTCGCGCCCCTCGTCGCAGCGCGTCGATCAGGGCGGCCAAGGCCACCGGCGCGAGGACGGCCGAGTAGTGCAGGCCGGGCCCCCAGTAGGCCGGGTTGGACGAGGTGAACCGCCATGCCAGGGTGGGCAGCAGCAGGAGCGCGAGAGGGCTGCGCAGCACCAGGCCGCCGGTGGCGGCGAGCAGCGCGACCAGGGTCTCCGACTTCACCGGCCAGCCGTCGAGGACGCCGTACGGCTGGGCCTGGTCCAGGTATCCGTACCGGCCGTCCGGCGCCAGGGCTGGGAGCACCGCGCACACGATGACGACCGAACCCACGGCGGCGAACGCGCACAGCGCCAGCCCGACCTGGCGGTTCCGGCGGTGTCGGCGATTCCGGTGCACCAGCAGCAGTCCGAACACGAAGGCCGTCGCGCCCAGGTCCTCCTTCACGAGCAGCAGGGCGCCGGCCCAGCAGGCGGCGGCCCGAGGCCGGTCGTCGAGATGGGCGCGGCAGGCCAGCGCCAGCAACGGCACCGCGAACGCCACCTCGTGGAAGTCGAAGCCGACGAGCTGCTGCACGCCCCAGCACAGGCCCGCGGCGGTGCCGACGGCCATCGGCGCGAACCGCAGCTCTGGCAGCTGCCGTTGGGCCGTGCGCGCGATCACGTACACGGACAGGGCGACCAGCCCCGCCTGCGCCACCAGCAGGGTCTCGACGTGCGGCGCGAGCCGGTAGAACGGGGCGAGCACGGCCAGTACGGGATGGAAGTGGTCGCCCAGCAGCGGGAACGCGTCGGCGGTGAAGCCGGGCGGGGCGGTCGCCGTACGGATCTCCGAGGCCGGCGCGCGGCCCTCGGCGTACGCGCGCACCGCCTGTCCGAAGATCCCCAGGTCGTAGCCGGTCGTCCGGAACCGGGCGTGCTCGCGCAGCGCGTACGCCGTGTACAGGGCGAAGAAGACGGCGGCGAGCAGAGCGGGGGCGGTGCGCGGCGCGGTCCGACGCGTGGTGCGGGGCGCGGTCTTCGCGGCCTTCGTCGTGGCGGTGCGTGCGGGAGCGGGAAGCGTGAGCATGCCGAGGACCCTCGGCGAGGGCGGCTGAAGACCGCCTGAAGGAGGCTGAGGATTTCCTCAGCCGCACGTCCGGCGCGCGGGCGATACTCGGCCGCATGCGCCTACTGGTGATCGAGGACGAGGAACGGATCGCCGCCTCGCTGCGGCGCGGCCTGTCGGCCGTCGGCTACACCGTCGACGTGGCCCACGACGGCGTCACCGGGCTGCACTTGGCTCGTGAGCACCGCTACGCGGCGGTCCTGCTCGACATCATGCTGCCCGGCCTCAACGGCTACCAGGTCTGCTCCCGGCTCCGCGCCGAGGACAACGACGTGCCGGTGATGATGCTGACGGCGAAGAACGGCGAGTACGACGAGGCCGAGGGCCTGGACACCGGAGCCGACGACTACCTGGCGAAGCCGTTCTCGTACGTCGTCCTGGAGGCCCGGCTGCGGGCGCTGCTGCGCCGGGGCGGGGCCCGCGCCCGCACGCTTCTGGAGTGCGGGGACCTCTGGCTCGACCCCGCCCGCCGGACCTGTGGGCGAGGGGAGACCGTCGTCCGGCTGACGCCGAAGGAGTTCGCCGTGCTGCAGTGCCTGATGGCGCGCGCGGACGAGGTGGTGCCGACGCTGGACGTCCTGGACACGGTGTGGTCGGCGGACTTCACCGGCGACCCGAACATCGTGCACGTCTACATCCGCGCCGTACGGAAGAAGATCGACACGCCGTTCGGGCGGGAGACGATCGAGACGGTGCGCGGGGCGGGATACCGGGTGGTGGGCCGTGGGTGAGCGGGCGCGCCGGTACGGCCCGGTGTGGGCGGCGGGGCTCGTGGCGGCGCTGGTCGTGCTGGTGGCGGTGTGCTGGCTGGAGTACGCGGACGGGAAGGCGGGCCCGCGCTCGCCGGTGATGGCCGTGCTCGCCCGCGACAACCGCGTCGGCCCGCAGATCGAGCTGATCACGGGCGGCGGCGCCCTGGCGGGGGCGCTGTGCGTCGCCGCCGCCTGCTGGTGGGCGGGCGGGGCCCACCCCCGGCCCGTTCGCCAGCGGACGGCGGTGGTCGCGGGGGCGGTCTCGGGCGCCCTGTTCACCACGTACTGCGCGTGGCTCAGGACGGAGAACGAGATCAAGCCGTGGCTCGTGGCCGAGGAGGCTCTTCGCTGGGGCCTGGCGTGCATCGGCCCGTCGGCCGGCCTGCTGACGGCGGCGGCCGTGTGGACGGCGCTCGGACGGGGCGGCGGCGGGCTGTCCTTCCGGGGCCGTCTGGTCCTCGCGGCGGCCGGCACCACGGGCGCCCTCTCCCTGGGCGGGGTCGTGCTGCTCCGCCAGGCCCAGCTCACCTGGCAGGACGCCGACTCGATCTTCTGGATCGCGATGACCACCGGGGTGCCGCTGATCTCCCTGTTCACCGGGGCGCTCGTGCACGTCTCGGTGGCGCGCGCCCTGCGCCCGGTCGAGGCGATCCGGCGCGAACTCGCCGACATCACCGGCCAGTCGCTGGACCGCCGAGTCCCGGTGCCGCCGACGCAGGACGCGATCGCGCGCCTCGCCCGCACCACGAACGACACGCTCGACCGCCTGGAGCAGGCGTCGGCGCGGCAGCAGCAGTTCGTGGCCGACGCGGCCCACGAGCTGCGCAGTCCGCTGGCCGCCCTGCGCGCCCAGCTCGAATCGGCGCTCCGGCACCCGGACTCGGTCGTCTGGCCGGCCGTCGTGGCGGACGCCGCCGCCGACGTCGTCCGGCTCCAGGCGCTGGCCGACGACCTTCTGCTCCTGGCGAGCCTGGACGGCGCCCGGCACCTGGGCCCGGCGGCGGAGCCGGTCGACCTGGCGGCGCTCGCGGAGGACCTGGTCCGCGAGCACCAGCACCTCCCGGACACGGGCCGGCTCCGGCTCACCTGCGCGGCTCCCGCCCCGGCCTTCGTCGACGGCAGCGCGGCGCAGCTGGAGCGGCTGGTGCGGAACCTCCTCGGCAACGCCTGCCGCCACGCGACGGCGATGGTCGACGTGACGGTCCGCGTGGCCGACGGGGCGGTCGTCCTGGAGGTCCGCGACGACGGCCCGGGCATTCCGCCCGCCGACCGCGCCCGTGTCTTCGACCGCTTCACCCGCCTCGACGAGTCCCGCACCCGCACGGCGGGCGGCGCGGGCCTCGGCCTCCCGATAGCCCGCGACCTGGCCACCCGCCACGGCGGCACGCTGGTGATCGCGTCGACGGAGAGGGGCGCCCATCTGGTGGCGAGTCTCCCGGCGAGCCGGGAGCGGGCGGAGACGCGGGGTGCGCAACCAACTCCCGTAGCCGGTACGTCATATGAGGTGTTCCTGCGCGTTCCCTTCGGACTCTGGAGCTGTCAGGTGTCGTCGCCGTCGCCGTCGCCGGAAATACCCCTGGACCTCACGCCCCAGCAGGCCGCCGTCGGGGTGGGTCTGACGCTCACCCTGCCGAGCGGCCCCGCCCATGTGGACATCCCGCCGGGCGCCCGCGACGGCGACCTCGTCCGGGTCGCCGTCCCCGGAGGGGAGGCGCTGGTGCGGATCCGGATCACAGGCGGCCGGCCGGCGGCGCAGAAGTCCGGGGCGCTCGGGTATCTGGTGACGCTGGGCGTGGTGGGCGCCGTGATCGCCGCGCTCGTGCTGACGAACGGCTCGGACGAGGACGGTGAGACGTCCGCGTACCCGTCGTCGTCCCCGACGTACGCGTCCTCCTACGAGCCGCCGCCGGACCCGTCGACGGACGCCCCGACCTCGGACCCCGTCAGCACTCCGACGACCGACGAGCCCGTCACCGAGGAGCCCGTCTCCACCCCGACGACCGAGGACGCGCCGGACCCGTACGACGCGGGCGCCTGCCTCAACGGATCCCTCCCGACCTCCGATACGGCCCAGAGCGTCAGCGACGTGGACGAGGTCCCCTGCTCGGCCTCCGACGCCCACTACAAGGTGATCCAGACGATCCCGTTCACCTCGGACATGAACCGCTGCCGGAACAATCCGAGGACCCAGTACGCCTTCTCGTACCGCTACACGATGAACGGCACGACGATCAACGAGTACGTGTACTGCCTGGTGGGCCTGGGCTCCTACGCCCGCTGAATCGTGGCGCGCACCGGCCCGTCGGGGTGGACGGTGATGTCGAAGGCGGGTCCGGGGCGGTCGTGGAGCCGGGGGACGAAGGCGGGGAGGAGTCGTTCGAGGAGGACGCCCGCCTCGCGGAGGGCGAACTGCGCGCCGAGGCAGGCGCGGGGGCCGAGGCCGAAGGGGTAGTAGGTCCCGTGCCCGGCGGGGCGGCGGTCGGCGTCCAGGAATCGCTCGGGGCGGAAGGCGTCGGGGTCGGGCCACAGGGACGGGTCCCGGTGGGTGAAGTACGGACTGGTGAGGATGAGATCACCGGCGTCGACGCGGTACCCGGCGAGGACGTCGTCCTCCAGGGCGTGGCGGGGCATCAGCCAGGCCACCGGATAGAGCCGCAGCGTCTCGCTGACGAGGGCCTGGACGCCGTCGGACTTGCGGTCGAGCGCCCAGGCGCGCCGGTCCGGATGGGCGTCGAGGAGCAGGTACAGCCAGGCGAGCGTGGACGCGGTGGTCTCGTGGCCGGCGAAGAGCAGGGTGACGAGCTCGTCGCGGATCAGCCGCTCGGTGTAGTGGTGGGCGTGCTCGGCGTCGAGCAGGACGTGCAGCAGCGCCGGGCCGCCGGGGGCGTTCCGGGCGTCGGCGATCACCCGTTCCACGACGGCGTCGATGCGGGCGACGTCGGCGGAGAGGTCCGGTGGCGCGTCGCCGGGCCGGGGCACGACGGGCAGTGAGGCGAGGACGGTGTCGACGGCCCGCAGTTCGTCGTACGTCTCCGGGGTCACGGCGTGGCCGGTCAGGCAGCGCCAGATGACGTCGAGCGAGTAGAACCGCAGGTCGGCGGCGATGTCGCGGACCTCGCCCGAGCGGGCGGCGTCGTTCCAGAGGCGCGCGGTCCGCTCGGCGGCGTCGGCGATGGCCTGGTCGTACCGGCGGATCCCCTGCCCGGTGAAGTGCCGCTGGAGCAGCCGCCGCTGCGTCCGCCACGCCTCGCCGGACGCGGTGAGGACCCCGTCCCCGAGGAGCGGGGCGAGCCGGTGGGAGCGCTTGACGTACCGGTCGGGGTGCAGGGCGAGCACGTGGTGCACGGCCTCGGGGAGGCTGACGAGCACGGCGTTCGCCGCCCCGAACGGAACCCGGGCGACGGGCCCGAGCGCGCGGACCTCCTCGAGGAGTTCGACCACCGGCCCGCCGCCCGCCTGCCACGCGGCGACGAGCTCCGGGGCGAGGGCGGGCGGGGCGTGGACCTCTGCGGCCGACTGATCGAACGTCACGGTGCTGCCTCCATCGTCACGGTGCTGCCTCCATCAGGACGGGGATCCGCTCCGACCATGCCCACGGAGGCCCGGAGAAACCACCGCCCGTCAGTGGAAGCCGTCCAGGGCGCGGCGCAGCGGGTAGCCGGGGCCGAAGTGCAGTGCGTTGCGCAGGACGTCCGCGGGGTCGACGGCGCGGGCCCGGCGCTTGTGCGGCTGGTGGGTGAAGGGGATGCCGGACCAGGGATTGTCCGGGTGGTGGTGGCTGCCTCGCGGGGCGCCCGGCTCGACCGCCCAGTACAGCCAGACGGAGTCGCGGTGGCGGCGGACGACCTCCCCGAGGTACCAGACGGCGCCGGCGCGGAAGGGCGCGTCCGGGTCGGCGTCGAAGGCGGCCTCGGTGGGGTAGCGGGCGCGCAGGACACGGTCCAGCAGGTCGAGGCTCCCGGGGCCGAAGTCCCAGGCCCCGGCGCCGCCGGGCGCCCCGGTCTCCGCGGCCCAGGCGGGGAACGCGGACTGCCGGTCGTCCAGCCATCGGGTGAGCCACGGGTCCTCGGGCTGCGGGCCGATCGGGTCCAGCGGGGAGCGCTCCTTGACCGGCCGGTACTCCGGGTCGGTCCTCCGCAGGGCCGCGACCGCGTCGGCGAGCGCCTCCCGCTCGCGCGCGAACACCTCGCCCGACTGCTCGGCGAGGGCGACGTCGATCAGGACGCCGACGTGCAGGGGCTCCAGGGCGAGCGCGGGATCGGGGCGGACCACGGGCTCACCGGAGTCGGGGTCGACGTCCCACCGGCCGCCGCAGACGTCCATCAGGATCTCCCCGGCGTACCCCGTCGCCGCCCGGCGGAACCAGGGGTCCGCGCCCTCGTCGAGCACGAACCGCTCCAGAGCGGACAGCGACTCCGGGCTGTAGTCGAACGGGAAGCCGTCGGGCAGGCCGTCCTGTTCGAGCCGGCCGACGAGCACCTGGAGGTCGTCCAGCCACGCGTCGAGGAGCTGTGCGCGGGTGGGGGAGCGGTCGGACTCGTCCATGCCGGGCAGCCTACGCGCCGTCATGCGGAAGCACTCAAGCGACTTGTGTGCAGGCCCTGTTGATTCCGTGGCGCGCCGAGAAACGCTTGGGCGCGACGAGGGCTCGGTGACTAGTGTCGTCCCGTGTGGTGACACCAACGGGGGCCGTGCACCACCTCTGACCGGGGCGCCATCTGCCCCCGGCGCTGGATCGTCATCCCTGCCCCCACGAGGGACCCGATCGAGAATGCATTCTGCGATACGTACGCCCGGCGGGCGCCTGCTGCGCCGGGTGGGCTTCGTGCTCGGCGCGGCCATACTGGCCGCCGGGCCGCTGCCCGTACTCCAGGACACCGCGGACGCGGCGCCGCCCAAGCCCATGCTGGGGCGCTGCCAGGACAAGTACGGCACGTCGCCGACGCCGCCGCCGATGAACCGGCTGCCCGGCTACAAGCCGGCCGGACCGAACCAGTGGAAGACGCCGAACGCCGAGGACCGCTTCTACGCGTTCGACCACCTCTCCCTCGGCTACGGGCTCCTGTCCGACCCCAGCCTGATCAAGCTGCCGGACGGGGACAACCCCAAGAAGTACGCCTGGGGCACGCCGGAGAACGCGGTCGCCACCTGGAAGGAGAAGCAGTCCGGCAGCAAGCCCTACGAGGGCACGTTCAACGAGTGGCTGAACAACGTCTACGGCCGCAACGAGGGCAACAACCGGCGCGGCAACGCCTTCGAGGCGGAGGTCGTGAAGTACCTCGACCTCGGTGGCGTCGACTGGCTGTGCCAGAAGAACCTCCGCGACCTGGACCCCCGGCTCCACCGGGAACTGGAGCGGACGCTCGGCAAGACCGTGATGAAGGACGGCCGGGTCTTCGACTCGGTCAATCTGCGCACCAAGACCATCTACGAGATCAAGTCGGGCATCGGCTACGACGCCCGGCAGCTCAAGATCGACGCCGAGCTGGTCAAGCGGGGCTGGCGCGTGGTCTACATCAACGGCCAGCAGCCCGACGACGAGACCGTCAAGAAGTACAAGGCCGCCGGGGTGAAGTACTACCGGCACGGCGCCACGCCGAACCCGCGGTTCACGCAGGGCACGTACACGCCGAGCAACCGGACGTTGCTCACTCCCGACCCCAACAAGCCGTCCTTCGGCTCGGGGACCAACATGGTCCGGCAGTCGCCTGTGACCCCCGAGGACGTGCGGCGCATGCAGGAGCGGTCCCGCGGTCTCATCAGCAACCCCGCGCAGAACATGCGCTCCTACGGCGGCATCGACTTCTCCACCCTCGACCTGTCCTTCATCGGACAGACCAAGGGCGGCAACGTGTCGTACGCCTTCAGCGCGAAGAACGCCGAGGAGGGCGAGGGCGGCTACGGGGGCAAGGAGAAGGCCCAGCTGATCTCCGACGCCTTCTTCACCTGGCTGGCGCTCACCCCTGATCACTTCTGGGTCAACCTGAACCCCGACGACCCGGGCACGATCATGCAGTCGCCGTTCGACAAGACCGACGCCGGCCGCGTCCTGCTGCAGGCGGACATGGAGATGAAGCGCGACTTCGGCCGCGCGGAAGACCCCAAGACCGAGGCCGGCAAGGCGTTCTGGGACCGGATCACCAAGATCGACGGCGCGCCGTGCATGGGCTCCACCCGGAACTGGATCGTGCCGCGGAAGGCCGAGGTCCGGCTGGAGGACGACGGCCTCTACATCCTCAATGCGCCGCTCGAGGTGAAGACCGTCGCGCAGGACTACGACGCTCCCGGCCCCGGCGGCGGGATGCCCTGCAAGCTGACGAAGGAGCAGACCGAGCACAACATGCGGGTCTACCGCGAGACGATCCTTCCCGTGGTGGACAGGCAGGTCAACACCGACCCCAAGTACGCGGACCTGCGCCGGACCTACAAGGCGCGGATCGGCGCCGAGTACGTGCGGCAGACCGTCACGAAGGACCCGAAGGCCTTCGGCGGCTCCTTCAACAAGATCGTCAACAGCAACGACGTGGCCCGCTGGCCCCTGCGCGGCAAGAACGCCGACTGGGACAAGATGACCGTCTGGCGGGAGATGAGGAAGTCCTACACCGAGGGCGACTTCAAGTACGAGATCCCGGTCAACGGTGAGGTGTGGGTCTACACCGTCGGCGGCGTCGACTTCTCGAAGCAGCCGCAGCGGCCGGTCTCCCAGGCGCAGTTCAAGGCGGAGAAGCCGAACCTGCCGTCGGTGACGAAGGGCTCCAAGAACGAGGTGCTGGGCTACCAGGACACCGGGACGACGCTGCTGGGCGGCGACAACTCCGGCAAGGCGGGCGGCGGAAACCCCGGCCCGACGCCGAAGCCAACGCCCACCCCGACGCCGACGGACCCCACCCCGGGCCCGAGCCAGACCCCTTCGCCGACGCCCACGACCGGCGGGCCCACCCCGCCGCCCGGCGGCACCGGTGACGGCGACCTGGCGGACACCGGCAGCAACCAGGCCCTCACCCTGGCAGGCACGGCCGCGGCCCTCCTGGCCGCGGGCGGCGCCACGCTGATCTGGCGCAAGCGCCGGCGCGCGGCGACGCACGACTGACGCGTCAGTCGCACCGCGGCATGACTCGGCCCCCGCACCGTGAGGTGCGGGGGCCGAGTCATGGGAGCCGTCACATCGTGGTGGTGACGTGGACACCCGTGCCGACGTCGGTGACGTGCTGGTCAGCCAGCGCCGGGCTCGCGGTGCCGACGGCGACGGCCGCGGCGATGAAGGCGCCGACGAGGAGGCGCTTGGTGCGGGTCATGTCCAACTCCTGGAGAAGTCAGGGAATCCGATGACGTGACTGTGTCTGTTTGCGATCGTCAACACCATGGTTGTACGCATTACCAGCCAACAACTGGCCAGAAGTTCGCGAGAGCGAGCATGTTGGTGACATGGCAGAGGGGCCGGGCAGATGCCCGGCCCCTCTGTTCCGCGTCCGGTCGCCGCGCGCCGCGCCCAGTCCGCCGGGTTCCCCCGAGCCCGATGGACGTCCCCCATGCGCCTGCGTTCGTCGGCCGGACGCGCACGGCCCCGGCGGCTCCCCCGTTGGCGCCGCCGCAGCCGTACCCCGTGGGGGAGTGGCTACTTGGCCGGCTCGGTGGTGGCGTGCTGGTCCAGCGGCTTGATCGGCTCGCTCGTGGCGTGCTGGTCCATCGTCCGGATGTCGCCGCCGGTGGCGTGCTGGTCCAGGGTCGTGACGTCGCCACCGGTGGCGTGCTGGTCCTGGGGCTTCAGCTCGGTCTCGCTCTTCTTGGGCTCGGTCATCGTGAGTCCCTCCCTATTGCAGTGGAGTTGGTCTGTGGAGGCCCGTCCGGCTGCTCCCCCGTGGGCGGCCGGGCGGGCCTCGTAGGGCCGTTCACCCTAGTGCGTCGGAGTGACAGACCCCTCGCCGACCCGTCTGCCCCCCGACGCGACGGATCGATGTGAAGGAGCATCCCCCGCGGCGATAAACGTTCGATGAACGTGCAGACCGGGCCCGTTATGCGGCAGCGGAGGGCGTCAGCAGCGATCGCAGGAGCGCGGCCTCGGGCGAGCCCAGCCCCTCGTGAATGGTGAGCGCCTCGCTCCAGCAGACCTGGGAGCGGTCGGTGTGACCGATGCCCTGGAGCGCCCTGCCGAGGACGGTGAGGACGTTGGCGCGCCGCCACTCCCCGCCGACGCCGTTCAGCACCGCGAGCGCCTGCTCCGCCATCGCGGCCGCCTGGGCGGGCCGACGGGCCGCGATATCGACCTCTGCCAGCCGGTAGAGCGTCATGCCCTCCCACAGCCGCTGCCGGCTGTCCCGGAACACGGCCAGCGCAGCGCGCAGCGCCTCCGCGCCCAGTGCGTGTTTGCCGCTCTCGGTGAGCGCCATCCCGAGCGCGTAGCGGCCGTTGGCCCCACGGAAGGAGTTGCCCATGGAGTCGTAGATGGCGATGCCGCGTTCGGCCAGCGAGACGGCGCTCTTGAGGCGTCCCATCGCCAGGTGGATCCGCGAGAGGTTGCACAGGGCGCTGGCTTCGCTGGGCCCGTTCCCGTCCGCCCGGAAGCCGTCGATGGCGTCGGTCAGGTGCTTCTCGCCGTCGGCGTGGCGGCTCTGGTAGATCGCGACGATGCCACGGGAGTTGGCCGCCCAGGCGAGGGTGAGGGCGTCCTTGGTCTGCTCGGCGAGGCCGGCGGCGAGTGCGGCGTCACGGTCGGCCTCGTCGAAGCGCCCCGTGTGGGCGTGGACGTTGCTGAGCGCCATCAGCCCACGGGCCTCGGCGTATTGGTCGCCGGCCTCGCGTGCGGCGTCGCGCAGCGCCGCGGCCACTGACTCGTACTGCTTGGAGTTGGCACCGGACTCGCCCAGGTCGACCGACGCCCACAGCAGGTCCACCGCCCGCCGCAGCGTTCCCGCGCCGGCCGACTGCCGGACGCACGCCAGCAGGCAGTTCGCCTCCGCGTAGAGCCAGTCCTGGGCCTCGTGGCGGTCCGTGAACGCCAGGCCCTCGTACGCCGTGGGCTCCAGGTGGTCGACCAGGCGGTCGCCCGGCCGCTCGATCGCGTACACCCCCGCCGCCGTCGACAGATAGAAGTCAAGGAGTCGCGACAGCGCCGCCTCTCGCTCCGCCGGCGGCTGCTCGTCGCGCTCCGCGCATGCACGCGCGTAGAGGCGGACGAGGTCGTGGTAGCGGTAGCGGCCGGGGGCGGCGGACTCCAGGAGGGAGGTGTCCACGAGGGCCTCCAGGAGGTCCTCGGCGTCGTGGAGGGGGAGGTCCAGGACTGCGGCCGCGGCGGCCAGGGAGATGTCGGGGCCGTCCGGGAGGCCGAGCAGGCGGAACGCGCGGGCCTGGGCCGGCTCCAGCTGGCCGTAGCCGAGCTCGAAGGTGGCCTTGACCGCGAGGTCCCCCGCCTGGAGCTCGTCGAGCCGGCGGCGCTCGTCGGCGAGCTTCGCGGCGAGCACCGAGACCGTCCACGTGCGCCGCGCCGACAGCCGGGACGCGGCGATGCGGATCGCCAGCGGCAGGAAACCGCACGCCGCGACCACGTCGAGCGCCGCCTCCCGTTCCGCCCGCACCCGCTCCTCGCCCACGATCTTCGTGAAGAGCTGGAGCGCCTCCTCCGGGGACATCACGTCCAGGTCCACCAGATGCGCCCCCGCCAGGTCCACCATCCGGATCCGGCTGGTCACCAGCGCCGCGCAGCCCGCCGTGCCGGGCAGCAGCGGACGGATCTGGGCCGCGTCCCGCGCGTTGTCGAGCAGCACCAGGACCCGGCGGCCGTCCAGCGTCGAGCGGTACAGCGCGGCCCGCTCGTCCAGCGAGTCCGGGATCGCCGAGTCGGGCGTGCCCAGGGCGCGCAGGAACGCGCCGAGCACCGTCTCCGGCGCCGCCGCCCGCGCCCCCGCGCCCTGCAGGTCCACGTACAGCTGGCCGTCCGGGAAGTGCGGGCGCGCCGCGTGGGCGACGTGCACGGCGAGGGTCGTCTTGCCGACGCCGCCGATGCCGGCGAGCGCCGAGACGGCCATCACACGGCCCTCCGCCGTGGCCAGCCGGTCGCCCAGCTCGTGCACGAACGCGGCGCGGCCGGTGAAGTCGGAGACGGTCGCTGGGAGTTGCGCGGGGCGGGAGACGGTCGCCGGCGCGGGGGTCTGCTCCGCCACCGGGCGGGCGAGCTCCGCGTCGGCCTGGAGGATCCGCTGCTGGAGCCGGGCCAGCTCGGGGCACGGGTCCACGCCCAGTTCGTCCGCGAGCAGCCGTCGGGTGTCCGCGTACACGGCGAGCGCCTCTGCCTGCCGGCCGCTGCGGTACAGGGCGAGCATGAGGAGTTCGCGCAGTCGCTCGCGCAGGGGGTGCGCGGCGGTGAGCGCGGTCAGCTCGGAGACGGCCTCCGCATGGCTGCCGACCTCCAGGTCCATGTCGAGCCGGGTCTCCAGGAGGGTGAGCCGCCACTCCTCCAGACGGGCCCGCTGCGTCTCGGCGTACGGCCCGGGCACGGAGGCGAGCACCTCGCCGTCCCACAGCCCGAGCGACTTGTTGATCAGGGCGCGGGCCTCGCAGCGGCCGCCGGACGCGCGCAGTTTCTCCGCCTCGGCGGCCAGATCCTGGGCGACGTTGAGGTCGAGGGCCTCGCGCGGGGCGCGGATCGCGTACCCGCCGGCGTCGCTGACCAGGACGCCCGGGTCGAGCACCTTGCGCAGCCGGGAGGCGTACGTACGGACCGCCGCGAGTGCCTGCGAGGGGGGCTCGTCGCCCCAGATCGCGTCGATCAGCTCGCCCGCGGTGGCGGTGCGGCCGTCGCGCAGCAGCAGCGCGGCGAGCAGGGCCCGCTGCTGCGGGGAGCCGGACGGCAGCGCCTCGCCGCCCCGCCAGGCCCGTACGGTGCCGAGCACGCCGAACCGCAGGTCCGAGGCCGCCTCGGGCGCGGGCGCCGACCCAGGCGCATCGGGCGTCGGGGCACCGGACATCGCCGCACCGTGCGCCGCGCCTGCCGCGGCGCTGCGCGTCGGCGCGTCCTCGGGACCCGTTCGCGGAGCTCTCTGCCCCGGCACTCGCGGGCCGTTCTCACGGTCCATAGCTCCCCCTGCCCGTACCGCTGGTTTCGCCCAAGACAGTCTGCCTTGTCCGGAGGGGGCGCGTCAGCATGGAGTGACTGTCTGCACAGGATCTACCGCACGAGAAGCTGACGATCCGTCAGATCGGCGCTACCGTGACACCATGGAGACCTTCCCGAAGATCATCTCGGTGGACGACCACACCGTGGAGCCCCCCAGCGTCTGGCGGGACCGGCTCCCGTCCAGGTACCGCGACATCGGCCCGCGCATCGTTCGCGCCCCCCTGAAGGAAATGACCTTCCTCGGCGGCAAGTTCGCCCCGGTCATGGGCGCCAAGGGCGACGACGGGCCGATCGGCGACTGGTGGGTGTACGAGGACCTGCACCGCCCGCTCACCCGGCTCGACACCGCCGTCGGCTACGACCGCGACGAGATCAAGCTGGAGGTGATCACGTACGAGCAGATGCGCCCGGGCTCGTACAGCGTCCCCGACCGGCTCGCCGACATGGACGTCAACCACGTCCAGTCCGCCCTGTGTTTCCCCACCTTCCCCCGTTTCTGCGGCCAGACGTTCACCGAGGCGTCCGACCGCGAGCTGGGGCTGCTCGGCGTGCGCGCGTACAACGACTGGATGGTGGAGGAGTGGTGCGGCCCCGACGCCGCCGGCCGGCTCATCCCGCTCACCCTCATCCCGCTCTGGGACGCCCACCTCGCCGCCGAGGAGGTCCGGCGCAACGCCGCCCGCGGGGTGCGCGCCGTCGCGTTCTCCGAGATACCGCCGCACCTGGGCCTGCCGTCCATCCACACCGACTACTGGGACCCGTTCCTCGCGGCCTGCGACGAGACGGGCACGGTCGTCGCGATGCACATCGGCTCCTCCAGCCGCATGCCGTCCACCTCGGCGGACGCGCCGCCCGCCGTCGGCTCCACCATCACCTTCGCCAACTGCTGCTTCTCGATGGTCGACTGGCTGATGAGCGGCAAGTTCGAGCGCTTCCCGAACCTGAAGATCATGTACGCGGAGGGCCAGATCGGCTGGATCCCGTACATCCTGGAGCGCGCGGACGTGGTCTGGGAGGAGAACCGCGGCTGGGGCGGAGTCGCCGACAAGGTGCTGCGCCCGCCGTCCGAGCTCTTCGCCGAGCACGTGTACGGCTGCTTCTTCGACGACGCCTTCGGCCTGAAGAACCTGGACTCCATCGGCGTCGGCAACGTCCTGTACGAGACCGACTACCCGCACTCCGACTCCACCTGGCCCAAGTCCCGCGAGGTCGGCGAGGCCCAGATGGGGCACCTGGACCCGGCGACCGTCGAGCGGATCGTGCGCGGCAACGCCATCGACCTGCTGGGGCTGACGGAGGACGGCCTCTGGCCGGGGGCGTAGAAGAAGCAGAGGGGGCGCATGTCGGAACGTCCTACGCGCCCCCTCCCGCACCCCAACTGGCCTGCCTCTGCGCCAGGTTGACATTGATCGTCGGCGTGATTGCATTACGGGCATGCACCTTGGAGTGGAGCAGACCGCGTATCTCGTCAACGAATCACGGGCCCGCCGGCCCGAGCTCGCCCGCGACCCGCTGGCCGCCGCCTGGATCCCGGACGGCGAACGGGGCGACGTGCGCGCCCTGTGGGAGGAGTTCGCCGGCGACGTGTACCCGTACGACGACCTGGTGGTCTCGCTGCGCGGCAGATTCATCGCGGACACGCTCGAGCGGGCCCTGGCCCAGGACCCCGACACCGTGCTCGTCGTCTGCGGCGCCGGCTTCTCCTCGTACCCCTGGCTGCTGCCCTTCCGCACCGCCCTGGAGGTCGACCTGCCCACCATGATCGAGGCCAAGCGGCAGCGCGCGGCCGAGCTCATGGACGCGGGCGTGATCCCGCGCCGCGACGTGCGCCATCTCGCCGCCGACCTCGGCACGCCGGCCGGCCGCGAGGCGGTCGCCGCGGCGGTCCGTGAGCTCGCCGACGGGCGGCCGGTCGCGTATGTCGCCGAGGGCCTGGTCTTCTATCTGCCGCCGGACGAGGCGCGGGCGGTGGCCCGGCTCGGCGCGGAGTTCGCCGACCACGCGGTCACCGCCGTCAGCTACTGGCCCGACTGGGCCGAGGACAACCGGGTCCTCGCCGACCAGCGGCTCTGGTTCCGCCGCCGCTCCGTCCCCGAGGACGCCAGCTATCTCACCCACGACGAGCTGCCCGGCCTGCTCGGCGGCGGGTCGGTGGAGGACCACGGCCCCGAGTCGCTGCAGCGCCGCTACCTGGACCATGTGGAGGTCCCGGAGAGCGACCTGATCCCCGAGTACGTCGCGGTGTCCTGGGGCGGTGGGAGATGACGGAGGTACTGCACCTGCAGAGCAGGGCGTACCCCCTCCACTACAGCTCGCCCGACCTCACCCAGGGCTCGGTCCTGGTCCCGGGGCACGGCGAGTTGCGGCCGGTGGCCGGGCGGATGGGCTCACTGGCGTACAACCACGACGCGGTCATCGAGATAGATCTGACCGACATGGCCGTGTCGGGGATATCCCTGCCCGGGATAGAGATAGCGGGCTGCCATGCCCGCATCCTGAGCGGCGGGTCCGTGCTCGTCGTCTACGCGCTGCGGCACGAGCAGGACCTGCGGCGGCTGTCGCTGTCCGAACTCGACGCGCTGGACGCCCGGGTCAACGACGCGCTGCGCGAGGCGGACGCGCCGATCCTGTCCGCCATGCTGAACGCCTCGGTCGGCAGCGGCCTGGTCCGCGGCCTGCGACTCAGACCCGACCGGGAGCTCGCCGGCGACGAGTCGCCGACGGACCGCCGCTCGGTCCGGTACAACTGCCACTTCGTGACGCAGGACCCGCCGTGGGCCACCGACCCGCGAGTGCCGGAGCTGATACTCGGTCCGGCCTGCCGGGTCCTGCTGCCGTTCACGTACGCCTGGGACGTCGACCCCCGGGTCCCGATGGGCGAGCTGCTCACGATGACCGAGCCGACCGACATCGCGGTGGCCCAGCAGTCGCTGCTCGCGGGCGCGCTGCTTGCCGGCCGCGAGATCCTCGTCGACCTGGCCGGGACCCATCCCGACCGGGCCGACGTGCACGCCTTCCGGCACTTCCTCGACGGCATCTGGGCGGGCTTCTACCACCTGGACAGCTACCGCATCGAGTCCGCGCAGGACCACCGGGCCACCTATCTCGCGGCGCGCGAGGTCATCGGCCTGGACGGCACCCAGGACCGGGCGGACAAGCTGCTCAGCTATGTGAGCAACTCGATGCTGGCCTCGGCCATGCAGCGCACCGAGGAGCTGGACAACCGGCTCAACCGAGTGGCCTCCGCGCTCGCCGTCTTCACGGTCGTCGCGTTCGCCCTGGACTCGGCGGTGTTCCTGCTGGGGGAGGACGGCCCGCTGTGGGGGCGGCTGACCGCCGTCCTCGGCGTGATGGCGGCCGGCGCGGCCGGTCTGTACGTCACCGTCCATCCGCGGGCGCGCGAGCGCCGTTCGCGCAGGAGGGCCGCGGAGCCCGGTTCCTGAGGCGCGGCCGAACCTCGACCACCTCGTCCCACCCCTTGCCTGACGATGCGTCAGTGACGACGATGGGGGCTCGCGTCCGTATCTGACGTTCCGTCAGGCAAGGGGTGGGGTCCAATGGTGATGTACGGGATGCAGCTCCCGGTCCAGTCGCAGAGCACCCTGTACGCGGAGCCCTGGGAGGCCGTCGCGGGCCCCGCCGACCTGGTGGAGATCGCCCGCGTCGCCGACCGGACCGGCTTCGGCTATCTGGCCTCCTGCGACCACGTCGCCATCCCGCGGCGGCTCGCCGCGGCGATGAGCACCGTCTGGTACGACCCGGTCGCCACCCTCTCCTACCTCGCCGCCGCCACCGAGCGGGTCAAGCTCCTGTCGCACGTCGCGATCGTCGGCCTGCGCCACCCTCTGGTCAGCGCCAAGGCGTACGCGACGCTCGACTGCCTCTCCGGCGGCCGGCTGATCCTCGGCGTCGGGGCCGGGCACGTGCAGGAGGAGTTCGAGGCGGTCGGCGCGGACTTCGCGCGGCGCGGCGGACTGCTCGACGAGACGATCGACGCGCTGCGGGCGGCGCTCGGACCGGAGGAGTACGCGGAGTTCAGCGGCGAGCGGTTCGCCTTCAAGGACCTCGGGCAGCGGCCCCGGCCCGCGCAGGAGCGGGTGCCGGTCTGGGTCGGCGGCTCCTCGCCGGCCGCCGTGCGTCGGGCCGCGCTGCGCGGCGACGGCTGGCTGCCGCAGGGCGACCCGCGCGACCGGCTGCCCGGGCAGATCGCCAAGCTCCGCCGGCTGCGCGAGGAGGCCGGCATCGAGGCGCCGGTCACCGTCGGCGCGATCACCGAGGCGCTGTACGTCGGGGACGCCGGCTGGGACGTCGGGCGGCGCACGCTGACCGGGAAGCCGCAGGCGCTGGCCGCCTCGCTGCGCGCGTACGGGGAGATGGGCGTGCACCAGATCCAGGTCCGGTTCCGCTCCCGGAGCCGTACCGAACTCACCGACCAGATGGCGGCGTTCGCCGCGGAGGTCGCACCACACCTGAGCTGAGGAGCGTGGCAGGCATGGGCAAGCTGGACGGGCGGGTCGTCATCGTCACGGGCGCGGCGCGCGGGCAGGGCGAGCAGGAGGCCCGGCTGTTCGCCGCGGAGGGGGCCCGGGTGGTACTCGGGGACGTCCTGGACGACGCGGGCGAGGCGCTGGCGAAGGAGCTGGGGGAGGAGAGGGCGGCGTACGTCCACCTCGACGTCACCCAGGAGGCCGACTGGACGGCCGCGGTCGACCGCGCCAAGGAGCGCTTCGGGCGGATCGACGGCCTGGTGAACAACGCGGGGATCCTGCGCTTCAACGAGCTGGTGTCCACGCCGCTCGATGAGTTCCAGGCGATCGTGCAGGTCAACCAGGTGGGCTGCTTCCTCGGGATCCGCACGGTCGCCCCCGAGATCGAGGCGGCCGGCGGCGGCACGATCGTCAACACCGCCTCGTACACCGGCCTGACGGGCATGGCCGGAGTGGGCGCGTACGCGGCGACCAAACACGCCGTGCTCGGGCTGACCCGGGTCGCGGCGGTGGAGCTGGCGGCGAAGCAGATCCGGGTGAACGCGGTCTGCCCGGGCGCGATCGACACCCCGATGAGCAATCCGGAGGGCGTGGACCCGGCGGCGACGGCGGAGCTGTACCGGAACCTGGTGCCGCTCGGGCGGATCGGCAAGCCGGAGGAGGTGGCGGCGCTCGCGCTGTTCCTGACCTCGGACGACTCGGCGTACATCACGGGGCAGCCGTTCGTGATCGACGGCGGCTGGCTGGCGGGCGTCAAGCTCTTCTGACGCCCGAACCCGTCTATCTGACGCCTCATCAGCTATTGACGCACCCGCCCCGCGGTGCGAAAGTCGGGCACATCAAGGATCTGACGGTACGTCAGAAATGACGAGGACGGTGAACCCCCTTGGAATTCGGGATCTTCGTACAGGGATACGTCGGCAAACGAGCCGAGACCGATCCCGAGGCCGAGCACAAGGCGCTGATGGAGGAGACCGAGTACGTCATCCAGGCGGACGCGTCCGGGTTCAAGTACGCCTGGGCCTCCGAGCACCACTTCCTGGAGGAGTACTCGCACCTCTCGGCCAACGACGTCTACCTCGGCTACCTGGCCCACGCCACGGAGCGGATCCACCTCGGCTCGGGCATCTTCAACCCGCTGGCCCCGGTCAACCACCCGGTCAAGGTCGCCGAGAAGGTCGCGATGCTCGACCATCTGTCCGGCGGGCGCTTCGAGTTCGGCTCCGGGCGCGGGGCCGGCTCCCACGAGATCCTCGGGTTCATGCCGGGCATCACCGACATGAACCACACGAAGGAGATCTGGGAGGAGACGATCGCCGAGTTCCCCAAGATGTGGCTCCAGGACGAGTACGCCGGCTTCCAGGGCAAGCATTGGTCCCTGCCGCCGCGCAAGGTCCTGCCGAAGCCGTACGGGAAGTCCCACCCGGCGATGTGGTACGCGGCCGGGTCGCCGTCCTCGTACGCGATGGCGGGCAAGAAGGGGCTCGGGGTCCTCGGGTTCAGCGTGCAGAAGGTCTCCGACATGGAGTGGGTCGTCGAGTCGTACAAGACGGCGATCAAGGAGGCCAAGGCGGTCGGCGACTTCGTCAACGACAACGTGATGGTGACCTCGACCGCGATCTGCGCGGAGACGCACGAGAAGGCGGTCGAGATCGCGGTCGGCGGCGGGCTCAACTACCTGCAGTCGCTGCTGTTCCGCTACCACGACACCTTCCCGCGGCCCGAGGGCATCCCGGAGTGGCCGGAGCTGCTTCCGGAGTACAGCGCGGAGATCATCGAGCTGCTCATCGCTGAGGAGCTGATGATCTGCGGCGACCCGGGCGAGGTGCTCGCCCAGTGCAAGCGCTGGGAGCAGGCGGGCGCGGACCAGCTGTCCTTCGGGCTGCCGATCGGGGTGTCGTACGAGGACACGATGAACTCGATCAAGCTGATCGGCGAGCACGTGATCCCCAAGATCGACACCGACCCGGTCCACCGCACCACCCGCTTCCGCGGGGCAGCCGGTAGCTGAGGGGGGCCGGCGCCCCTTGAAACCCGGGCGCCCACGTGGTGCGGGTACGGGCACGGGCGGAGGCGCCCGCAGGGGCGCCGTCCGTTGCGCCCACCCGGTCCCCCCAGGACTTAGTCCTGGGGGGACCCCACAGCGGAACGTATGCCCACAACGACCCCCAGCGCGAGGCGGTGTCTTCCCGGACCGCCGCCTCGTATCTGCCCCGGCCGGAGGCCGTTTCCGCGGCGGCTCCGGCCGGGGCACGCCCGTGCCCACGCGCAGAGAGGACCGTCATGCTCGATCACCTGATCAAGGGCGCCACCGTCGTGGACGGCACCGGCGCCCCCGCCTTCACCGCCGACGTGGGGATACGCGACGGGCGGATCGTCTTCCCCGAGCCCGGCGCGCAAGCCCGTACCACCGAGGACGCCGCCGGGCTCGTGCTCGCGCCCGGGTTCGTCGATCCGCACACGCACTACGACGCCCAGCTCTTCTGGGACCCGTACGCCACCCCGTCCATGAACCACGGCGTCACCACCGTCGCCGGCGGGAACTGTGGGTTCACCCTCGCGCCGCTCCACCCCGACCGGCCCGAGGACGCCGACTACACCCGCCGCATGATGTCCAAGGTCGAGGGCATGGCCCTCACGGCCCTGGAGGAGGGCGTCGACTGGAGCTGGTCGTCCTTCCGGGAGTACCTCGACGCCCTCGACGGCCGGATCGCCGTCAACGCCGGCTTCATGGTCGGGCACTGCGCCCTGCGCCGGTACGTGATGGGCGAGGACGCGGTCGGCGGCCGGCCCACGGCCGAGCAGCTGCAGCAGATGGTCGCGCTGCTGAAGGAGGCCATGGAGGCCGGGGCCTGGGGGCTTTCAACCACCCAGTCGTCCACCCACTCCGACGGCGACGGCGCGCCCGTCGCCTCCCGGCACGCCGCCCCCGACGAGCTGATCGCCCTGGCGAAGGCCGTCGGCGAGCACGAGGGCACCCAGCTGGAGGCCATCCTGGCCGGCTGCCTGGACCAGTTCTCCGACGAGGAGATCGAGCTCTTCGTCGAGATGACCGCCGCCGCCGGGCGGCCCCTCAACTGGAACGTCCTCACCATCGACGCCGCCGTCCCCGAACGCGTCCCGCGCCAGCTCGTCGCCTCCGAGCGGGCCCGCAAGGCCGGCGGCCGGATCGTCGCCCTCACCATGCCGATCCTCACCCCCATGAACATGTCCCTGGGGACCTTCTGCGCGCTCAACCTCATCCCCGGCTGGGGCGAGATCCTCGCCCTGCCCGTCCCCGAGCGGATCGAGCGGCTGCGCGACCCGGAGGTCCGCGCGGAGATGCTGCGGCGCGCCGACTCCAAGGAGGCCGGCGTCTTCCGCCGCCTCGCGCGCTTCGAGCGGTACGTCATCGGCGACACGTACAGCCCCGAGAACGAGGGCCTGACCGGCCGCGTCGTCCGCGACATCGCCGCCGAGCGCGGCCAGGACGCCTTCCAGTGCCTCGTGGAGATCTGCGCCAACGACGAGCTGCGCACCGTCCTGTGGCCCATGCCCACCGACAACGACCCGGCCTCCTGGGCGCTGCGCCGCGAGACCTGGGAGCACGAGGACGTGATGCTGGGCGGCTCGGACGCCGGCGCGCATCTGGACCGGATGTGCGGGGCCCCGTACACCACCCGCTTCCTCGGCGACTGCCTGCGCGGCCGGAAGCTGATCGGCCTGGAGCAGGCGGTGAAGATGCTGACCGACGACCCGGCCCGGCTCTTCGGGCTGCGCGGGCGCGGCCGGATCGCCGAGGGCTACCACGCCGACCTGGTGCTCTTCGACCCCGAGCGGATCGACGCCGGCCCGGCGACCCTCGTCCACGACCTGCCGGGCGACAGCCCGCGGCTCGACTCCAAGGCGCTCGGCGTGGTGTCGGTGCGGGTCAACGGCGTCGAGACGATCCGGGACGACGAGGTGACCGGCGCGGTGCCCGG
>NZ_DATCVQ010000554.1:0-28696 GCF_036566765.1 Streptomyces sp.
CCGAGCCCCGAACTCGACGCGCTCGCCGCCGCGTTCCCGCGCGGCGCGCACCAGCCCGTCGTCCTCGGCACCGCCGCCCGCGCCGCCGGGCTCGGGCCGGAGGACGCCGCGCACTGCGTCGCGTACGAGACGGTCAGCGGCCCCGCCACTGCCGCCGTGCGGCTGCTGAGCCTGGACCCCTTCCAGGCCACCGCCGTCCTCGCCCGGCTCGCCCCCGAGATGGACGAGGTGGCGGAGCGTGCGGCGGCGGCCGCCCGTGCGGGCATCGACGCCCTGCCCGCCGTGTCGGCGCCGCTGCTCGACATCACGGCGGAGCAGCACGCCACTTGGCCCGTCCGCCTCTTCGCGTCCTGAGCACGCAGTACCCACCAGCAGCCAGCACCCACCAGCCAGCACCCACCAGCCAGCACCCACCCCCGGAGCCGCCCCATGCATCTCGACCACGGCCACGACCACTACGGCGCCGTCTCTGCCGACGCCCACCGGCCCGACGGCAGCCGCCGGGCCCTGCGCATCGGGCTCGGCGGGCCCGTCGGGTCCGGGAAGACCGCGACCGTCGCGGCCCTGTGCCGGGCCCTGCGCGACCAGCTCTCCCTCGCTGTCGTCACCAACGACATCTACACCCGCGAGGACGCCGAGTTCCTGCTGCGCAACGCGGTCCTGCCGCCCGAGCGCATCCAGGCCGTGGAGACCGGGGCCTGCCCGCACACCGCGATCCGGGACGACATCTCCGCCAACCTGGAGGCGGTCGAGGACCTGGAGGACGCGGTCGGTCCGCTCGACCTGATCCTCGTCGAGTCCGGTGGCGACAACCTCACCGCCACCTTCTCCAAGGGTCTTGTCGACGCGCAGATCTTCGTCATCGACGTGGCCGGCGGCGACGACATCCCGCGCAAGGGCGGTCCCGGCGTCACCACCGCCGACCTGCTCGTCGTCAACAAGACCGACCTCGCCCCGTACGTCGGGTCCGACCTGGAGCGGATGGCCCGCGACGCGAAGGAGCAGCGCGGCGAGCTGCCCGTCGCCTTCACCTCGCTCACCGGCCCCGACGGCGTCGCCCCGGTGGCCGCCTGGGTGCGCGCCCGGCTCACCGACTGGACCGCATGAGCCTCCGGGCCACCGCGCGGGTCGTCGCCGCGGCCGACGGAACCCTGCCGGTCCTGCAGAGCGACGGCCCCTTCGCGCTGCGCCGCACCCGCAGCACCGACGCGTACACCCGGGTCACCGTCGTCGGCGCGATGAGCGCGCCGCTCGGCGGCGACGAACTCACCCTGGAGGCGCGGGCGGAGGACGGGGCGCGGCTCGCCGTGAACGCCGCCGCCGCGACGATGGCGCTGCCCGGTCGTACCCCGGCGCCCGCCCACTACCGCGTCCGGCTGGCCGTCGGCGCGGACGCGGTGCTGCGCTGGCTCCCCGAACCGCTGGTCTCCGCCCGTGGTTCGGACCTGCGGGCGCACACCACCGTCGAGCTCGCCGCCACCGCACGGCTGGTGCTGCGCGAGGAGCAGATCCTCGGTCGGCACGGCGAGGAGCCCGGCACCCTCGCCACCCGGCTCACCGTGCACCGCGCCGGCCGCCCCCTGTTCGACCAGGAGCTCCGGTACGGTCCGGGCGCGCCCGGCGGCTGGGACGGCCCGGCCGTCCTCGCGGGCCGCCGCGCGGTCGGTCAACTCCTTGTCGTCGACCCGGACCTCGCCGAGAAGCCGGTGGCGGCCGGGGTCCTCGCCGAGACCGCCGTCGTCACCCCGCTCGCCGGGCCCGCCGCTCTGGTCAGCGCCCTCGCCGAGGACGCGCTGAGCCTGCGCCGCGTGCTCGACGAGGCGCTGGCCGCACTCGCCCCGATCTGAGGCCTATGCACCAATTCGCCTATGACGGCGTCCGTTCAGCGGTGCGCTGTGATCCGGCTATCGGTTCGGCAAAAAAACACCTGTACGACTATTCCTCGCCCTGTCGAAGACGACAGGATCCCCCTCGACTCGACTTCACAGCAGGGGGAGAACCTACGTGAGACGTACAGCAGCACTCGGCTCGGCCGGAGTTCTGGTGGCCGGCGCCCTCGTCGCGAGCGCGATCGCCGCGCCCGCCGCCGGGGCCGACACCCGGGACCGTGCCTGGTCCGAGGCCCGTGGCGCCCAGGTCGCGGCGGAGCGCGCCGCGAAGCAGGGCATCGACTGGGCGGACTGTCCCGCCGACTGGGGCTTCGCCAAGCCGATCCAGTGCGGCTGGGTCAGCGTCCCGCTCGACTACGCGCGCCCGAACGGCAAGCAGATCAAGATCGCCGTCGACCGCATCGGCAGCACCGGCACCCCGGCCGAGCGCCAGGGCGCGCTGGTCTACAACCCGGGCGGCCCCGGCGGCTCCGGCATGCGCTTCCCCACCCGGGTCACCAACAAGAACCCGCTGTGGGCCAACACCGCCAAGGCGTACGACTTCGTGGGCTTCGACCCGCGCGGCGTCGGCCACTCCACACCGATCTCCTGCGTCGACCCGCAGGAGTTCGTCAAGGCCCCCAAGCTCGACCCGGTCCCCGACAGCGAGGCCGACAAGCGCGCCCAGCGCAAGCTCGCCGCCGAGTACGCGGACGGCTGCGCCGAGCGCAGCGGCTGGATGCTGCCGCACATGACCACCCCGAACACCGTTCGCGACCTGGACGTCATCCGGGCCGCGCTCGGCGAGAAGAAGCTCAACTTCCTGGGCGTCTCCTACGGCACCTACATCGGCGCCGTGTACGCGACCCTCTTCCCGGGCCACGTCCGCCGCATGATCGTCGACAGCGTGGTCAACCCCTCGCGCGAGAAGATCTGGTACCAGGCGAACCTCGACCAGGACGTCGCCTTCCAGACGCGCTGGAACGACTGGAAGGCCTGGGTCGCCGCCAACGACGCGACCTTCCACATCGGCGACACGCCCGAGAAGGTCGAGGCGAAGTGGCTGGAGCTGCGCGCCACGGCCAAGAAGGCCCCGCTCGGCGGCGTCGTCGGCCCGGCCGAGCTCGTCGGCTTCTTCCAGAGCGCGCCGTACTACGACTCCTCCTGGGCGCCGACCGCCAAGGTGTGGAGCCAGTACGTCGCCGGCGACACCCAGGCTCTCGTCGACGCGATCGCCCCGGACATGTCGGACACCGCCGGCAACATCCGCAGCGAGAACAGCAACGCCGTGTACACGGCCGTCGAGTGCGCCGACGCCAAGTGGCCCACCAACTGGCAGCGCTGGGACCGGGACAACACCCGGCTGCACCGGGACCACCCGTTCATGACCTGGGCCAACGCCTGGATGAACCTGCCCTGCGCCACCTGGTCCTCCAAGCAGCGGACCCCGGTCCAGGTGAAGTCCGGCAAGGACCTCGCGCCGGTGCTCATCGTCCAGTCCGAGCGCGACGCCGCCACGCCGTACGAGGGCGCCGTCGAGCTGCACAAGCGACTGAACAACTCGCGTCTCATCACCGAGAAGAACGCCGGCTCGCACGGCGTCACCGGCCTGGTCAACCCGTGCGTCAACGAGCGGGTGGACTCCTACCTGCTCACCGGCAAGGTCGACGCCGCTGACGTGACCTGCGCGCCGCACGCCACGCCGAAGCCGTAGCAATCCTCCGGTAGACAGCGTCTGACGAAGGGGCGGCCGCCACGCGGCCGCCCCTTCCGTCGCTCCCTATGAACGCACCCTCAGCCGCGCCCCGCCAGCCACGCGTCCTCGGCCGCGTAGTCGAAGAGGTCGATCCCGTACTTCACCAGACCGGGGAACGCCTCCCGCCAGTCCCGGACCGTCAGCTCCGCGGTGAGCCACGCGACCGTCGCCGGCAGCGAGTCGGCGTACGACACCACCGGCCGGTACCCCAACTCCCGCTCCGCCGCCGCCATGTCGTAGACGACCGGGTGATCGCCGCTCCACGGCGTGAGCCCCACCGTGCCCTCCGCCGCCCCCGGGATCAGCACCGTCTCGCTCTCCACCCCCATCGCCGCGTCGATCGCCGCGCCGATCTCGGCGACCGTCGGGGCCTCGGGATCGCCGGCGTTGAGCACCCGAGTGCCGGGCGAGGCCGCCGCAAGCCGGATCAGCTCCGCGAGGTTGTCCACGTGCACCGGGTGGAAGCGAGAGGCCCCGCCGAGCGCGAGCACGCGCACCGGACGCTTGTCGAGCGCCCGCTTGACGAACCACGCCTCGCGCGGCCCGGGGGAGTGCGGACCGTGGATCGCGCCCGCCCGCAGCACCGTCGTCGGCAGCCGCTCGCCCGCCGCGAGCAACTCCCGCTCCAGCGCCACCTTGCGGGTGCCGTACGTGCCCGGGCCCGGCTCGACCGTCGCCTGCGACTCCGGGATCGGCACCGGGTACTGCGGGAACCCGTCCGGCTCGTCCTGGGTGTCGAAGCTGCGGCCGCGGTCGTCCTCGTACACCGCGCCGCTGGAGATCACCACCGCCGAGCCGATCCGGTCCGCGAGGCCGGTCGACTGCCGCCCGTGCCCGGCGTCGTACGCCACGATGTCGACCAGGACGTCGACCCCGTCGCCGAGCGCCGCGGCGAGCGCGCCCGCCTCGCCCCGGTCGACCGACACCGACCGGACCTCCTCGGGCCAGTCCGCGCCCCGGCCGCCGCGGCGCGAACCGGCCGTCACCTCCCAGCCGTCCGCGACGAGCGCGCGCACCGCCGCCCGCCCCACCTGTCCTGTCGCTCCCAGCACGAACGCGTGTCCCTTTGCCATGGGCGTGACGCTACGGCGCGCGGACGCCCGGAGCCCAGGGACTTAGCCCTCGGCAGAGCCGCGTGCCTTCACCTTGGCCGCGTAGTCGTCGACGTACTCCTGGCCGGACAGTTCGAGGATCTTGTACATGATCTCGTCGGTGACCGCGCGGACCACGGCCTTCTCGTTCTCCATGCCGGCGAACCGGGAGAAGTCCAGCGGCTCCCCGAAGCGGATGGTGACCCGCATGATCCGCGGCAGCACCTTCCCGGGCGGCTGGATCTCGAAGGTCCCCACCATCGCGCACGGGATCACCGGAACCCCGGCCGTCAGCGCCATCACCGCGACGCCCACCTTGCCCTTGTACAGCCGCCCGTCGTGCGAGCGCGTGCCCTCCGGGTAGATCCCGAGCAGTTCGCCCTTGGCCAGCACCCCGAGCCCCTCGCGGATCGCCGCCTTCCCGGCCTCCTTGCCGGAGCGGTCCACCGGGATCTGCCCGGCGCTGCGGAAGAACGCGGCCGTCAGGCGGCCCTTGATCCCCGGACCGGTGAAGTACTCCTGTTTGGCCAGGAACGTGATCCGCCGCTTCAGCACCACGGGCATGAGGAAGTGGTCCGAGAACGACAGATGGTTCCCGGCGACGATCGCCGCGCCGTCTTCCGGAATGTGCTCCAGGCCCTCGATCCGCGGCCGGAACAACAGCCGCAGAAACGGTCCGATCAGGACGTACTTCAGCAGGCGGTAGAACACCGGCGACCCCCGTTTCTCGGTTCCGGACCCCGTCGTCCGGAAACTACGACTGAGAGTGTCCAACCAAGCGCGCCCGTGGTCCACTGGAGGAGGAGCAGAACCATGGCAGGCGCGCGCGGACCCAGGCGTCCCGGCGCGATCCGTATCGCGGTCCTCTGCGCGGTGACGGTCGCCGGGTTGTACGCGTGCTCCTCGCCGGGCGAGAAGGAGACGCCGGCCCCGAGCCGCACCCCGCCGCCGAGCGTGCCCGCGAGCCCGATCGTCCGCTCACCGTTCACCGGCCTGCCGGCCGCGCCGGCGCGCGTCCTCGCGGTCAAGATCGACAACGTGCAGGCGGCCCGCCCGGCCACCGGTCTCGGCACCGCGGACCTCGTCTACGTCGAACAGGTCGAGGGCGGCGTGACCCGGCTGCTCGCCGTCTACTCCGCCCACCTGCCCGACCGGGTCGGCCCGGTCCGCAGCGCCCGCGAGTCCGACATCGCGCTGCTGCGCCCCTTCGGCCGCCCGGTGCTCGCCTACTCCGGCGCCCAGTCCGCCCTGAACCCGCTGCTGCGGGCCGCGTCGCTGTACCCGGTGACCGAGAGCAGCGCCCCGGCGGCGTTCGTGCGCGACGGCGGCCGGCCGGCCCCGCACAACCTCTACCTGCGGCCCGAGCGGGCCTTCGCCGCGGCCCCGGAGGCCACCCGCGCCCGGGACATCGGCTTCCGCTTCGGCTCCGCCCCGAAGGACGGCACCCCCGTCAACGCGACCACCGTGAGCTTCCCGGCCGCCCGCTACGCCTTCACCTGGTCCGCCCCGGACAATGCCTGGCGGGTGGCCATGGACGGCCGGGCGGCCCGCAGCACCGACACCGGCCCGCTGACCCCGGAGACGGTCGTGATCCAGTACGTGAACGTCCGCTCCTCCGGCTTCCGCGACCGCTTCGGCTCGGTCTCCCCGTACACCGAGACCGTCGGCAGCGGCCGCGCGGTCGTGCTGCGCGACGGCCGGAGCCACGAGGCCCGCTGGAACCGCCCCACGGCGGACTCCGGCACGGCTTTCACCACCCCCGCGGGGACCCCGCTGAACTTCGCCCGAGGCCAGGTCTGGGTAGTGCTCGCCCCGCGCTAGACGCCGCGCTGGACACGCCGCGCTGGACACCCCCCCCGCTGAGGCGCCCCCCGCTAGGGCGTCGGCCGGCCCCGCCCGGGCCGGGGCACCGACGGCGGGACGCTGTCCGCCGCCGCCATGCCGAGCGTGACCAGGCCGAGCACGACCCAGCCGAACCACAGCAGCCCGTTGCTGCCGAGCGCCACCGTGTAGGCGGTCGTCATCACCAGGGCGACGACGGTGATCACACCCATCGACTTCGTGGGACCGGACATGGCAGTCCTCCTCCGACCGGCGGTCGTCCCGGCCATCGTCCCTCCGCAAGCGGCGAGTGCGCCACTACTGGGCGCGGATCACCTTCCGCGCGTCTGGAGGGAGGCGAGGTACGCGTTGTACGCCTCCAGCTCCTTGTCGCCGTCCCGGTCCGCGGCCCGGTCCTTGCGGACGGCCTGGCGCTGCTCGGAGTGGTACCACTGGAAGACCAGCGCGATCAGCACCAGGACCGAGGGGATCTCGCTGAACGCCCAGGCGATGCCGCCCGCCGCGTTCTGGTCGGCCAGCGCGTCGATGCCAAGGGAGGCCGGCGGGTTCGCGTACGCCTTGACCATCGGCTCGGTCGCCATCATCAGCGCGATGCCGAAGAACGCGTGGAACGGCATGCCCGCGAACAGCTCCAGCATCCGCATCACATAGCCCGGCCGGTGCGGCCCCGGGTCCACGCCCATGATCGGCCAGAAGAAGACCAGGCCCACCATCAGGAAGTGCACCATCATCGCGATGTGCCCGGTCGTCGACCCCATCAGGAAGTCGAAGAGCGGCGAGAAGTACAGCGCGTACAGGCTCGCGATGAACATCGGGATCGTGAAGGCCGGATGCGTGATCACCCGCATGTACCGGCTGTGCAGCAGCTTGAGCAGCAGCTCACGCGGCCCGGTCGAGCCCCGGCCCGCCACCGGCAGGGCGCGCAGCGCCAGCGTCACCGGGGCGCCGAGCAGCAGCAGGATCGGCGACAGCATGCTGATCACCATGTGCTGCACCATGTGCACGCTGAACATGACCATGCCGTAGTCGTTCAGCTTGGTGCACATCACCAGCGCGATGGTCAGCACGCCGATCACGAAGGAGACCGTGCGGCCGGCCGACCAGGAGTCCCCGCGCCTGCGCAGCCGCGCCACGCCCCAGCCGTACAGGCCGAGCCCGGCCAGACAGCCGATCAGGAAGAACAGGTCGGGAGAGAACTCCAGGGCCCGTCCCAGCGTGAACGGCGGCAGATCCATGGTCATGCCGTGCCCGCTGTGATCCATCTGTGTACTCCTGGAGCCCGATTCGCGCTTGTTGTCCGCACCAGACTAGAACCGCCCCCGGTCGCCGCAGCGACCGGGGGCGGTTCGACGCGTCGTCGACGGGCTCAGAGCACGCACTCGGCCTCGGCGTAGCGGTCCGAGGGGACCGTCTTCAGCGCTTCGGTGGCCTGGTTCAGCGGGACCATGGTGATGTCCGTGCCGCGCAGCGCGGTCATCATGCCGAACTCGCCGCGGTGCGCGGCCTCCACCGCGTGCCAGCCGAAGCGGGTGGCCAGGACGCGGTCGTACGCGGTGGGGGTACCGCCGCGCTGGACGTGGCCGAGGATCACCGGACGGGCCTCCTTGCCGAGGCGCGCCTCCAGTTCGACGGCGAGCCGGTTGCCGATGCCGACGAAGCGCTCGTGGCCGTACATGTCCTTGCCGCCCTCCTCCAGCTCCATCGAGCCGGCCCGCGGCTTGGCGCCCTCGGCGACCACGACGATCGCGAACCGCTTGCCCGCGTTGAACCGCTCGCCGACGATCGCCGTGAGCTCGTCGATGTCGAAGGGGCGCTCCGGCACGATGATCGCGTGCGCGCCGGCGGCCATGCCCGAGTGCAGGGCGATCCAGCCGGTGTGGCGGCCCATCACCTCGACCACCATGACCCGCTGGTGGGACTCGGCGGTGGTCTTCAGCCGGTCCAGGGCCTCGGTGGCCACGCCGACCGCGGTGTCGAAGCCGAAGGTGACGTCGGTGGACGCGATGTCGTTGTCGATCGTCTTCGGGACGCCGACGATCGGCAGGCCCGCGTTGGAGAGCAGGGTCGCCGCCTTGAGGGTGCCTTCGCCGCCGATCGGGATGATCGCGTCGAGGCCGAGCTCGGCGATGTGGCCCTTGGCGCGCTCGACGCCGTCGACCAGGTGCGCGGGCTGGACCCGCGAGGAGCCGAGGATGGTGCCGCCGCGGGCCAGGATGCCGGCCACCGCGTCGAGGTCGAGCTTGCGGTAGTCCGCCTCCAGGAGCCCCTTCCACCCGTCGTGGAAGCCGATGACCTCGTCACCGTGGTCGACGACGGCGCGGTGCACGACGGAGCGGATGACGGCGTTCAGACCGGGGCAGTCGCCGCCGGAGGTGAGCACACCAATGCGCATAGCCCGAAATACCTTTGCAACGTGGGCCGACTCCGGACCACGTCGTCCGGTTGGATCCCCGCCACCCTATCGGTGAGAGGTGGCGGGGCCGAACCGGATGTCCGCAGTTTGGACACCGTATTTACATACGAATCCAATGGGCGTATGCGCGCTCAGACGTGCACTCCGCCGGACGGTCGGGGGACCGTCAGGCAGGCTGCGACGCGGCGGCGATGCGCTCGTTGCGCAGCGCCTCGTACCAGCGGTCGTCCGTCGGCGGCAGCGCGTTCACATCGAGGGCCAGCTTCAGGAGCAGGTCCGCGATCTGCGGGTTGCGCGCCATGACGGGGCCGTGCATGTACGTGCCGAACACGGTGTCGTTGTACGCGCCCTCGGTGCCGTCCCCGGTGCCGTTGCCTTTGCCGAAGACGGTGCGGGCGAACGGGCGGGCGGTCGGGCCGAGGTGGGTGATGCCTTGGTGGTTCTCGAAGCCGGTGAGCTGGGGCAGGCCCAGCTGCGGGTCGATGTCCGCGAGCACGTCGCCGACGCACCGCTCGCCCTCGCCGCGGGTCGAGATCACGTCGAGCAGACCCAGGCCGGGCTCGCGCTCGCCCAGGTCGTTGATGAACTCGTGGCCCAGGATCTGGTAGCCGGCGCAGACGGAGAAGATGATCGCGCCGTTGGCCGCGGCCCGGGACAGGCCGCCGTCGCGGCGCAGCCGCTCGGCGGCGAGCCGCTGCGGCCGGTCCTCGCCGCCGCCGACCAGATAGATGTCGCCTGAGGTCGGGATCGGCTGGTCGCTGCGCACGTCGACGCGCTCGACGCTGAGACCGCGCTGGAGCGCGCGGCGCTCGACGACCAGCACGTTGCCCTGGTCGCCGTAGGTGCTGAGCAGGTCCGGGTAGACCCAGACCAGACGCAGGCTGCTGTCAGTCATGCTTGCCAAGTCCTCTCGGAGGTCGGGTCGGGGTCAGTTGCCGACGCGGCGGCGGACGTCCTGGAAGGCCGTGTAGTTGGCGATCAGCTCGATCTGACCGGGCGGCGCCAGCGTGACGGCCTCGTCGATCGACTCGCACACGCGGAAGTCCACGCCCGCGACCTCCAGGCGGACCGCGAGGTCGAGCTTGCGGTCGCCGATCACCATGATCGGGTGGCCGGCCAGCCGCCCGTAGTCGACGTCCCACAGCCACGAGGTGTCCGTGCCGTCGGCGCCGCGCGCGTTGACGGAGAGGATCACCGGGGCCGGCGGGCCGTCGATGAGAGAAAACGTTTCGAGCCAGCCCGCCGGGTTCTTCGCGAGCAGCAGCCGCAGCTCACGGCCCTGGAAGTTCACGACGTCGTACCGGCCGGCCACCGCCTGCACCTGGTACATGCGCTCCAGGGCGACCTGCGGCGGCACCCCGAACACCGCGGCGACCGCGGCGGAGGTGGCGGCGTTCGCCTTGTTGGCGCGGCCGGGCAGCTGGAGGTGGATCGGCCAGGCCGAGCCGTGCGGGTCGAGCACGTGGTCGCCGCTGAGCGCCCAGCTCGGCGCGGGGCGGCGGAAGCCGCACTCGCCGCAGAACCAGTCGTCGCCGGGGCGCTGCATCACACCGCCGCAGGAGGGGCACGACCAGGCGTCGTCCTTCCACTCCTGGCCGGCCGCGACCCAGACCACGTTCGGGGACGAGGAGGCGGCCCAGACGATCAGCGGGTCGTCCGCGTTGGCGATGACCACGGCCTTCGTGCCGTTGAGGCCCTCACGCCATTTCTCGGCGAGCATCCGGGTCTCGGCGGCGCGGTCGAGCTGGTCGCGGGAGAGGTTGAGCAGCGCGATCGCCTTGGGCGTGGTGTCCCGGGCGACGCCCGCCAGGTACTTCTCGTCGACCTCGATCACGCCGTACTTGGCGTCCGAGCCGCCGGCCAGCGCCGAGGTGATGCCCGCGGGCATGTTGGCGCCCAGCGCGTTGGACACCACCGGGCCGCTGGCCCGCAGCGCCTCGGCGATCAGCCGGGTCGTGGTGGTCTTGCCGTTGGTCGCCGACACCAGGATCACGTCCAGATGCTGCGCGAGCCGTCCCAGCAGATCGGGATCCAGCTTCAGCGCCACCCGGCCGCCGATCACCGAACCGCTGCCGCGGCCCGCCGCCCGCGACACCGCGGCGGCTGCCTTGCCCGCCGTCACGGCCAGCTTGGCACGCGGCGACAGCGGCTCTGGATTACCGGGGTGTCCTGACATCGTCCTTGTTCCTCCTTGCGTCGGTCCGGGCTCAGCCTATCGAGATCCGGCCAGGGCCCCGAACCGCGGCACCACGAGAACGGGGAGGTCAGGACGGAACGTACCCTTACCGCCATGCGAAACCGCCCGATCCCCGGCAGTTCCGGCCTCGTCCGCGCCATGACGTTGCTCGGCGACCCCGTGCTGCACACACCCTGTGCGCCCGTCACCGACTTCGGCCCGGACCTCGCCAAGCTCGTCGAGGACATGTTCGCCACCATGTACGCCGCCCAGGGCGTCGGCCTCGCGGCGAACCAGGTGGGCGTCGGCCTGCGGGTCTTCGTCTACGACTGCCCGGACGACGAGGACGTGCGTCACCTGGGCCACGTGGTGAACCCGCGGCTGGTGGAGGCGGACGGCATCGAGATCCGCGAGGCCGAGGGGTGCCTGTCCCTGCCCGGCCTGGAGGCGCCGACGCCGCGCTACGACCGCGCGGTGGTCGAGGGCGTCCGGATCGACGGCACGCCGGTACGGGTCGAGGGCACGGGCTTCTTCGCGCGCTGCCTCCAGCACGAGTGCGATCACCTTGAGGGCGGGGTGTACGCCGACCACGTCACCGGCTGGCGCCGCTCCCGGCTGCTCCGCTCGATCCGCAGGCAGCGGTGGGGCGGGGGAGTGACCGCGCTGGAGGGCTGAGGAGCGCTCGCAGGCCCGGTCCTCGGCTCAGAATCCCGGCGCGCCCTCGCGGTCGGCCGCCGCGGCCAGTCGGCCCCACAGCAGGTCCGCCAGGCAGCTCACCAACTCGGCCCGGGAGCACGGCCGTTCGCCGAGCCACCAGTCGCCGGCCGCGTGCATCATGCCGACGATGCCGTGGCCCCAGACCCGGGCGAGGGCGTCGCCGCCGGGGCCGAGTTCGAGGCGCTCGGCGATGACCTGGCCCAGCTCCTCGCCCATCCGCCGCAGCAGCGGCGCCGAGTGGAGGCCCACGTCGAAGCCCTGCTCCGTCTGCTGGGTCCCCTCGGCCGGGTGCATGAGGAACCGGTACACCTGTGGCATCGCCTCGATCGAGGCGAGGTACGTGTCGAGGGTCGCCTCCACGCGCCGGCGCCGGTCGGCGGGCGCGTCGAGCGCCGCACGCAGTGCGGAGAGCAGGCCGTCCGTGTGCCGGGTGGCCAGGGCGCGGTAGAGGCCGCCCTTGTCGCCGAAGTGCCGGTACAGGATCGGCTTGGTGATCCCGGCCTCGGCCGCGATCGCGTTCATCGAGGCCTTCGGGCCGTCCCGGAGCACCACACGGTCTGCCGCCTCCAGCAGTTCGCGGCGGCGCTGATCGGCCGACTTCTGCTGGTCGGCCCGGTGTGCAGTGTCCATAGCGTCTCTCCCCGCCCGTGCGAATTCGGTAAGGCTTGCGCAACGTAACACCCGCACGGGCTCCGGCGCGGGTCGGGCCGTGGCGGGGGTCCGGGACCGGACGGCGGTTGACAGCGCCTACTCGCCGGTAACAGACTGTGGTTACCGCAAGTAACGTAGTGCTGGGAGGGAAAATGGCCGAGTTCACGCTCGATCTCAACGACGACCAGAAGCAGGTCCGTGACTGGCTGCACGGATTCGCCGCGGACGTGATGCGCCCCGCCGCCGCCGAGTGGGACGAGCGTGAGGAGACCCCCTGGCCGATCATCCAGGAAGCCGCCAAGATCGGCATCTACTCGCTGGACTTCTACGCGCAGCAGTTCTTCGACCCGACCGGCCTCGGCATCCCGATGGCGATGGAGGAGCTCTTCTGGGGCGACGCGGGCATCGCGCTCTCCATCGTCGGCACCGGCCTCGCCGCCGTCGGCGTCCTCGCGAACGGCACCGAGGAGCAGATCGGCACCTGGATCCCGCAGATGTACGGCGACGTCGACGACGTCAAGGTCGCCGCCTTCTGCTCCTCCGAGCCCGACGCCGGCTCCGACGTGGCCTCCATGCGCACCCGCGCCGTCTACGACGAGGCCAACGACGAGTGGGTGCTCAACGGCACCAAGACCTGGGCGACCAACGGCGGCATCGCCAACGTCCACGTCGTCGTCGCGATCGTCGACCCCGAGCTCGGCTCCAAGGGCCACGCGTCTTTCATCGTGCCGCCGAACACCCCGGGCCTGTCCCAGGGCCAGAAGTTCCAGAAGCACGGCATCCGCGCCTCGCACACCGCCGAGGTCGTCCTGGAGGACGTGCGCGTCCCCGGCCACTGCCTGCTCGGCGGCAAGGAGAAGCTCGACGAGCGCCTCGCCCGGGCCCGCGAGAAGGCGAAGGCGGGCGGCGGGGACCGCGTGAAGAACGCGGCCATGGCCACCTTCGAGGCCTCCCGCCCGGCCGTCGGCGCGATGGCCGTCGGCACGGCCCGCGCCGCGTACGAGGTCGCCCTCGACTACGCCAAGACCCGCGAGCAGTTCGGCCGCCCGATCATCGACAACCAGGGCGTCGCCTTCCAGCTTGCCGACATGCGCACCCAGATCGACGCCGCCCGGCTCCTGGTCTGGCGCGCCTCCTGGATGGCGACCACCGGCAAGCAGTTCACCTCGGCCGAGGGCTCGATGTCCAAGCTGTACGCCAGCGAGGTCGCCAAGAAGGTCACCGGCCAGGCCATCCAGATCCTCGGCGGCAACGGCTACACCCGCGAGTACCCGGTGGAGCGGATGCACCGCGACGCCGCCATCTACACCATCTTCGAGGGCACCAGCGAGATCCAGCGCCTGGTGATCGCCCGCACGCTCTCGGGGATGCCGATCCGCTAGGCCCTGATCCGCCGGACAGGTCCTAGGCGGTGGCGCCCCGCCCGCCCGCGTCCCCTGGTGGGGGTGCGGGCTGCCTGCCCACCGGGGGGACGGACGGTCCCGGCGGGATCAGCTCGGTGGTCACGAAAGCCACGACGGCGGCCAGGATCACCACGGGGATCATGTCGCTGCTGCCGAGCAGCAGGACGGCCAGCACCATGCTGCTGACGGGCAGCCGCAGGGCACTGGAGGCCGCGGCGGCCATGCCCGCGGCCAGCCCCGGCACGATCCCCAGGCCCGGCAGGGGCGCGAGCAGGACGCCGAACGCGCCTCCCAGGAACAGCGCCGGGAAGATGGGACCACCGCGCAGGCTTCCCAGGCAGAGCCCGTAGGCCGCGCCCTTGCACAGCAGTACGGCGATCAGCGCGCCGACCCCCCAGGCGTGCGGATCGGCCGCCAGCTGGGCCAGCGTGGCCTGACCGGACGAGGCGACGTCCACCGGTGAGCGGTCCGTGACGAGCGCGTACACCGCCGCGCACACGCCCGCGGCGAGCCCGAACAGGGTCGTGCGGGGGACCGGGCGCTTCGCCACGAGCACCGCCGTGCCCCGGCCCACGAACTGCACGAGATGGATGAAGGCGCCGATCACCGCGGCGATCAGCACCGACCAGATCACGTCCCCCGCGTCGAGGCGGGGGGACGGGACGCCGAGCTTCAGCGAGAGGCTGCCGGTGTCCAGACCGGTCCAGTCGCCGAACCCGGTGAACACCAGGGAGCCGACGCCGCTGGACAGCAGGGCCGGGAGCATCACCGCGAACAGTTGCGGCCCGCCGACGCCGGCGACCTCCATCAGCAGCAGGGCGCCGATCAGGGGGTTCCCGAAGATCGCCGAGATCGCCGCCGCCGCGCCGGCGGCGCCGAACACCGCCGTGCTCTGCGGGGTGACGGCTGCGCGGGCGAGATCCCGGAAGAGTAGCGCCAGACCTCCGCCGAGGGCGATCAGCGGAGCCTCCGGCCCCAGCACGGCGCCGAGGGGGAGACTGGCCGCGGCGGCGAGGACCACGCCCGGCAGGGCGGCGGCCCCGGGGCCGCCCGCGTGCAGCCCCGAGGCCGGAATGTGGCCGCCTGCGCCGGGCAGGTGGGTGACGAGGAGGCCGACGAGGACGCCCGAGACCAGCAGGAGGGGCAGCGGCCACCACCAGGGCGGGCCGTCCAGGTCCAGGGCCTCGGGCAGGTCGGACCACATCACGTGCTCGAGCTGGTGGAGCCCGGCGAGGAACCAGAACGCGATGAGCGAGACGGGGATGCCGATGAGCGCGCAGAAGACCAGCGCCTTGAGATAGCCGGGGGTGCGCAGCATGTCGCGCAGCCGGTCCACCTCGTCCGGTGGTGTCGTGCGGGCGGGTTCGGCCGGTCTGGGACTCGGCTGCGTCATGGGGTCGTCCCTTCCCGGTCCCCCGCTGTCGCGACCGCCGCGTGGGCGTGCCCGCGGCGTGCCTTTCAGGAATGGGTCAGGACCCGAGGATTCGGCGCTTCTGGGTCTCGAACTCCTCGTCGGTCAGTACACCCTGGGTCTTCAGGTCCCCCAGCTGCTTGAGCTGCTCGATCTTGGCGCTCATGTCGTCGCCGGCGGGCGCCTGGGCGGGTTCGGGGGCGGGCGCCTGTTGCTGGTACTGCTGCTGCTGTCCGTCGTCCTGCTGAGCCCATCGGCCCGCCTGTCGTCGTGACACTCGATTGGACACCGCGGTGGCGGTGCCGGCGACGACGGCGGTGCGGGCGACGCCGCGAAGAAGTCCGGGCATGGTCAGTCATCTCCCAGGGGGTGCGTGCGGGCCGGATGCGATCGGGAGGTCACGCCGCCTTCCCTCCGCCGGAGTCGGCGGCGTCGGCGGCGTCCAGCGAGGCCAGCAGCGCCTGGACGGGAATCCGCCCGCTCGCCACGACCTGCGCGCCGCTGCGCCGCATGGCTCGTGCGAAGGGGGCGGCCCACAGGTTCTCGTACACGATGACCCCGGCGGAGTTGCCCGGTTCCAGCGCGGAACCGGCTTCGTCGATGTCGCTCTGGTCCAGCAGACCGGAGGAGGCGCCCTCGAACACGGTGAGGTCGACCTCGTCCCCGAAGTCCCTCAGCTCCAACCCGGTGACCGAGCCGTCCTCGTCCTTGCGGATGAACTGCAGGTCGAGGATGCGGACGATGCCCCGTTCCACCAGGTCGACGAGCAGGGGGAAACCCTCGCCCGTCATCCGGTTGCCGGGAAACTCCAGGATCAGGTAGTCGACAGGTCCCATCTCCTCGAGTTCTGACAGGTCGTCGCTCATGGCCACTCCTCCAAGCGCTCGGGGTTCCCGCCGACCGGCTGCGGGCGGCCCCCGCCTCGGCGACAGGCGGCCTCTCCGTCATTCGAGCACCGCGCGGGAGCCTTCGCACGTTGTGGGCGGCCACCTAGGGTCCGGGCCCGCCCGTCGGCCGGGGCTACCGGTGGGTCAGGTAGTGAGGGAGAATCGGCGGGCGGTGACGATCAAGGGGGCAACGTACACATGGCGACCACCAACGCGATTCCGGGCCCGTCGGGGCTACCGCTGCTGGGCTCGATGTTCGACCTCAAGAACGACTCGCTCGGCACCTTCCTGCGCGCCCAGCGCGAGCACGGCGACGTCGTGAAGATCACCGCCGGCCCGCCCGGCATCCGCGCCACGGTGTACGGGGTCTTCTCCGCCGAGGGCACGCAGCAGGTGCTGGCCACCCAGGCGGCGAACTTCCGCAAGGACAACAACTTCTACCAGGAGCTCCGCGAGTCCTTCGGCAACGGGCTGCTGACCAGCCAGGACGAGGACTACCAGCGCCAACGTCGGCTCGTCCAGCCGCTGTTCACCAAGCGCCGGGTCGACGGCTACGCCGAGGCCGTCGCCGCCGAGGTCGCCAAGGTCGTCACCTCCTGGCGGGACGCCGAGGACGCCACCGTGGACGTGCTCGACGAGATGACCGAGCTCGCCCTGCGCGCGGTGGCCCGGATCCTCTTCGGGACGGACGTCGACGCGGCCGTCGAGATCGTCGAGCGCTGCTTCCCCGTCATCAACGACTACGTGCTGCTCCGCGGCTTCTCGCCGCTCAACGCCCCGCGCGACTGGCCCACCCCCGGCAACCGCCGCGCCGCCGCCGCGCACCGCGAGCTGTACGCGGTCTGCGACCGGATCATCGCCGAGCGCCGGGCCGCCGGCCGTGGCGACGCCGAGGACCTGCTGAGCCTGCTCGCCGAGGCGGAGAGCGCCGAGGACGGCAGCCTCGACGCCGGCGAGCTGCGCGAACAGGTACTCGTCTTCCTGCTCGCCGGGCACGAGACCACCGCCACCTCGCTCGGCTTCGCCCTCCATCTGCTCGCCCGCCACCCCGAGGAGCGCAAGCGCGCCCACGAGGAGGTCGACCGGGTCCTGGCCGGCCGCGTCCCGACCGCCGCCGATCTGGACGCCCTGCCCTACCTCACCCAGGTCCTGAAGGAGGCCATGCGCCTCTTCCCGGCCGCCGGGGCCATCGGCCGGCGCGCCGTCGCCGCCACCGAGATCGACGGCCACACCATCCCGGCCGGCGCCGACGTGATCGTCGCCCCGTGGGTCACCCACCGGCACCCCCGCTACTGGCCGGACGCGGAGCGCTTCGACCCGGACCGGTTCACGCCCGAGGCGGAGGCGGAGCGGCCCCGGTACGCCTGGTTCCCGTTCGGCGGCGGCCCGCGCGCCTGCATCGGTCAGCACTTCTCGATGCTGGAGTCCGTGATCGCGCTCGCGATGCTCCTTCAGGCGTACGATCTCGACGCCATCGACACCGAGGTCCCGATCTCCGCCGGGATCACCCTCCAGGCCGTGGGCCCGGCCCGCGTCCGGCTGAGGCCCCGCGCAGAAGCTCCGCAGTAGGCCCGTACGCCGCATGCGGCCGCGCTGTGGCCGGTCGCATGCGGCACCCCTGGGCGTCACCCGCCCCTTTTTACTTCCCGACACCCCAACTGTCCGGTATCTGAAGTCCGTTGACAGGGTGTGAGGGCGCGCACTAGAAACTCCGGCGCGGAAGGCCGCGCAGAATTTGCGGGGCTTTCTTTGGCATGCCTGGAAACATCTTGTGAATGGAAGAAAGGCAGTGGAGTGAAAGTTTCAGCCAGGAGATATCTCTCCTGCATTTTATCAGCCGCGGTAGTGGGAACACTGATACCGCAGGTCGCCTATGCCGCACCGACCAACGGGGATGACGGCGAGGGAATCTCGTCCACCCTTTCCCGCTGGTTCTCGGACGACAGCGACACCGACGGCACCGGGGGGCCGCGGACGGGCGGTACTCCGGTGCTGCCGTCCCGGGAGAAGCTGCCGAAGGGGAAGGCGGCGCCGAAGCCGAAGCGGGTCGGGGAACTGACATCCCGGCGTACGGCACATTCCCGCTACTGGAAGTTGTCCGACGGCCGGGTGCAGGCCGAGATGTCGGCAGTGCCCACGGGATATCGGTCGGGTTCGTCGTGGAAGGACATCGACCCGACCGTCCGGCCGAGCGGGACGGCGGGTTTCCCGTTCGCCAACACGACCAACGCCGCGCGTACGTCCTTCGGTTCGGACGCCGGCCGACTGCTGCGGTTCGAGGCCGCCGGTCATGTGGTGACGCTGGGTCTGCAGGGCGGTGCGGGGAAGCTGTCCCCGGTCGCTGCCGGGGACACGGTCACCTACAAGGACGCGGTCGCGGGCGCCGACCTGTCGTACCGGGTCGGTCCGGGCCGGGTGAAGGAGAACATCGTCCTGGACGCCAGGCCGTCCGGTCCGGTGTCCTTCACCTTCACCCTCGATGCGGGCGGTCTGACGCCGAAGGCGAAGAAGGACGGCTCGATCGCGTTCTTCGGCGAGGGCGCGGACCCGGTTCTCGTCATCCCGGCCGCGTTCATGACGGATGCGAAGAAGAACGCGGCGTCGGCGTACGGGACGGGCTACAGCCCGGCCGTGAAGCAGAAGCTCAGCAAGTCCGGCAAGGGCTGGAAGCTGACGGTCACGCCGGACGCGAAGTGGCTCGCCGCCCCCGAACGGCAGTATCCGGTCGTCATCGATCCGACGATCTCGATCGCTCCGACGCCGTCGACGGCGCAGGACGTGATGATCTCGTCGGACGGCCCCGGGTCGAACTACGACGACAACTGGCGTCTGTCGGTCGGCAACACGACCACAGGCGCGTCGCGTGCGCTGATCCGGTTCCCGATCACCGGTGTTCCGGCGGGGACGAAGCTGGACTCGGCCGACCTGAAGCTGTACTTCGACCAGACCCACACCGCCAGTGACAGCGAGGTGCAGCTGGAGGCGCACCGCGCCACGCAGTCCTGGTCGGAGTCCACGGCCACCTGGAACAGCGCGAACACCTACACCGGCGAGCTGGCCGGCACCTCGGTCCTGGTCGACAACGCGGAGGCGGGTCGTACGGCGGCGGTGGGTGCGTGGCCGGCGTCGGGGAACACGGCGTACACGCAGTACGCGGTGAACCAGACGTACATGTACAACAAGGACTCGGTCGCGGGTGACACGTACACCTGGCAGCCGAGCCTGCCGGAGGACGGCGACTACCAGGTCGAGACGCATTACGTCCCTGCCTCGGACCGTGCCACGAACGCCCCGTACACCGTCACGTACAACGGCGGCGCCAAGCAGTACCTGGTGAACCAGCAGGCCGGTGCCGCCGGTGTCTGGAAGACCCTCGGCACGCACCCGTTCAAGGCGGGCACGCTGGGCAAGATCGTCCTCGGTGACGGTCCGGCGTCCACCTCCACCTCGGTGATCGCGGACGCGGTGCGGTTCACCAAGGGCGGTGTGGTCACCAAGCAGGCCGGTGAGCTGAACACCTGGCACTCGTTCCCGGTGACGAAGACGGTCCAGCAGTGGATCGACGGCACGTACACGAACAACGGTTTCGTGATCAAGGCGGGCGACGAGTCCGCGAACGGCCCGAAGGGCGGTCCGCGGTACGAGGGCAGCGAGTTCGGGTACGGCGGCGAGACCGCCAACTACCCGCGCCTGGTGCTGACCTTCGGCCGGCAGGGCGTCGACCTCGCCGCCCCGACCACGATCCACGACACCGGCGCGGAGCTGAACTGGTCCGCGTACCAGGACAAGGACCCGATCGGGACCGGCGACAACATCGTCGAGTACCAGGTCCACCGGTCCATCAACCAGACGTTCACGCCGTCGGCCGCGACGCTGGTGTCCCCGGTCGCCCCGGGCGCCACGTCCTTCGTCGACACGTCGGCGACGCCGACGAAGGCGGACGACCCGGATCCGTTCGGCCGCGCCTACTACTACATGGTCGCGGTGAAGACGAAGGACGGCCAGGTCGTCGCCGCCCCGACGCAGCTCGTGCGGCTGCCGAAGGCCGGCCGGACGACGAAGGTGCTGGACGCCACGCAGGACACCACCCTGTCCTCGGCCCGGACGACGTCGACGCACGACACGATCGACGACGGCGGTCCGAAGAACTGGCTGAGCGTCGGCAACAACTCCGCCACCTACGGCGACACCCGCGCCCTGCTGAAGTTCCCGGCCCTCGGCATCCCGGCCACGGCCCGGGTCCTGGACGCCAAGGTGCGCCTGTGGTCCACCCAGACCGCGACCGACGCCGCCGGAGCGGTGTACGAACTGCGCCCCCTGACGCGGGACTTCGACGAGTCCGCCGCGACCTGGGTGAAGTCGAACGCCACTGTCAACTGGACTGCCCCCGGCGGTGACTTCGGCGCGGTGGCGGGTGACACGGGTGCGAAGACGAACGACCCGGCCCGGCACGACTGGAGCATCACCTCCCTCGCCCAGTCCTGGGTGACCACCCCCGCCTCCCAGCAGGGCGTGGTCGTCAAGATGGCCGACGAGGCCGCCTCCCAGGAGCGCACGCTGTTCCTGTCCTCCGAGGGCGCCGAGCAGCGCCTGCGCCCGCGCATCGTGGTCACCTACATCGACGCCGGCACGGAGTCCACGTACTACGTCCCGCAGACCCCCGCGCGGATGACCCCGAGCACCGACTACACGGTGGACTTCACGCTCACCAACACCACCGCCGCCACCTGGACCGCCGCGAACCACGTCCTGTCCTACCGGTGGAGCCTGCCGGACGGCACCGACGCCACCAACGGCGGCAACCAGGTCCAGACCGCGTTGCCCAGGGACATCGTCCCCGGTGACACGGTCGGTCTCCAGGCGGCCGTGAAGACGCCGATCAAGTCGGGGAACGGCAACAAGCGCACCGACTACGTGCTGACCTGGGACGTCTACAACAAGACCACCGGCACCTGGGTCTCCGGCACGGCCGGCACCCCCGGTCTGGCGCAGAACGTCGCCGTGGAGGACCCGACCTCCAACCTGCTGGGCCTGGAGAAGTTCTACGCCTACACGAGCAAGGACACCGGCGCCGGATCGACGCTGCTGACCAACCTCTCGGCCGGCAACGCGGTGTGGCAGTACAACGCGTTCACCAATCCGGGCCGCGGTCTGACGACGTCCGCACGGTTCGCCTACAACAGCCAGGACACCTCCGACACGGTCCTCGGCCACGGCTGGTCCGCCCAGTTCTCCGGCATCACCCGGCTGGGTGCGCCGCTGGACTTCCGGCCCAACCCGAACCCGACCGAGGTGCGGTTGCCCGACGGAGACGGCACCACCCACGTCTTCCGCAAGCAGGGCGACGGCACGTGGAAAGCCCCGGCCGGCGTCCACTTCCGGCTGACCGCGAAGCCCGGCCTGGACTGCACCCCGGCCAAGGACCCCGTCCCGGACGCCTGGACGATGACCAGGCCGGACGGCACCCGGTACCTGTTCGGCTGCGACGGCTACCTGACCTCGGTCGTGGACCGGAACGGCAACACGCAGACGTTCACGTACGAGGAGCGCAAGTCCAACAACAAGCCGACCAAGTTCCTCACGTACATCACGGACCCGGCGGGGCGTCAGTCCCTGACCGTCGAGTACTTCAAGAAGGGCGACAGCTCCTACCGGTACATCGACGGCAGCCAGAACGTCGCGACGGGTTCGAACCTGACGAACTCGAAGATCTACGACCACGTCAAGTCGATCACCGACATCTCCGGCGCCACCGGATCCACCGGCCGCAAGGTCTCCTTCCTCTACACCCAGGAGGGCCTGCTCGGCCGCATCACCGACGGTGACGGCTCGGCGCAGCCCAAGGTGTTCGCGTTCCGTTACGACGCGACGCAGGGCAACAGGAACGCCAAGCTGGTCGAGGCCACGGACCCGCGGGGCAACGGCACGTCGCTGGACTACTACTACCCCAGCGAGAGCGAAGACCCCAAGGACCACTGGCGCGCCGAGGTCATCACCGACCGCCTCGACGGCACCACCTCCTTCGACTACGTGCCCAACACGGCGACCCCCGCGTTCACCGACACCTCGGTGAAGGACGCGGAGGGGCACACGACCCTCTACACCCTGGACGACTTCGCCCGGCCGGTGCGCACGACGAACGCCAAGTCCGCGACCACCAAGGTGACGTGGGACGCGGACAACAACGTCAGCGTGCTCGAGGAGGCCAACGGCGCGAAGACCGCCCACTGCTTCGACCCGAAGACCGGTTACCCGCTCTGGGAGCGTGACGCCGAGGGCAACAAGGCCGGTCTGCCCGCTCCGAGCGAGTGCGCGGTCGGCCAGAAGCCGGCGAACGCGGTGGTCTACGAGTACCAGACCCGTCTCGACGGCTACGCCTCCGACCTGGTCCGCAAGACCTCGGCGGAGGGACGGGCCTGGAAGTACGGCCACGACTGCTTCGGCAACCTGAAGACGGTCACCGACCCCAAGGGCGCCGCCACGTGGACGACGGGCCAGTGCGCGCCGACGACCAGTGGCTACACCACGTCCTATGCCTACGACACGTACGGTCAGCTGACCACGACGACCGACGCCAACAACAACGCGATGGTGAACTCGGACTTCGACCCGAACGGGTACCCGGGGACGATCACCGACCCGTACCAGAAGGCGACCAGGTTCGTCCACGACGACCGCGGCCAGGTCACCTCGGCGACCGACGCGCTGGGCAGGACGAGCACCCAGACCTACGACACGTTCAAGCGTCTGCTGGTCAAGAAGGTGCCGAAGGACCAGGCCGCCGGTGACCTCATCACCACGCCGGCCCCCGAGTACGACGCCAACGACAACATCACCAAGGCCGTCGCGCCGACCGGTGCCGTGTCCTCGGCGGTCTACGACGCGGCCGACCAGGTCACGCAGGCCACAGCTCCGGACAACAACAACACCGGACGCAAGAGCACCTACACCTACGACAAGGTCGGCAACCTCAGGACGACGACCGAGCCGAAGGGCACGGCCACCTCCGACGCCGGCGACTACGTCACCACCACCACCTACGACACGATCTACCAGCCCGTGTCCGTCGTGGACGCCAACGGCGGCAAGATCTCCTACGAGTACGACAACGTCGGCAACCGCCTGACGCTGATCGACCCGAAGAAGAACGCGTCGGCGGATACGGCTGACTACACCGCCAAGACCGAGTACGACCTGAACCACCGGCCGGTCAAGTCCATCGACGCGATCGGCAAGTACTCCACCACCACCTACGACAAGGACTCCCTGGTCGTCGCCGCGACGGACCAGGAGAGCAACAAGACCGAGACGGTCTACGACCAGCGGGCCATGGTCGTCGAGCAGAAGGTGCCGTACGAGGGCGCCACGATCCGTTCGACGAAGTACGAGTACGACCAGGTCGGCAACCAGACCAAGGTCATCACCCCGCGCGGTGTGGACACGGCCGGCACCGAGGACTTCGCCCACCGCACGGAGTTCGACAAGCTCAACCGTCCGGTCAAGCAGTTCCAGCCGTACGACCCGGCGGACAGCGAGCACAACAAGGCCGACGTCTACACCGAAACGGTCTACGACGAGATCGGCCGGGTGGCCAGGACCTCCCTGCCGCCGGCGGGCGAGGCCGCGCGCATCGACACCGTCTACACCTACTACGACAACGGCTGGATCAAGGACTCCACCGACCCGTGGAGCATCAAGACCAGCTACGAATACGACGGTCTGGGCCGGCAGGAGAAGCGGACGCTGACCGGCGCGGACGGCACGTCGAAGCGCACCATGGGCTGGTCGTACTACCCGGACGGGTCCATGAAGACCCGCACGGACGCCTCCGCGAGCGCCCCGGCGGACCGGGCCTTCGCCTACGACTACGACCTGAACGGCAACCTGGACTCGATCGACGAGACCGACCACGGTACGACGACGCCCGACGTGTACAAGCTGACGTACACCGGGCTCAACCAGGTGGCGACGGTGAAGGAGGCGCTCGCCGGTCAGCAGCCGAAGACCACCTCGTACGCCTACGACGCCAACGGTCTGCTGGACACGATCGGCCACCCCCAGCAGCACTCGAAGTTCGAGTACGACCTGCGTGACCTGGTGAAGCAGGTCACCGTGGGCCAGACGCCGACGGACCCGCAGCCGGACGTGACGCAGTACGCGTACACCGACCGCGGCCTGCGTTCCACCGTCACCAAGGTCAACAACCGCAACACCGTCGACTACACCTACTACGCCAACGGCCAGGTGCGCACCGCCAAGGAACTCAAGGCCAACGGTTCCACGGTCTCGTCGCACTCGTACGTCTACGACGCCAACGGCAACAAGAGCAAGGACTCCGCCCAGCTGCTGGGCGCCGCCGGCGACGGGCTCATGACGTCGGAGACCGTCTACACCTATGACCCGGTCGACCGGATCAGGCGGTCGGACCGGACCGGCAGCAAGCCCCGGACGGAGCAGTACTGGCACGACGACAACTCCAACGTCACCAAGCAGTTCTTCCTCCAGTCCTCGGAGCTGACCGAGTTCTACTACCGGAAGAACAGGCTGAGTTCCTCCTCGAACCTCGTCGACTCCTCGTCCATCTACGACTACGACACCTATGGCCGGATGAAGTCCGTCACCCGTGACGGCGGCAAGGTCGTGGAGCAGAACAGCTTCGACGGATTCGACCGTCTGATCAGCACCGTCCGCGAGCAGGGCGGCAAGACGACCACCACCGACTACCGCTACGACGCGCTCGACCGCACGGTCGAGAAGAGCGTCAACGACGCCTGGACCGAGGAGTACAACTACCTGGGCCTGTCCGGTGAGGTCCTCAGCGAGGAGCTCGACGGAACCCTCTCCAAGAGCTACGCCTACGGTCTGGGAGGCGAACGCCTCTCCCAGATGAACCACCTGAACGGCGACACGGACTACTACAGCTACAACAGCCACGGCGACGTCGAGGCCGTGACCTACTACACCGGCGACCCCTCCTCCACCTACGGCTACAGCGCCTACGGCCAGGACGTCAGGGACCAGTTCACCGGCACGGACGCGCTGGTGGAGCCCGGCGACGAGCCGACCAACCCGTACCGGTTCAACGGCAAGCGCTGGAACGCCCAGTCGGGCACGTACGACATGGGCTTCCGTGACTACGACCCGGCCAAGGCCCGCTTCATCAGCCGGGACATGTACAACGGCGCCGCGGCCGACATGAGCCTGGGCGCCGACCCGGCCACCGCCAGCCGCTACGCCTTCGGCGCGGGCAACCCCGTCAACAACATCGAGTTGGACGGGCACGAGTCCTGCGACGTCGGCTGCCAGGCGCGGAGCCAGTACCGGATGGACGGGGTGCAGCCGATCATCCCCTCTCCGGAGAAGCTCGAGTTCAACATCGACCACCACGACGGCAGCACCGGCCTCGAAGGCTGGATCGATCTCTCGGACATCGCCAAGGAGCTGTCCGGCTGGGCCGACCTGGAGAAGTGCGCGGATCGTCCGGCCTTCGGGCAGTGCGGCCTCGCCATGGCCGCGGTCTTCCCGTTCGGCAAGGGCGCCAAGGCGGCCAAGTACCTCGACGAGGCCGCGGAATCGATCAAGCCGACCTACATCTGGCGGGCCGGCCGCGAGGGTGTCGACGACGGAATCCAGGGCCCCATCCCGGAGCACCTGGTCGCCACGTCCGGAAACGACATCGAGGCGGGCACCTACATCTTCGTGCAGAAGACGGACGGTTCGGTCCGTGCGATGAACGAGGAACTGTACGAGAGCGGGTACTTCCACCCGGAGGCCGACTGGCCGGGCCACACCACCCTCGCCGACGATGAACCGGTGATGTTCGCCGGTGGGTTCACGGTCGACGCGGACGGGACGGTGCTGCAGATGACCAACGGCTCCGGCCACTACATGCCCGGAAGCTACGACAAGTTCTACCGGGACAACGCGGGGGACTACGCACCCCTGGAGCACGTGGCCGGCCGGGCATTGCACGGCTTCGGGCTGAAGGTCACCGAGCACACGGAATGGGACCCCTGGCCCATGCGGAACCTGCCGTGAGGTGAGGACGACGGCGCGGCTCCTGGCTCCGGTGGCATCCAGCCATCGGAGCCCGGGGCCGCGCCCCTTTCCTGTCCCGAGATCTTTCGAATTCCCTCAACGTAAGGTGGCGTCATGGCCGATCACCCGAACTTCGGCGAACTCCTGACCCGACTGCTGCATCACCGCCGGACCGACGTCACCTGGCTGTCCTCGGCGTCCGGCATCCCGGAGGCCGGACTCCGGGCGGTGCTCCTGGGAACGCCTCCGTCGTCCGGTCAGCTGGACGCCCTCGCCACCGCCCTCGGCCTCCACGCCGAGGACCTGCACGTGATGGCCGGTGTCCCGGTACCGGAAGCCGGCACGCCGAGGGACCCGGCAGCGGGATCCGCGACCGTGGACCTCGTCAAGATCACCATGGCGCTGCCACCGGACCAGCGGGCCCGCATCCACCGGCTGGCCGACGAACTGCCCCGGGAACCGCGCGTCGGTCCGTCGGACCCGTCGCGGGCCTACGACCCGCAACGGGGCGGCTTGGGCGCGATGCTCGTCAACCTGCTGTGCGGCAACCGGCTCGCGGGCTCGGTGCCCAGTGCCGCCAAGATCCTTGCGCTGCTGACCCGCGGCCGGGTGTATCTGTCTCCCTCCACGATCAACGGCATCGGCCAGGGCCGCGTCCCACTGACGGCGGACCTGGTGACCGGCTTCGCGGTCACCCTCGGCATGTCTCCGGGCGCCCTCGCCGCCGTCACGGGGGTCGAGCTCCCGGAGCCGTCATGGCCCGCAGACCCGGTGGCGGAGGAGATGGCCGGACTGCTGTGGCACTGCCGACGGCTCACCGCCGAACAGGCCGAGCACGCACGAGACGTGGCACGTTCCCTGCTCGTGGCCGTGCCCGACGATGCTCCGGAGGAGGACTGGAACCGCGTCCATCGGCACCACGGGACATGGTGGGGCGCGCCGAGACGCTGAGTCCGTCGGCGGGGCGAGGAGAGCCACGCCTCCCATCGCTCGGATCCCTCGGTTCCTCCGCGCCCCTCAAGGGCGCGGAGGAACCGGTGCGGCCGCGGTCAGCGGGTGGCGATGAGCACCGTCGCGTACAGGTCCTCGTCGGTGACCACCCGCGGCGTCAGACCCGCCCCGGCCAGTGCGTCGATGGCCGGGGCGCACTGCTGCTCGCTGACCTCCGACAACAGCGAGCCGCCCGGGGCCAGCCAGACGGCCGCCTCCGCGGCCACCCGGCGCAGCACGTCCAGGCCGTCCGCGCCGCCGTCGAGGGCCACCAGCGGCTCGTGCTCGCGCGCCTCCGCCGGCAGCAGGCCGACCTCGCCGGACGGCACGTACGGCACGTTCGCGACCAGCACGTCGACCCGGCCGCGCAGCGCGCCCGGCAGCGGGGCGAACAGATCGCCCTCGTACACCCGCCCGCCGAGCGGCTCGACGTTGCGCCGGGCGCAGCGGACCGCCGCCGGCTCGATGTCCGAGGCATGCACCTCGGCGTCCGGGACCGCGGAGAGCAGCACCGCCGCGGCTGCGCCGGATCCGCAGCACAGATCGACGCAGACCGCCCCGGCCGCGGCCAGGCCCACGGCCTGGTCGACGAGGAACTCGGTACGCCGCCGGGGCACGAACACCCCCGGGTCGACGGCGATCCGCAGTCCGGAGAACGCGGCCCAGCCCACGACCTGTTCGAGGGGAAGCCCGGCCGCGCGCCGCCCGGCCATCGCGTCGAGCTCGTCGGCGTCACGCGCTGCGGCGAAGAGAAGCTCCGCCTCGTCCTCCGCGAACACACAGCCTGCGGCGCGCAGTCGGGAGACGACGGCCGAGCGGAGAGAGTCGGAGGGGTGGAGAGAATCAGAGAGGTGGAACGACATGGAAACCTTCCGGGAAGCCGAGGGGCGCTCCCGTGGTCACCGTCGTCCGGCCGACCACACGGTCATCGAGGGGGAGCACCCTGCCTGCATGGCGTGAATGGGTCCCACCTCCTCGGGTCGTGCGCGTGGCGCGCTGTCTGGAGCCGCACACATTACATGATCGACAGCGTGTGCGAGCCCGCGCGGTCGGCCGGCCAGGACGGCCTGCGTCAGCCCGCGAGCTGCGCCTCGATGGCCGCGACGACCTCGGGGGCCTCCGGCTCGGTGCGCGGACGGAAGCGGGTGACCTGCCCGTCCCGGCCGATCAGGAACTTCTCGAAGTTCCACTGGATGTCGCCCGCTTCGCCGTCCGCGTCCGCGAGCTGCGTCAGTTCCGCGTACAGCGGGTGCCGTCCGTCACCGTTCACGTCGACCTTGGCCAGCAGCGGGAAGCTGACCCCGTACGTCGTCGAGCAGAACGTCTGGATCTCTTCCGCGCTCCCCGGCTCCTGGCCCGCGAACTGGTTGCACGGCACGCCGAGCACGGTGAATCCACGGTCCCCGTACGTCTTCTGAAGCCGCTCCAGGCCTGCGTACTGCGGAGTGAGCCC
>NZ_DATCVQ010000555.1:0-2369 GCF_036566765.1 Streptomyces sp.
GACTGCTGGTCGGTGCGGCCGTCGTCGCGGGTGCTCAGGCGTTGGGCATCCGTACCGCCCACGCGGAGCGGGTCCAGCAGGACCCGTTCAAACTCGGTGTGGCCAGCGGTGATCCGCTGCCCGACGGGGTCGTCCTGTGGACGCGGCTGGTGGCCGATCCCTACGACGCCCCCTCCATGGGGACCCTCCCGGTGAGCGTGGCATGGGAGATCGCCGCCGATCCGCAATTCAGCCAGGTCGTCCGGCGCGGTGTCGCTGTCGCCGACCCCGCACTCGCCCACAGCGTCCACGTAGATGTACGAGGCCTGGCCCCGGCCCGTGACTACTGGTACCGCTTTCGGACGGGCGGAGAGCTCAGCCCGGTCGGCCGGACGCGCACGGCCCCGGCGCGGCGTTCCCGCCCCGGAGGCCTCCGGCTCGGCGTGGTCAACTGCCAGAACTGGCAGAACGGTTACTGGCCCGCGTACACCGCGCTCGCCGAGGAGGACCTCGACGCGGTGCTGCACCTGGGCGACTACATCTACGCGTTCGACCCCAGGAGCGCCTACCCCGACCGGCTGCACACGACCCCCGAGACCCCCGGCCTCGACCAGCTCGTCACCCTCGCCGACTACCGGGCCAGGCACGCCCAGTACAAGACCGACCCGGCGCTGCAGGCAGCCCACGCCGCCTTCCCCTGGATCGTCACCTGGGACGACAACGACGTGGAGAACAACTACGCCGATCTCGTGGACGAGATCGGTGACACCGGCGCCCGTAAGCAGGACCCCGCCACCTTCGCGCTTCAGCGCGCCGCCGCCTACCAGGCCTACTACGAGCACCTGCCGCTCCGCCGCCGCTTCGATCCCGGCTCCCCGGAGTACCGGCTCTACCGCCGGTTCGACTTCGGTGACCTGCTTCGGCTGAACGTGCTGGACACCCGCCAGTACCGCACGGACCAGCCGGGGGGATTCCCGGGCGACTTCGGCCCGCCGGCGGCAGGCACGCAGAACACCGCCGGCACGCTCACCGGCGATGCCCAGGAAGACTGGCTGAGGGGCGGACTGGCCGGCTCCCAGGCCCTTTGGAACGTCATCACCCAGCAGGTGATGATGAGCCAGATCCGGCTCCCCAACTTCTTCAACCCGACTCAACCCCTGCCCCCGATCGCCAACCTCGACCAGTGGGACGGCTACGGCCCCGCCCGAACCCGGCTGCTCAGTTTCCTGCGCGACGCGAGGGTGGCGAACCCGATCGTGCTCGCCGGGGACGCCCACTCGTCCTGGTTCAGCGATCTGCGGATCGAGCGCGACGATCTCACAAGCGATCCAGTGGCTGTCGAGTTCACCGCGACCAGCGTCAGTTCCGACTTCCCCCTCGCCTTCGACGCAGCGCTCAAGACGTACAACCCCGTCCTGAATCCGCATGTCCGCTATTTCGACGGCTCCCGCCGCGGCTATCTGCGGCTGAACATCGACCGGCAGCAGTGGATCACCGACGCCCGGACCGTCGCCAGCATCGCGGTCCGTCAGTCGCCGGTGAGTACCACTGCCTCCTGGGCCGTCGCGGCCGGTGAACCGGGCCTCAATCCGGCCTGAGCGTCGCGCGAGCCGGGGGAACACGCGGGTGACGGGACGCCTCGCGTCCTGTCGCGGTGCAGCTGATACATAGGGACTCGTTGACCTGCATGAATGCCAGGTGGTTCGAGACTGCCGATGGCTGCCGATGGCTGCCGATCTCAAACGGTCTGGCTTGCGCGGAAGTCCCGCTCGCCGTGGAGACGGACGCGTGACGTGCTCGGAGTCCAGGCCGGTCTGCTCGCCCACGTCGCAGAGGGCGTGACGTTCGGAGAGCTGGCGGCCGCTCAGACGTACTGGCCGGTGGCCCGGGCCCATCTGCTCCATCTGTTGTGGCACCGCAGGCTCGGGATCGACCTTTCTCATCCGCTGACGGACAGGTCGAGTGGTTCTGGCAGGAGGTGCCTCGTGAACGCGTCAGCTGCCCTGGACCTCTTGCCCGGAGCGGGCATTGTGCTCAACGACGTGGAGTGGCTGGTCGAGCGCCAGGAGCCGAATCTGGGGCGGGTCCACCTGGTGCGGGCGGACGGTGATCGCCAGCGGGTGAGCTTCCGCTTCTTGGTCAACGACCCACATTGCAGACCGTCGTCACGCACGGCTGCGGAAGGGGCGGACCGAGGGCGCCAACCGGCCACATGGAGCGATGTGAAGCCGGAGAAGCGCCCCTTGATCGAACAGCGCTTCGCCCACCTGATGGAGGTGAGGTCGGCTTCCGCAGCGGTGATCCGTTCCGCCCTGAACCGGGTGAGCCGCGTCCCGAGTACGACCCGGACCGCACGACGCTGACCGAGCGACGGGCGGCGAAGGCCGCCG
>NZ_DATCVQ010000556.1:0-16537 GCF_036566765.1 Streptomyces sp.
GCCGCCCGCGGCCAGGCCCTTGGTGAGCCGGGAACGCGGTCGCAGTTTCCCGAGCGGACTCGCCCGGTGAGCGGCGCCCGCCCGATGGGAGCGCTGCCCGGGGACCGCGGGTTCCACCCCGTCGCCCTCCAGCAGCATGGCCTCCATCGCGGCCACCAGCTGGGCTCGCTGGACGACCTTGACCTCAGGGTCCAGCTCAGGCCTGGGCAGCTCGCCAAGACACTCCGCGAGGGTCAACAGGCGGTCCTGCCCGGTGTGTTCCCCAGCGGCCGGCTGGTGTCCTTCGGACTGCTCGGCCGCCGGGTCCCGGTCGGACTGCTCCTCCAGGGCCTGGGCGAAGGCGTTCGCCCGCCGGTGCGCCGATACGTTCGCGATCACTGGCGGCACCTCCTCTCGTCATGACGGTCGACTCCCCAGGGGGTCCTGAGGGTTGCACACCCTGACCACAAGCACTCGATCGAGTGATCGAAGTCGGCCAGGGAGTGACCACAGGGAGCCTGCATCCCGCACAACGAGCGGCGTGGCACTTGGGTTACGGACGGCGGATGATCGGATCGGGAAGGCAACGGACTTTCACCGAGAGCGAGTTGACGGTTACCGGGCGTGCGCTCTCAGCGGACGTCGTCCGGGAGAAGGCGGGCCAGGGTGCGTACGGCCCGGTACTGGAGGGTCTTGATGGCGCCTTCGTTCTTGCCCATCACCCGGGCGGTCTCGGCGACGGAGAGACCCTGGAGGAAACGGAGGGTCACGCACTCCTGCTGCTGCGGGTTGAGCCGGCGGACGGCGTCCAGCAGCGCGGCGTTGGAGAGCGACTCCAGGACGGAGTCCTCGGGAGAGCGCTCGACCTCGTTGGCGTCGAGCATCTCGCCGGTGGTGACCTCGAGACGGAACCGGCTCGACTTGAAGTGGTCGGCGACGAGGTTGCGCGCGATGGTGACGAGCCAGGCGCCGAAGTCGCGGCCCTGCCAGGTGAACGTGCCGATTCTTCTGAGCGCGCGCAGGAATGTCTCGCTCGTCAGGTCCTCGGCGGTGGCCTTACCTCCTACCCGGTAATAGATGTACCGGTACACCGTGTCGCTGTACTGGTCGTACAGGCGGCCGAAGGCGTCGGCCTCGCCGGCCTGGGCGCGTTCGACCAGGTCCATCATGCGGGCGCTGTCGCTGTCCGCAGCCGGACGGCGGGCGGGGGCGGCGCCGGTCGAACGCCCTCGTCTGCCGACGGCCGCGGAACCGTCGGCCAGTGCATAGCACGGGCCGATCGGTGCCGCGGCTGCGGCGAGGGCGGGGACGGCGTACGCGGTGGGGACGAAGCCGCGCAACAGGTCTTGGACCGTTGCGCGCAGCGTAGCCAGGCCCGAGGCGTCAACCCCGACGTGTGGGTACACGGGACTCCCAGAGGCAGAGCTTCCATCACGTGCAGTACGGGACCGTTCACCCGTCGTAGCGACGGAAGGGGTACCGGATTGCGTCTGAGGAGAATAACGCTTAGTGCAGGCCCTGCTACACCCAGTTGCTCTATTCATCGATTACGTCGCATCTGTAACCGATTGGGAGCAGTTCAAGTGCCGGAGAGTGACCGGTTGTTGATCGAAAGCGGTCGCGTTCTGCCAGGGAACAGGGCGTGTTGTGGCCGTGTGCAGCCAATGTGCCTGCACACGGGGTTACGCCCGTAAAACCCGTGGATTGGCGTGTTCGCCCGGCTACCGCCGGCGTTTGTGCAGGGCGATCGCCGCCGCCGTACCGCCTGCCACCGCTCCCACGCCGGCCGCCGCCGGGATGCCGACCTTCGCCGCCTTGCGGCCCGTGCGGTAGTCGCGCAGACGCCAGTCCAGTTGCCGGGCGTGCTTGCGGAGCTTGGTGTCCGGGTTGATCGCGTAGGGGTGGCCGACCAGCGAGAGCATCGGGATGTCGTTGTGGCTGTCGCTGTACGCCGCGCAGCGGGACAGGTCGAGGCCCTCCGCCGCTGCCAGGGCCCGGACCGCCTCCGCCTTCGCGGGGCCGTGCAGGGGTTCACCCACGAGCTTGCCCGTGTAGACGCCGTCCACCGACTCCGCCACGGTGCCGAGGGCGCCGGTGAGGCCGAGGCGGCGGGCGATCACCTGGGCGATCTCCACCGGGGCCGCTGTGACCAACCACACCTTCTGGCCCGCGTCCAGGTGCGCCTGTGCCAACGCGCGCGTGCCCGGCCAGATGCGCTCGGCCATGTACTCGTCGTAGATCTCCTCGCCGATCGACTGGAGCTCGGCGACGCGATGGCCCTTCACGATGGACAGCGCCGAGTCCCGGGCCTCCTGCATGTGTTCCGGGTCCTCGACGCCGGCGAGGCGGAACCATGCCTGCTGCCAGGCGAACTTCGCGAGGTCGCGGGTCTCGAAGAACTTCCGTTTGTACAGGCCACGGCCGAAGTGGAAGAGGGCGGCGCCCTGCATCACCGTGTTGTCCAGGTCGAAGAAGGCGGCGGCCTTGTCGTCGCCCAGGACCGGGAACTGGGACTCCGGTTCCGTACCAGCGGTCTCCTCGACCTCCTGGGAGGACTTGCGCGCAGCCTCCGCCGAGGCCTCGCCTGCCAACACGCTCCGCGCCGTGGCGGAGCGCCTACGGGGAGTGAGCCATCCGAGAGCGGCCATGGCGTGAGCATAGCCAGTCTGTTCGGTGGTTCCGGAGTCGAGAGGTTTGGAGGGTGTGAACTCTCCGCGACTGTGCCGTTAAGCAAGAGCGAGAATGGCCTGCATGAGTCCCATCTTCCGCCGCAGGGCGGCCAGGCTTCCCGAGGAACGGCTCGTCACCCTCATCCGCAAGCCGGGCTGTCATCTGTGTGACGACGCTCAGTCCGTGATCGAGAAGGTGTGTGGAGATCTCGGGGTTCCGTGGGAGCAGAAGAGCATTGACGAGGATCCTCAACTCCACGATCAGTACTGGGAGCAGATCCCGGTGGTACTCGTCGACGGTGAACAGCACACCTTCTGGCGGGTGAACGAAGAACGCCTCCGCAAGGCCCTGACCGACTAGTCCAACGGGCCCGACAGGTCGCTTAGGATCGATGGCGACTTGGTCTTGGGGGCGGGATTGATGAGGGAAGTGTCTTGTTTTGCCTCCGAGAGGGACGCGCGTGACGCCGGTCACGTTGGCCGGGCAAATCGGACACCATCTTTGTGCACGCGTTCACAAAGACATAGCCTGCATTCGACGGGGCGGTCTGGGGACGCATGACCGCCTACAGCCCCGCTCTACCCGCAGGAGCACCGTGGCAACTGGCCGAACTCACCGACCGGCGACCCGCAGCCGAGGAATCCCCGAGGCCACCGTCGCCCGGCTTCCGCTGTATCTGCGTGCGCTCACCGCACTGTCGGAGCGCTCCGTACCCACGGTCTCCTCCGAGGAACTCGCAGCCGCCGCGGGGGTCAACTCCGCGAAGCTGCGAAAGGACTTCAGCTACCTCGGCTCGTACGGCACCCGTGGTGTCGGCTACGACGTCGAGTACCTCGTGTACCAGATCTCCCGCGAGCTCGGCCTGACCCAGGACTGGCCGGTCGTGATCGTCGGTATCGGTAACCTCGGCGCCGCGCTCGCCGGCTACGGCGGCTTCGCCTCCCGTGGCTTCCGCGTCGCCGCGCTGATCGACGCCGACCCCGCCATGACCGGCAAGCCGGTCGCCGGGATCCGCGTCCAGCACAGCGACGACCTCGAGAAGATCATCGACGAGGACGGCGTCTCCATCGGCGTCATCGCGACCCCGGCCGGCGTCGCCCAGCAGGTCTGCGACCGGCTCGTCGCCGCCGGCGTGACCTCCATCCTGAACTTCGCCCCGACCGTGCTGTCCGTGCCCGACGGCGTGGACGTGCGCAAGGTCGACCTCTCCATCGAGCTGCAGATCCTTGCCTTCCACGAGCAGCGCAAGGCCGGCGAGGAGTCGGGCGCCGAGCCCGGCGCCGTGCCCGCCGCGCCCTTCGCGGCGGCCGAGGGCGACGCCGCGACCGGCGACGCCCCCGCGCCCGGCAAGGGCGGCGGCCGCAAGGGACCTGACGGGGACGTCCCCGCCGTGATGCCGGCATGAGCCTTCTCGTCGTCGGACTGAGTCACCGCAGCGCCCCGGTCAGCGTCCTGGAGCGGGCCGCGCTGTCGGGCGACGCCCAGGTCAAGCTGCTGCACGACACCCTCGCCGCCGAACCGGCCGTCGAGGGCACCGTGCTGGCCACCTGCAACCGCATCGAGCTGTACGCCGACGTGGACAAGTTCCACGCGGGCGTCGCCGAGCTGTCCACGCTGCTCGCCCAGCACAGCGGCGTGGGGCTCGAGGAGCTCACTCCGTATCTCTATGTGCACTACGAGGACCGGGCCGTCCACCACCTCTTCTCGGTGGCCTGCGGCCTCGACTCCATGGTCGTCGGCGAGGGCCAGATCCTCGGCCAGATCAAGGACGCCCTCGCGATCGGCCAGGAGCAGCACACGGCCGGCCGGCTCCTGAACGACCTGTTCCAGCAGGCGCTGCGGGTCGGCAAGCGGGCGCACAGCGAGACCGGGATCGACCGCGCCGGGCAGTCGCTCGTCACCTTCGGCCTGTCGCAGCTCGCCGACGGTACGGACGTGAACGCCTGGGCCGCCGGGAAGCGCGCCCTGGTCATCGGGGCCGGCTCGATGTCCTCGCTGGCCGCCGCCACGCTGGCGCGCGCCGGGGTCGCCGAGATCGTCATCGCCAACCGCACCATGGCCCGCGCCGAGCGGCTGGCCGAGATCCTCACCGAGCCCGGGGGCAGCGGAGTCGCCGCCCGGGCGGTCGAGATGGTTGCCGTCGGCGACGAACTGACACGTGCCGACGTCGTCGTCTCCTGCACCGGCGCGACCGGACTCGTCCTGAGCGGCGACGCCGTCGAGACCGCGATGGCGGGCCGCACGGCCCCCCTCGCCCTGCTCGACCTCGCCATGCCCCGCGACATCGACGGCGCCGCCCACCGGATGGACGGCGTCCGCCTGGTCGACATCGAGTCGCTGGCCGAGGCCTCCGCCGACGCGCCCATGGCCGCCGACGTCGACCAGGTCCGCTCGATCGTCTCCGACGAGGTCGCCGCCTTCGGCGCCGCGCAGCGCGCCGCGCACATCACGCCGACCGTGGTCGCCCTGCGCACCATGGCCGCCGACGTGGTCGCCGGCGAGGTCGCCCGGCTCGAGGGCCGGCTGCCCGGCCTCGACGACAAGACGCGCGCCGAGATCACCCAGACCGTGCGCCGCGTGGTGGACAAGCTTCTCCACGCGCCGACCGTCCGGGTCAAGCAGCTCGCCAGCGAGCCCGGCGGCGCCGGGTACGCGGACGCGCTGCGGACCCTTTTCGACCTCGACCCGGAGGCGGTCGCCTCCGTCTCCCGGGCCGACCTGAATGACGCCGACGTCAAGAACCGAGGGCGAGTATGACCGAGAGGGCACTGAGGCTCGGGACCAGGCGCAGCAAGCTCGCCATGGCCCAGTCCGGGCATGTGGCCGACGCCGTCCGGGAGCTGACCGGCCGGCCCGTCGAGCTCGTGGAGATCACCACGTACGGGGACGTCTCCCGCGAGCACCTCGCGCAGATCGGCGGCACCGGCGTGTTCGTCGCCGCGCTGCGTGACGCGCTGCTCGCCGGCGAGGTCGACTTCGCGGTCCACTCGCTGAAGGACCTGCCGACCGCCCAGCACCCCGAGCTGGCGCTGGCCGCGATCCCGAAGCGCGAGGACCCGCGCGACGTCCTCATCGCGCGCGACGGCCTGACCCTGGCGACGCTGCCGGACGGCGCCCGCGTGGGCACCGGTTCGCCGCGCCGGATGGCGCAGCTCAACGCGTACGCGCGCTCCCACGGGCTGCGCATCGAGACCGTGCCGATCCGCGGGAACATCGACACCCGCGTCGGATACGTGCACAAGGGCGAGCTGGACGCGGTGGTTCTCGCCGCGGCCGGCCTCAACCGCATCGGCGGGACCGCGGAGCTCACCGGCTCCCTGTCGCTCGACTTCCTGTCGGTCGACTCCGTCCTGCCCGCCCCCGGCCAGGGGGCACTGGCGATCGAGTGCGCGGCGTCCGCCGTCGAACTCGTCGCCGCGCTCGGCGCGCTCGACGACCCGCACACCCGGGCCGCCGTGACCGCCGAGCGGTCCCTGCTCGCCGCCCTGGAGGCCGGCTGCTCCGCACCCGTGGGTGCGCTGGCCGACCTGCTGGCCGAAGAATCCGGCCGCGGGCAGATTGTCACCGAAATGCGCCTGCGCGGCGTCGTCGGCACCACCGACGGTTCCACGCTGGTGCAGCTGTCCACCACCGGTCCCGTACCCACGTCGAACGACGAGGCGACGGCCCTCGGGCGCGAACTCGCGCACGAGATGCTCGCCAAGGGTGCGGCCGGTCTTATGGGGGAGCGAGCACTTTGAGCCCCACCAGCCCCAATGCCAGCCACGCGTCGTCTCTTCCGTTCGGACAGGGACACGTCACCTTCCTCGGCGCCGGCCCCGGCGATCCCGGACTGCTGACCCTGAGGGCCGTCGATGCCCTGGCGGGAGCGGACGTCCTGATCGCCGAGCCGGACGTGCTCGAGGTCGTCCGCGGCCATGCGCGCGCGGGCGTGAGCACGCCTGAGCTGACGGTCGTTGACAAGGCGTCAACAACCGCCGATGTCCCCGTGTTGAGGGATGCGGCCAATCTTGTCATGGAGGCCGCGAGGGGCGGCAAGCGGGTCGTCCGTGCGGTGACCGGTGACCCCGGCCTCGACGGCGACGCCGGCGCGGAGATGCTCGCCTGCGCCGCGGCCGGCATCCCCTTCGAGGTCGTCCCCGGCGTCGCGGCGGCGGTGGGCGTGCCCGCGTACGCCGGTGTCCCGCTGCGCGACGCGCAGGGCACGGACGTGCGCTTCGTCGACGCCCGGACCGCGGACGACCGGTGCTGGACCGAGGTGGGAGCGTCCGACGGGACCGTCGTCGTCTCCACCTCCCTGGACTCCGTCGCGGCCGCGGCGGGCGAGCTGGTGGCGGCAGGCCGTAAGCCGGACACCCCGCTCACCGTCACCGTCGCCGGCACCACCACCCGACAGCGGACCTGGACCGCGACGCTCGGCACGATCGCGCAGGTCTTCAAGCAGGGCAAGGTGCTGCCGTCCCCGGACGGCCACCAGCCCGTCATAGCCGTGGTCGGGGAGCGATGCGCCCCGGCCCAGCGCGACCAGCTCGCGTGGTTCGAGTCCAAGCCGCTGTTCGGCTGGAAGGTCCTCGTGCCGCGCACCAAGGAGCAGGCGGCCTCGCTCTCCGACCAGCTGCGCTCGTACGGCGCGGTGCCGCACGAGGTGCCGACCATCGCGGTCGAGCCGCCGCGGACGCCGCAGCAGATGGAGCGCGCGGTGAAGGGGCTCGTCACCGGACGGTACGAGTGGATCGCCTTCACCTCGGTGAACGCGGTCAAGGCCGTGCGGGAGAAGTTCGAGGAGTACGGGCTCGACGCCCGGGCCTTCGCCGGGATCAAGGTCGCGGCGGTGGGCGAGCAGACCGCGAAGGCGCTGATCGACTTCGGCGTGAAGCCGGACCTGGTGCCGAGCGGGGAGCAGTCCGCGGCGGGTCTGCTTGAGGACTGGCCGCCGTACGACCCGGTCTTCGACCCGATCGACCGCGTCTTCCTGCCGCGGGCCGACATCGCGACCGAGACGCTGGTCGCGGGCCTGATCGAGCTCGGGTGGGAGGTCGACGACGTCACGGCGTACCGCACAGTGCGCGCGTCGCCGCCGCCGGCGGAGACTCGCGAGGCGATCAAGGGCGGCGGCTTCGACGCGGTGCTGTTCACGTCGTCGTCGACGGTCCGGAACCTGGTCGGCATCGCCGGCAAGCCGCACAACGTGACGGTCATCGCCTGCATCGGCCCGGCGACGGCGAAGACGGCGGAGGAGCACGGCCTGCGGGTCGACGTCCTGTCCCCGGAGCCGTCGGTCCACAAGCTGGCGGAGGCGCTGGCGGACTTCGGCCTCCGCCGCCGCGAGGCGGCGCTGGAGGCGGGCGACCCGGTGACGCGCCCGTCGGAGCGGCGACCGGGGGCGCGCAGGCGCCGGACGACGTAGTCGTCGGTTCTCGGGTGACTTGGGGTGCGGGGCCTTGGTGAGGTCCCGCACCCCTGTGCGTGGGGGTGCGTAGGGGCGTGCCCCAACGGGGGGAGCGGGGAGGGCGGGTACGCCCCAGGCGGGAGTGCCCACGACGGGCGGGACCGGCCCGGTGGGGTGGGTGCCCGCGGCGGGGCAGGCGGGTGGGTTCGTATGCCCACATCTCGTCGGCAAAGGCACTCGCCCCCCGGGCGTAGCCTCGTGGCTATGAACTCGTACGGATCCTTTCCCGGGGCGCGGCCGCGGCGGCTGCGGACGACTCCTGCCATGCGGCGGATGGTGGCCGAGACGCGGCTGAGTCCGGCCGATCTGATCCTTCCCGCGTTCGTGCGGGAGGGGATCACCGAGCCCGTGCCGATCATGGCCATGCCCGGCGTCGTCCAGCACTCGCGTGACACGCTCCGCAAGGCCGCCGTCGAGGCGGTCGAGGCCGGGGTCTCCGGGATCATGCTCTTCGGCGTGCCCGAGGACGCGAAGAAGGACGCCGCCGGCACCGCCGGCACCGACCCCGACGGGATCCTTCAGGTCGCCATCCGCGACGTGAAGTCCGAGGTCGGCGACGAGCTCGTCATCATGTCCGACCTGTGCCTCGACGAGTACACCGACCACGGCCACTGCGGCGTCCTCGACGCCGACGGCCGCGTCGACAACGACGCCACGCTGGAGCGCTACGCCGAGATGGCCCAGGTCCAGGCGGACGCCGGCGTCCACGTCGTCGGCCCCAGCGGCATGATGGACGGCCAGGTCGGCGTGGTCCGGGACGCCCTGGACACCATCGGCAAGGAGGACGTGTCGATCCTCGCGTACACCGCGAAGTACTCCTCCGCCTTCTACGGACCCTTCCGCGAGGCCGTCGGCTCCTCGCTGCAGGGCGACCGCAAGACCTACCAGCAGGACCCCGCCAACGTCCGCGAGTCCATGCGGGAGCTCGCGCTCGACCTGGAGGAGGGCGCGGACATGGTCATGGTCAAGCCCGCCGGGCCCTATCTCGACATCCTCGCCAAGGTCGCCGCCGCCGTGGACGTGCCGGTCGCGGCGTACCAGATCAGCGGCGAGTACGCGATGGTCGAGGCGGCCGCCGAGAAGGGCTGGATCGACCGCGACAGGGCGATCCTGGAGACCCTCACCGGCATCCGCCGCGCCGGCGCGCAGATGATCCTCACCTACTGGGCCACCGAGGTCGCGCAGAAGCTCGTCCGGCAGGGCTGATCACCGAGCGCTCCGCGATCGATTGGTGAGGAGCCGTACGGCGGCGCACTCTGGAGAGGTACCGCTGGAGGTGGTCCTCATGCAGACACTGGTCGGATGGCACATCGAGATGGAGTTCCAGGAGGAAGGCGACCGCACGAAAGCGGCCGCCATGGTGAGGCTCGGTGACGGCACCGAGTTCCGGGCGCACGGGACCGCCAATAGGCACCCGTCGGACCCGGACCAGCTTCGGGTCGGGGAGGAGATCGCGGCCGCGCGGGCCCTGATGGACCTGGCCTCGCAGCTCCTCCAGAAGGCCCACACCGAGATCGACGAGGTGTCCGGCCGCACCTCGCGCCCTATCCACTGACGAAGAAGCCCCGGCACGGAGAACCGTGCCGGGGCCTTCGTGTTCCTAGGACGGTCAGAGGCGCTCGGGCGTCTTGATGCCGAGCAGTGCCATGCCCTGGTGCAGCGTCCGGGCCGTCAGGTCGATCAGGAACAGACGGTTCTCCTTCTGCTCCTGCGTGTCGGCCTTCAGCACCGGGCACTGGTCGTAGAACGCCGTCAGGTGCGACGCCAGCTGGTAGAGGTACGCGGCCAGCTTGTGCGGCGCGTACTCCTCCGCCACCTCGGCGAGGTTCGCGCCGAACTGGTCCAGGTGCAGACCCAGGGCCCGCTCGGCCGGAGCCAGCTCCAGCTCCGGGTGCGCGACCGGCGTCGCGTCGCCGGACTTGCGCAGGATCGACTGGATACGCGCGTACGCGTATTGCAGGTACACCGACGTGTCGCCGTTGAGCGAGACCATCTGGTCCAGGTCGAACTTGTAGTCCCGCACCGCCGACGTCGACAGGTCCGCGTACTTGACCGCGCCGATGCCCACGTACCGGCCGTTCTCCTCGACCTCCTGGTCCGTGAGGCCCTGCTTCTCGCGCTTCTCGGCCACGACCGCCGTCGCCCGGTCGATCGCCTCGTCCAGCAGGTCCACCAGCCGGACCGTCTCGCCCTCACGGGTCTTGAACGGCTTGCCGTCCTTGCCGAGGACCGTGCCGAAGGCCAGCTGGAACGCCTTCACGTCGTCGTTCAGCCAGCCCGCCCGGCGGGCCGTCTCGAAGACCATCTTGAAGTGCAGCGACTGCCGGGCGTCCACCACGTACAGCAGCGTCGACGCCTTCAGGTTCTGCACCCGGTCCCGGATCGCGGACAGGTCCGTCGCCGCGTAGCCGAAGCCGCCGTCCGACTTCTGCACGATCAGCGGCGTCGGGTTGCCGTCCGGGCCCTTCACGTCGTCGAAGAACACGCACAGCGCGCCCTCGGAGCGGACCGCGACGCCCGACTCCTCAAGGAGCCGGCAGGTCTCCTGGAGCATGTCGTTGTAACCCGACTCGCCGACGATGTCGGGGTCCTGAATGTCCATGTCGAGCTTCTCGAAGACCGAGTAGAAGTAGATCTTCGACTCGTCCACGAACCGCTGCCACAGGGCCAGCGTCTGCTCGTCGCCCGCCTGCAGGTCCACGACCCGCGCCCGCGCCCGGGTCTTGAACTCCTCGTCCGAGTCGAACAGCGAGCGCGAGGCCTTGTAGAGCCGGTTCAGGTTCGACATGGCCTCCTCGCCGGAGACCTCCGCGTCCGCGCCCTCGGCCTTGTGGTCCAGCTCGTGCGGGTGCTCGATCAGGTACTGGATGAGCATGCCGAACTGGGTGCCCCAGTCGCCGATGTGGTGGCGACGGACCACCTTCTCGCCCGTGAACTCCAGGATCTCGACCATCGCCGCGCCGATCACCGCGGACCGCAGGTGGCCGACGTGCATCTCCTTCGCCACGTTCGGCTGGGCGTAGTCGATCACCGTCGTGCCCGCGGCCTCGTTGAACGGCACGCCGAGCCGGTCGTCGGCCGCGCGCGCGGCCAGCGTCCGCACGATCGCCGCGTCGGTGACCGTGATGTTCAGGAAGCCGGGGCCGGAGACCTCGATCTCCGCCAGCACGTCGTTCGCCGGGATCGCGTCGACGACCTTCGTCGCCAGCTCACGCGGGTTGCCCTTGAGCTGCTTGGCCAGCGCCAGGATGCCGTTGGCCTGGAAGTCGGCCCGGTCGCTTCGTCGCAGCAGCGGGTCGGCGGAACCGGCCTCCGGCAGGGCTGCCGAGAGACCTTCCGCGAGGCGCTGCTGCACGGTCGAAGCGAGGGAAGGGACCGAGGCCATGAGCTTCCGTTCCTGTCGGTGGTGGGTCGGTGGTGATCCGGGCTATATCGCTTGTCAAGTGTCCCATGGGTCGGCAACGTGTTTTCTCCACCTGTGGACAACCTCGGAGTGCGCTCTTCCGTCTGGGAGAATGGCTGGCGTAAGGCTGCAAGGCTTTTGAGGGAACCAAGGAAGAAGGACGTACCGACCGTGGCTCAGAGCAGCACCGAGACCGACTGGGTCTCCCGTTTCGCGGACGAGGTCATCGCCGAGTCGGAGCGACGTGCGCCTGGCAAACCGGTGGTCGTCGCCTCCGGCCTGTCCCCGTCCGGCCCGATCCACCTCGGCAACCTGCGCGAGGTCATGACCCCGCACCTCGTCGCCGACGAGATCCGCCGCCGCGGCCACGAGGTCCGGCACCTGATCTCCTGGGACGACTACGACCGCTACCGCAAGGTGCCCAACGGCATCGCCGGCATCGACGAGTCCTGGGCCGAGCACATCGGCAAGCCGCTGACCTCCGTCCCGGCCCCCGCCGGCTCGCCGCACCCGAACTGGGCCGAGCACTTCAAGGCCGCCATGGTCGAGGCGCTGGCCGAGCTGGGCGTCGAGTACGACCCGATCAGCCAGACCGAGCAGTACACCACCGGCGTCTACCGCGAGCAGATCCTGCACGCGATGAAGCACCGCGGCGACATCGACGCCATCCTCGACCAGTACCGGACGAAGAAGGCTCCGAAGAAGCAGTCGCAGAAGCCGCTCGACGAGGCCGAGGTCGAGGCCGCCGAGGGCTCGGGCGCGGCCGCCGAGGACGACGGCTCGGGCGGCGGCGCGGGCTACTTCCCGTACAAGCCCTACTGCGGGCAGTGCGAGAAGGACCTGACCAACGTCACCTCGTACGACGACGAGACCACCGAGCTCGCCTACACCTGCACCAACTGCGGCTTCGCCGAGACCGTCAAGCTCAGCGAGTTCAACCGCGGCAAGCTGGTCTGGAAGGTCGACTGGCCCATGCGCTGGGCGTACGAGGGCGTCATCTTCGAGCCCTCCGGCGTGGACCACTCCTCGCCCGGCTCCTCGTTCCAGGTCGGCGGCCAGATCGTCGGCATCTTCGACGGCGTGCAGCCCATCGGCCCCATGTACGCCTTCGTGGGCATCAGCGGCATGGCCAAGATGTCCTCGTCGCGCGGCGGCGTCCCGACGGCGTCCGACGCGCTGAAGATCATGGAGCCGCAGCTCCTGCGCTGGCTCTACGCCCGCCGCAGGCCCAACCAGTCCTTCAAGATCGCCTTCGACCAGGAGATCCAGCGGCTCTACGACGAGTGGGACAAGCTGGAGGCCAAGGTCGCCGACGGCTCGGTCCTCCCGGCCGACGCCGCGGCGTACGCCCGCGCCGCCCGCACCGCCGCCGGCGAGCTGCCGCGCACGCCGCGCCCGCTGCCGTACCGCACGCTCGCCTCGGTCATGGACATCACCGCCGGCCACGACGAGCAGACCCTGCGGATCCTCGGCGAGCTCGACCCGGAGAACCCGGTCACCTCCCTCGACGAGGCCCGGCCCCGGCTCGACCGCGCCGAGAACTGGATCACCACCCAGGTCCCGGCCGACCAGCGCACCATCGTCCGCGACGAGCCCGACGCCGAACTGCTCGGCTCGCTCGACGACGAAGGCCGCGAGTCGCTCCGCCTCCTCCTGGACGGCCTGGACACCCACTGGTCGCTCGACGGGCTCACCACGCTCGTCTACGGAGTCCCGAAGGTGTTGGCCGGTCTCGACCCCGAGGCCAAGCCCACCCCCGAGCTCAAGCTCGCCCAGCGCGCCTTCTTCGCCCTGCTCTACAAGCTCCTCGTGAGCCGCGAAACGGGCCCGCGCCTGCCCACGCTGCTGCTCGCGGTCGGCGCGGACCGGGTGCGCAAGCTGCTCGGCGCGTAACCGAGACACGGAAGAGGGCCGCCACCCGGAAACGGGTGGCGGCCCTTCGCCGTTGTGCCCCCATCACATCAGGGGATGTGGTTCGCGGCCATCTCCTGCTCGATCCGCTGCCGGATCCGCGGGTGCAGCTCGCGCAGCATCGACGCGCTCCGCGGGTGCTGGATCCCGTACATGTCGCTCAGCCTTATGTCGAGCTGCTCCACGGTCGGGAAGTCCTGCTGCTCGTCGACGAAGTCCCACATGGCCTTGTACGCGGCCTCCGCGAACTCCTCAAGACCGGGCTCCGGCTCCTCGTACTGCTGCGGAACCGCCTCCTCCCGCGGACCCGGGATCACGATCTCCTCCGGGCCCTGCGGCACCGCCACCGCGTTCGGCTCCAGGCCGTCCACGAACGTCGGGTCGTAGCCGCCCTGGTACGCCTCGGGCGGCAGCTGCTGCTGCACGTTGTTGAACCAGGGGCTCGCGCTGTCGGGGGTCTGCTCCTGGCCCGGGATCTGTTCCTGGCCCGGGATCTGCCCTTGGCCGGGGATCTGGGCCTGTGTCTGGGCCTGCAGTGCCTGTGCCTGCGCGGGGTCCGCGGCCTGGGCCGGGGCCTGCGCCTGGGCCGGGCCCTGCTCCAGTTCCGGCATCGGCGGCTGGGACGCCTGCACGGCGGCCACCGGCTGCGCGGCCGCGACCGCCCCCTGCACCTGCGGGTTCGGAGGCAGCAGCACCGGCTCGATGCCCGCCGCCGCCAGCCCCGCCGGCGCCGTCTCCGCCAGCGGCACCCCGTACTTGGCGAGGCGCAGCGGCATCAGCGACTCCACCGGCGCCTTCCGCCGCCACGACCGGCCGAACCGGGCCTGGAGCCGCGCCTGGTAGATCAGCCGGTCCTGCTCCAGCTTGATCACCTGCTCGTACGACCGCAGCTCCCACAGCTTCATCCGCCGCCACAGCCGGAACGTCGGCACCGGCGACAGCAGCCACCGGGTCATCCGCACGCCCTCCATGTGCTTGTCCGCGGTGATGTCGGCGATCCGGCCCACCGCATGCCGGGCCGCCTCCACTGCCACCACGAACAGCACCGGAATGACCGCGTGCATGCCCACGCCGAGCGGATCCGGCCACGCCGCCGCGCCGTTGAACGCGATCGTCGCCGCGGTCAGCAGCCACGCGGTCTGCCGCAGCAGCGGGAACGGGATCCGGATCCAGGTCAGCAGCAGGTCCATCGCCAGCAGCACACAGATGCCCGCGTCGATGCCGATCGGGAAGAAGTAGGAGAAGGTGCCGAAGCCCTTCTGCACGGCGAGCTCGCGCACGGCGGCGTACGAACCCGCGAAACCGATCCCGGCGATGATCACCGCACCGGTGACGACGACACCGATGAGTATCCGGTGCATGCGTGTCAGCTGCATCGCGGCCATCCCGCGATCCCCTCCCGTCGTACGAAACTCGCGGGCACAGCCTGGCATACGCCGACGGAGCCCGGCCCTCGGGGGGAGGACCGGACTCCGCCAAAGCGCGTGAAATCCGCGCTACTTGCCCACGGGTCGCCGCCCATTGCTCGCGCGGCTACTTCTTCGGCTACTTGTTCGGCTGTTTGCTCGGCTACTTGTTCGCCACGGCGATCGCCGCCATCGCGTCCTTCGTCGCCTTCACCGCGCCGTCCATCAGCTTCTGGTCGTTCGGCGTCTCGGCGCCCGCGTAACCGGTGCCGTTGTAGTTCAGGATCACCACCACGTTGCCCGTCCGGGCGACCGTCGTGGCGTACATGAAGTCCTCGCCCGTCTTGCGCAGCGAGTACGCGACCGTCGTCGTCTGGTCGCCCACGCCCGAGGCCACCGAGTCGCGGACGTTCTTCGCGCCCTCGGTCGCCTTCAGCTTGGCGATCTCCTTCGCCTGGCTCTCCTGGGCGCGCTTCTCACCGGTGCCGATCGAGGCCACCGACTCGTACCGCAGGAAGGCGACGTCGAGCCAGCGGTACTGCGAGCCCTTCAGGCCCTTGTCGACCAGCCCGTTCCAGGAGCAGCCGCCGCGGCTGGAGGTGTCCGTGGACGTGCTGGGCTTGCCGGCCTTCGACTTCGCCTTCGGCACCAGCTCGTCGATCGTCTTGACCGTGATCGCCTTGCACGGCTCGGGCAGCTCGGTGTACTTCCCGGGCGCGACGGACGGCGCGGCCTGCTTGGACGCGTTCGACGAGCCGGTCGAGGACTGCGCGGCGCCCTTGTCCGGCGTCTCGCCGTCGGAGTCCGAGGAGCAACCGGCGACGACGAGCATCACCGGGACGGCGGCGCAGGCGAGTATGCGGGTGAGTCGCGTGGCTGATCGGTGCATGGTTCCTTCAGTCGGTCGCTGACGGGTCTGCCGACACGTTACGCGGCAGGGGAAGCGGGCGGGGGCGGGCAGGCGGGCCCGGGGCCGGCCGGGGACGAGCCCGACGGGCCGCTAGTCCTCCAGGCGCTCCGCAAGCTGACGGGCCAGACTCTGCGCCTTTTCCTGCAGTTCCTTGCTGTCCGGCAGCTCGGCGGTGGCCGTGACCTGCTCCGTGTACTCGACGGTCACGATCACGTTGGATGTGCGGAACACCACGCTCACGGTCCGCTGGCGGGAGGCCGAGCCGGCTTCGGTCAGTACATCGTTGAGGAACGCGGCGTGACCGAGACCCTCCAGGACACGCGGCTCGAGGCCGGTGGCGCCGGAGGGGGAGACCGGCGGGGAGGCGGAGCCGGCAGTCGCGGACGGGGAGGTCGGCGGAGGCGCGGTGGGAGCGGTGGGCGTGGCCGGCGGCGCGGCCGGGGGAGTCCCGGTGACGGTGGCGGTCGGCGGGGGCGTGGGCAGGGCGGCGGCGACCTGCTTGCCGGAGTAGACCTGCTGCGCGCGGTCGTCGTCGCTGACGGCGGGGTCGTACGAGACGACGCGCTCGAGGTCGAGGGTCAGCTCGTGGGAGGCGTCCGGGCCGTCGGCCTTCCAGGTGCAGCCCACGCGGCGCCCGTTGTCGTAGGTGACCGCGGGGACGCCGGCGTAGGCCTTCTCGCGCTGGTCGTCGGGGAGCTGGGCGGCGCCGGGGAGCAGGTCCTTGAGGGTGGCCTGCTGGACGGAGCCGCAGGGCTCGAAGAGTGTGCTGTACCGGCCGGGCGGCACCGAGCCGGGCGCGGCGGCGCCGG
>NZ_DATCVQ010000557.1:0-2452 GCF_036566765.1 Streptomyces sp.
AGACGCCATCATCGTGTACCACGGCGACCGGCTGATCCGGCAGCCCTACGACCTGGAGCGGCTCCTCAGCATCTCCGACTCGCGCGGCATCCGGATCGCGTCGGTGTCGGGCACTCGCAGCCTGGACTCCCCGGACGACCGATTTATCCTGCGGATCGAGGCCGCGCAGGCGTGCCGCGAATCGGACAACACCAGCAGGCGGGTGCGGCGGGCCCTGGACGACCGGGCACGCGCAGGGAAGGCGGGGTCCGGTGGCCGGCGCGCGTTCGGGTTCGAGGCGGACGGCGAGACCCGCCGCGAGGACGAGTGCGCGGTCCTGGCCGAAGCGGTGGACCGGTTGCTCGCCGGCCAGTCCAAGGCGGGGGTGCTGCGCTGGATGAACACCGTGTCGACGACGACGCTCGGCAACGAGTGGGAGGGCCGGTCGCTGGACCGGGTGCTGACGGCGCCGCGGATCGCGGGGCTGGTGCGGCGCGGCGACCAGTTGTACCGGGCGGTGTGGGAGCCGATCATCTCCATGGAGACATGGGAGGACGTGAGGCTGCTGCTGCGTCAGCAGGCGGAGGCGAATCCGTACCCGGGGCGGGAGCGCAAGCATCTGCTGTCGGGAGGGGCGGTGTGCCCGTCGGGCCACCGGCTGTCGACCAAGCCGTCCGGGCAGGCGAACCTGCGGGTCTATTACTGCCGGGTGAAGGGGTGTCCGACGCCGGTCGGCCGGAACATCGCGCACCTGGACGCGTACGTGTCGGGCGTGGTGGTGGCGCTGCTGGGCGACGAGGAGTTCATGGCGGAGCTGGAGGCCGCGGACCCGAGCGTGGCGGGGGAGATCGCCGAGCTGGAGCGCCGCAAGGCCGCCGCCGTCCGGCAATTGGAGGACCTGGTGGACCACCCGGACGTGGACGCGGGGGTGCTGGCCCGGTCGCTGGCGGGCTTCGAGCGGAAGATCCGGGAGCTGCGGGACCGGGCGGAGACGTCGGATCGGCGGCGGCTGCTGCGGCGGATGGCGGGGATTTCGCGGGAGGCGTGGGACGACCAGCCGGTCGATGTCCGGTCGTCGGTGGTGGCGGCGACGTTCCGGGTGACGGTGCTGCCGACGATGCGGCGCGGTCCGGGGTTCGACAGCTCGGCGGTGGACATGGAGCGGCTGCCGCTGGACTAGCAGGCCCTCTGAGGCCGAGGCCCCGGCGCGGGCGGGGATTGCGCCGGGGCCTCGGCACGTCAGGGCAGGGTGGAGGACTCTTCGCTACCGCTGGTGAGCATGGCGAGGACGCTCTGTTCAGCGCAGACGATGCGCTCGCCGAGGTCTTCGACCCGGCACAGGCGTCGGTCGACCAGGGCGTAATGGATGGTGGTGGCCGCGCCCATGCCGCCGGCGAGGATGCCGACGATTCCAGCGGATCGGGCAAGGTCGTGCGTCGGGCGAGTGATGAGCATGGTGATGCCGGCGGCGGTGACGGCGCTGATCGCTGCGCTGAGAACGGTCGGGTTCACGGCGTCTCCCCATCGAGGGCCGCGGTGTTCTTGGTGACTTTCTTGCGCGGCGTAGGTAGGTCACCGAAAAACACCACTACGGACGGTTCCTATTCGTCACATCATGCAATATTGGACGGACCGTTGGACAGTGCAGGAGTTTGACCGCACCCGGCCAAACAGCAGGTAAACCACGGGGGATCAGCGCTCCTGGCCGCCTTCCGGCGCGTCCTCCTCCAGGACGTCGAGGAGCGCCTCTTGTTTTCGGCGGTTCATGCGCCGGATGCGCGCGAGCAGCTCGGCGACGAGACGTTCGTTCTCGTCCATGATCGCCTCTGCTCGGTCCATCGGGGAGCGGTCGTCCGGGACCCAGAGGCCGAAGGTTCGGCGCACGGTGATGATGTCAAGGCTGAGAGCCTCGGCGATCTGTTCGGCCCGCTCGTCGGTGACGGCCGTGGCTCCGGTCTCGATCCGGGAGATGAGCGAGTCGCTCACTCCCATGCGGCGGGCGAGCGCCCCAGCGGTGCCGAGGCCGCGTCGTTCGCGCTCTCTTCTCAGCCACCGCCCAGCCTCTTCTAGTTGCTGGCGTTTGCTCGTCATGCCCTGAGCATTGCATGCCATGCAATGCATGGCTAGTCACACACACCTTCCCTGACCTGCACAGATGAGATTCTCTCGCTTTCGGCTTGACTATGCATTGCACATGACGCATGCTCAATGCATGACGTTCACGAAGCTGACCGCCCAGAGATGGGGGGAGGCGATCCGCAGAGCCCGCAACGAGCTTGGGCTTTCCATTCTCGACGTGGCGATGCGGACCGGCATCGACCCCGGGCACCTCAGCCGAGCCGAACGCGGACTGGCCGGAATCGGCGACGACTACCGCGCCAGCATCGCCGAGGCCCTCGGCACCACCCCCGAATCCCTGTTCACCGACCCGGAGTCCCTGTGCCCGCCTGCGGAACCTGCAACGGACGGGGCC
>NZ_DATCVQ010000558.1:0-4159 GCF_036566765.1 Streptomyces sp.
CGTGACCGTGGCCAGCGAGTCGCCGACAGAGCGGGCGTCGCTGGATCCGCCGCGCAGTTCGGCGATAAACGGCAGCCAGGCGAGCCCGGTCTCGTTACGCGCCGTCTGCGTGCGCAGGGGCATGGTCGCAGGGCTCGGCTCTTTGCCTTCCCTGCCCTCGACCGGGATCAGCAGCGGCGGGATCGCCAGGCCGTCGTTCTCCCTGGTCGTTCGAGCCGGCATCGGGTCGGATATCGGCGTGGGGTCGTTCCGCCAGGTGCCGCCAGCCGGGACCAGGAACGGCTCGCAGGCCAACGCCTTGGTCGCGGCGATGGGACGGGCGAACTTCTCCAGCCCGGCCTGAATGCGGGCGAGCGTCTTGTCGGCGAGCGGCTTCGCCCGGTCTCCGATCCGCTGGCCCGGCAGGTTCCAGTCGATCGCCGCGGCGGCCGGGAGGACGCGCGGCTCCACCACCTGGGCGCGGCACGCGCTGTTCGGGCACCTGTAGACGTACTGCTGTCGGTAGCGGCCCATGTCGGCGCCGAACGTCTTGAACACCTGCACGGCGTTGACCCACGTGTCGCAGCCAGAGCACCAGGCTTGCGGACGCAGCCACTTATCCCAGTCCGGGTCACGGCCCAGGCTCTCGTGCCAGTAGGCGACATACAGCCGGTCTCGGGACTGCGGCGCGATGAGCGTGCGGGCCGGGTGGGCGTGCATGGAGTTGATCGCGATGGTCCTGGTGCGGTAGCCGAGGATCCGGATCTCGCGAATCCACCGGTCCCACTGATCCCACGCCCGCACGTCGACGACGTTCTCCACGACGCCGGCCAGAACCAGGGCGCCACGGTCCTGGACGCCCCTCAGGTACAGCGGCACCTCTTCCATGAGGGCGCGAGACCGCTCGACCGCTTCGTCCTTCTCGGGGCCGAACAGCTCGCCTTGCATCGAGGTGGCGAAGTCGCGCGTCTTGCCGCGGGCGTTGGACCACTGCGGGCATTCGGGGCTGGCCCAGAACAGGTCAGCGACGGGCCAGCTCTCCACCGGAGCCTCGCGGATGTCTCCCCGGTAGTGGTCGGTCTCTGGGAAGTTCGCGGCGTGGGACTCGATGGCGCGTTCCCAATGGTTCGCGGCCAGCGTGACGCGGACGCCAGGCACGGCGTGGGCGCCCTGCGAACTGCCACCGGCTCCGCAGAACCAGTCCATCAGGGTGAGCGTCACTCGTTCTCCTCAGAGGTCACGTTGCGGGCCGTGGGGTCGCCGAGCGCCCGGATCACGGATTGGAGGGCGGCGGACACCACGCTGGCCGTCAGGTAGACAGCCACCCGGAGGCAGATCACAGCGGCGGTCACGGCTGCCTCCGGTCGGTGAAGGGCCACCACTCGGCGGCCAGCCCGTCGTCGTGGCGGGGCTCACCGAGCGCGTCGGCGCGGAGCTGCTCGGCCAGCTCGTGTTCGGCGAGGACCCGCTCCAGCTCGGTGGGCGGCCGACCGACGGCGCGGGCGCCTGCCTCGTTCCACTGGTCGAGGAGGGCGCGGGCCCTGATCTCCGCTACGGCCTGCTGTTCGCGGCGGAGCCGGCGGAACGCTGCGGCGGCGATCCATCCGCTCGCCACGAGGGCGGCCAGGAGCAGCAGCGTGAACCACGCCTTCAGCGAGTCGGCGTCAGGGGCGGACAGCAGGTCCAGCAGGGTCACGTCTAGAGGCACGGCTGGTCTCCCATCCGCGAGTGGAGGGTGGCGGTCACCTCGGCCTTGCTCGCGTGCTGCAGCGCCGCCTTGGCCTCGTCACGCTCGGTCTTGAGCGCGGCTGCCGACTGCTGGAGGCCGCTCTTGTCGGAGCGGAGCTGCTTGATGCAGGCGTCCTTGTCGAGGATCACCAGGGCGCCGACCGCCAGCACCACGACGAACAGGGCGGAGAGGATGACGAACATGGCCCCGATCACCCGGACACCGCCTCGATCAGGGCTTTGACCACAGCACCGAGAGCGACGCCGAGGATCAGCACCAGCTCGATCTGGAGGGCTCCCGCGTAACTGATCGTCGGGATGAACGACCACCAGGCGTGGTGCAGGGAGCCGATCAGCAGCATCAGGAACCAGCCGCCGACCACCCAGCCGACGCCGAGCAGGATCAGGAAGGCGAAGAAGCTCTTCACTCGCCCACCACCTTTTGCGGGGTGGTGGTCAGGGTGCGGAGCAGGTCGGCGATGAAGGCCCTCACGCGGGTGTGGCCACAGGTCGGGTCCAGCCGGGCGGCCATGTCGAGAGCGGCGTTGATGCTGTTCTCCGCGCCGACGTGGAGGCGGCGCAGCAGCTCGTTTTCGGCCTTGAGGCGTTCCACCTCGGCCTCGGCTGTCTCCGCCCGCTCACGCCATTTGTAGGACCAGGCGGGCGGCAGGTAACCGCCGCCGGTCACCTGGCGGACAGCGGCCACGACGTCGGTGGCGCGCTTAAGGTCCTCGGCGAGGCGGGCCGCCTCGCAGCGCAGTTGCCACGCCTTGTCGCGCAGGCGGATCGGGTCCGTGTCCACCAGTTCGTTGAGGTCGTCGTAGGAGGGCAGTGCGAGAGGCTCAGGCATGGTCGCCGGCCTCTCGGGCGGCCAGCGCCTTGTCGATCGCGGCCATCGACTCGCGCTGAAGGTAGGAGCCCATCAAGCTCACCTGTGCCTTGAGGCGCTCCACCTCGGCCAGCAGGTCCTCAACGTCCTGACGGGCGGCGGCGAAGAACAGCGCCGTCTCTGGCGTGAAATGACCCATCTCGGAGTAGAGGGAGTCCCACGGGCGCGATTCGCCCTTGCGCTGGATGTGCGGTTCGGGAAGGCGCAGGGCGTACACCCAGCGATGACCGGCGTGACACTGGCCGGGGTCGTCACAGTCGCACGAGTCCCACTCAGGCGTGTACGGGCCCTTAGCGGCTTTGCTGACGCGCTCGCGGATCTCGGCGATCCTCTGGGGCGAGAGAGGCTCAGGCATCATCGCCGCCCTTCAGCGCCACCTCAGCGGCGCACTCGTGGCGGTCTCGCGCCGAAGCCAGCCGAATGAGGTCGTGGCCGTGCTCGATGTAGACGAGGTGCTGGCCGCAGCCGGTGCAGCGAAGCGCGGCGTACGGGCCCTCGGTGTCGATGTGGGTGGCGTTGACGCTTCCGGAACGTTTGCGGGTCAGCTTGAAGGTCCAGGCGGCCATGCCTGCGAAGGCCGCGGTCAGGACCAGCTCGATGACGTACGAACTCGTGTCTGTGGCCGCGCCCAGCCTGACGAGCGACCACAGGGCGGCGACGGTGTAGACGCCGAGAGCGAAGGAGTCTCTGTCGATGCGACTCATGAGGCACCGCCGCTCTGCTCTGCCTGAGCAGCCTCAGCGGCGGTGAGGAAGCGGGCGTTGTCGGGGTACCGCTCCCGGTACTTGTCCGGGATTCGGCCCTGGTGCATGAGGTTCGTCGTGGTGGCCCACCGGCCGTCGAAGAACTCGATGTGGAAGCGGTGCCCGCCGAACCCTCGGAACTGGAGGCTGCCCTTCTCTTCGCAAATGAGGAAGTGCTCGCCGTCCACGACGACGCGCTTGGTGGGGTCGTCCCCGTCTCGGTCCCCGCCAGGACCCCAGAACTGGTCGCGGAACTCCTCGCTGATCACTGGGCACCGCCCTTCTGTGCCTGAGCGGCCTCAGCGAGGTCCACGTCCAGAGCGAGGATCTGCGCCCGAAGCGCCGCGATCGTGGCCGGCATGAAGGCCAGGGACTCGCCGCCGAGCTTCCGGACCGCTTCGTCGAACCGCTCGTTGACGCGCTGCTCGAACGCGGCCCGGTCGAAGACGATCGCCTCCGTCCGGCCGCCGACGACGGCAACCGTGAAGAGCTGGACATTCTCCGGATCGGCCTCGCCGCCGGTCGGGGTGTCCTTGCACGGCGTGAACTTGATCAAGGCAACGTTGCTGCCCTTGGTGGCGCACACGTCCACCCAGCCGTTCAGTTCCTCGTCGATGTCGTAGCCGCCGGACAGGGTCCCGGCGATCTGGGCGGGGGTGATGTCGCTCATGCGGCACCTCCGAAGAGGTGCTTCTGCAGCGCCAGCTTGTGCTCCCACTCAGTGGCTGGTCGGACGGTGACCTTCTTCATGCCGTACTCGTCCGCGCCTGTGATGGTGAGGAACAGGTCTGCCGCCTCTTCGGCGTCCAGCAGCCCAGTC
>NZ_DATCVQ010000559.1:0-11139 GCF_036566765.1 Streptomyces sp.
GCCGCTGCCGCCGCCGCCCGTGTCCGGGGCCGTACCGCCGGCGTACCGGGTGCCCGTACGGCCCGCGCCGCTCGCCGACGCCCGGCGCGAGCGGGCGCCGCCCGCCGATCCCTACCGACCGCGGCTCAGCCGTGGTCCGCCTTCTCCGCGGAGCAGTTGAGGTCCCGCGGCGCTGCGGCATGCCCGTAGCCCGCTCCGCCCAGACTCTTCCGTGGAGCATCCATGTCCTCACGTCATTGGCGTGCGCTGGTCGCGCTCGCCGTCGTCGCCCTGTCCCTCTTCTTCGCCCTGACCACTCCCGCCCGGCTCGGCCTCGATCTTCGGGGCGGGACCCGGATCGTCCTGGAGACCCGGAACTCGCCCACCGTCGTCGCCGACGCGGCCGCCACCCAGCGGACCCTCGAAGTGCTGCGGCAGCGGGTGGACGCGCTCGGCGTCGCCGAGCCGTCGCTCTCGCGGTCCGGGGACCGGCGCATCGTCATCGAGCTGCCCGGCGTCCGCGACCCGCGCGAGGCCGCCGCGGCCATCGGCCGAACCGCCCAGCTCGCCTTCCACCCGGTGACCGGCGAGGCCGCCGCCGCATCCGGGACGGCCCTCGCCGACCCCGACGCGCCGGGCCGGTTCCTCCGGCTGGGCCCCGCGGCCCTGACCGGCGAGGGGGTCAAGAGCGCCAAGGCGGTCGTGGACCCGCAGAGCGGCGGACGGTGGAGCGTCGACCTGGCCTTCCACGGCGACGCCGGGAAGGAGTGGGCGCGACTGACCGGCGCGGCCGCGTGCGCCGCGCCCGGCGACCCGGCGCGGCGGGTCGCGGTCGTCCTGGACGGGCGGATCGTGTCGGCGCCCGGCATGCAGCAGTCGGTGGCCTGCGGGGCGGGCATCCCGGGCGGGTCCGCGACGATCACCGGCGGCTTCGACGCCGCCGAGGCCCGTGAGCTCGCCGCCCTGATCGAGGGCGGGGCGCTGCCGGTGCCCGTGACCGCGGTCGAGCAGAGCACCGTCGGCCCGACGCTCGGCGGCGAGGCCGTGCTCGCCAGCGCCCAGGCCGCGGTCATCGGCCTGCTGTGCACGGGCGTGTTCGTCGTCCTGGTGTACCGGCTGCTCGGCGCGCTGGCGACCTGCGCGCTCGCGCTCTACGGGCTGATCTCGTACGCGGCCGTCGTCGCCCTCGGCGCCACCCTGACACTGCCCGGTCTCGCGGGCTTCGTCCTCGCGATCGGCATCGCGGTGGACGCCAATGTGCTGGTCTTCGAGCGGGCCCGGGAGGAGTACGCGCTGCACCGCCTACCGGACGCCGACCGGGCACTGCGCACCGGGTTCGCCCGGGCGTGGAACGCCGCCGTGGACTCGAACGTCACCACCCTGCTGGCCGCCGGACTCCTGTTCGTCTTCGCGACGGGGCCGGTGAAGGGCTTCGGCGTGACGCTGGCCGTCGGCGTCCTGGCCTCCATGGTCTCGGCGCTGGTCATCACGCGGGTGCTGGCCGACTGGGCGGTGCGGACGCGGTTCGTACGCCGCCGGCCGGGCATCACCGGCATCGCCTCGACCGGACGCGTCCGGGACTGGCTGGCCCGGCGCCGGCCCCGGCTGATGCACCGCCGACGGCTGTGGCTGGGCGCGTGCGCGGGGCTGCTGCTGCTCGCGGCCGGCGGGATCGGGCTGCGCGGCCTCGATGTCGGGGTGGAGTTCACCGGCGGACGGCTGGTCGAGTACGCGACGAGCCGGCCGGTCGACGCGGACACGGCGCGGGCGGCGGTGGCCGACGCGGGCTTCCCGCAGGCCGTGGTCCAGTCCTCGGACGGTGACGGGATCACCGTACGGACAGGGGAACTCGACAACGCCGAGCAGGAGCGCATCCGCGCGGCGCTGACGGCCTCCGGCGGCACCGTCACGGTCGAGCGGGACGAGCTGGTCGGACCGAGCCTGGGCGACGAGTTGCGCGGCAAGGCGCTGATCGCGCTCGGCGTGGCGGTCGCGGCCCAACTGGTCTACCTGAGCGTGCGGTTCCGGTGGACGATGGCGACGGCGGCGGTCGCCGCCATGGTCCAGGACGTGCTGCTCGTGGTCGGCCTCTTCGCGTGGCTGGGCAAGCCGGTCGACAGCGTCTTCCTCGCGGCGCTGCTGACCGTGGTGGGGTACTCGGTCAACGACACGGTCGTCGTGCTCGACCGACTGCGGGAACTGCGCCGCGCCCATCCCAAGGGGGCATGGCCGGAGCTGGCCGACCGGGCGGTGCTGCAGACGATCCCGCGCACGGTGAACACCGGCATGGGCGCGATCTTCGTACTGGTCGCCCTTGCGGCGCTCGGCGGCGACTCGCTCACCGACTTCTCGGTGGCGCTCCTCGCGGGCGTGGTCGTCGGCATCGGGTCGACGGTGTTCACCGCGATGCCGCTCGCGGTGATCCTGGAGACCCACCGTCCGGCCCCCGTCCGCCCGGCCAGCCGCCCCGCCCGGACGGGCACGGGCGCGGTGGTCTGAGCGGCCGCGGCCGGGACAGTCGCGCGCGGCAGCAGCGGTCCGGGGGGCGCGGGGCGTGCGCGCCGCCCCGGCCCGGTCCTCAACCTCCCGGGGCCCTCAGGAGGCGGTCGTCAGCGGGAGGCGATCATGAGGCGCGCCTCGGTCTCCTGGTCCCCGGAGACCGACTCCAGCGACCGCACGTCGAAGCTCTGCGCCAGCACCTTCTCGATCTCGTCGACCGCGTGGTACCCGCCGGTCAGCAGGACGGGAACCTGCCCGGTCAGGTGGGCGGGCCGGGCCGTCGCGCCGCGCCCGGCCGCCGTGTCGAAGGTGGCCATCCAGACGGTGGGCGCGGGCACCTGCGCCGGTCCGGTCGCCGGTACGTCCTCGACCGCGTACACCCGGTCGAGGGCGTCGAAGACCGCCCGCGCGTCCTCGCCGGAGCAGTTGCTCAGCTGCACCGTGACATCGGTGTCGATGTGTCGGTCGTCCACGTCGCTCATCTCCTCCCTGTCACCCCTCCCGCATCACCCTCAAGCATCGCCCCGACCCCGCCCAGCGCGCGAGCTCTCACCCGGGCGGCCCAGCGGCGGCGGGTGGAGGCCGCCGCTGCGGGTACTCGTCCGGTGGGACCGACCGGTGGGGGCCGAGACCCAGGAGGGCGCATGTCCGAGCAGGAACGACGCCGGGCCGGCGGCGGTGGCGCGGGCGAGTCGTCCGCCGACCGGGACGGCCTGCTCCTCGGCCGGCACGAGACGCCCGAGGAGCGGGCGGACCGCCGGTGGAGCGAGCTGGTGCAGGAGATCCGGGTGGCCCAGACGGGCATGCAGATCCTGCTCGGCTTCCTGCTCACGGTCGTCTTCGCACCCCGCTTCGCCGAGCTGTCGTCGAACGAGCTCACCCTCTACATCGTCACCGTCGCCCTGGGCTCTGCCGCCACCGGTGCGCTCATCGGCCCGGTGTCCTTCCACCGGATCGTGGCCGGCCGACGCCTCAAGCCGCAGGCGGTGCGCTGGGCCAGCCGGCTCATCACCATCGGCCTCGTACTGATGGTCGCCACGCTCGCCTCCGCGCTGCTGCTGGTGCTCCGCTTCGCCACCGACGCCGCGTACGTGCCGTGGCTGGTGGCGGGTCTGGTCCTCTGGTACCTCCTCTGCTGGTACGTGCTTCCCTTCTGGGCCCGACACCGGTACACCAGCGGCGACTGAGCCGGGCTCAGCCTTCGGCCGTGAGCCGATCGACCGTGTCGGCCTCGTCCGCCCGCTTGTCCGGCCGGTACCGGACGACCCGGGCGAACCGCAGCGTGACCCCCGCCGGGTAGCGGGAGGACCGCTGGACGCCGTCGTACGCGATCTCCACCACGAGCTCGGGTCGCACCCGGACGGTGAACCCGTCGTCCTCGACGGCCAGTTCCCGCAGCCGCTCGGTCTGCCAGCGCAGCGTCTCGTCGGTGAGCCCCTTGAAGGTCTTGCCCAGCATCACGAATCCGCCGCCGGCGCTCCGTGCGCCGAGGTGCAGGTTGGAGAGCAGGCCGGTGCGGCGGCCGTGCCCCCACTCGACGGCGAGGACGACGAGGTCGAGCGTGTGGACGGGTTTGACCTTGAGCCAGGTACGGCCGCGACGGCCCGCGACGTACGGCGCGTCCAGCGCCTTCACCAGGACGCCTTCGTGCCCCCGGCGCAGGGTCTCGGCGAAGAACTCCTCGGCGGCCTCCTTCTGTGCGGTGGACGTGGGATCGTCGACGACGGTGCGGCGCACCCGCAGGTGCTCGGGCAGGAACCGGGCGAGCGCGGCGCTTCTGCGCTCGCCCGTCTCGTCGATGAGCGTCTCCCCTCCGACGGCGAGGACGTCGAAGAAGACCGGTGACAGCGGCCGGGCGGCCCAGGCCGTGTCGACGTCCACGTGAGAGCCGACCCTGGACGCGATGTCCTGGAAGGCCAGCGGCCGGCCCGCCTCGTCGAGGGCGATCACCTCCCCGTCGAGGACGAACGAGTCCGCGGCGATACCCCGGGCCACCGCGACCACTTCGGGAAGCCGGTCGGTGATGTCGTCCAGCGAGCGGGTGTGCACCCGGATGTCGTCCCCGAGCCGGTGCACCTGGATGCGGATGCCGTCGAGCTTCTCCTCCACGGCGCAGCGTCCGAGCGCGTCGATCGCCTCGCCGACCGATCCGGCCGTGTGGGCCAGCATCGGCTGCACGGGGCTGCCGACCCGGAGCGAGAACGCCTCCAGGGCCGCGGGTCCTTCGGCGAGCACCGCCCGGGCCACCCGGGGCAGCGATCCCTCCAGCATCACCGCCCGGCGCAGCGCGTCCGACGGCACTCCCGCGGCGCGGGCGACGCCCTCCAGGGCGATCGCGTCGAGCGCACCCTGCCTCACCTCCCCGCCGAGCAGCCGCAGCAAGAACTCCTGCTCACGAAGGGTCGCCGCCGCCATGAGCTCCCGAACCCGCCGCACCCGCTCGGCCTGCGCCCCGGCCCCCGCGACGGCGGCCAGCTCCGTCATGGCGGCGTCCGTGTCGGCCAGCGTCAGCGCGGGCCGCTCGACGGGGGCGACCTCGGGCGGGACCACCTGCTTGAGGACGCTCCACCCCACCCCGATCCGCCCCTGCGGAAGGCTCCCGGCGAGATAGGCGATGACCAGCGGGCTCTCCTCCGGCTCCGCCTCGGCGAAGAGACCGGCCAGCGCCGCGATCTTCTCCGACCGCGCGGAGGTGGCGGCAACCTGGTGGGAGACGTTCGCGAGACGCACCAGCAACATGCGCCCATGGTCCCCGCGACCGCCCGCCCGCGCACGCGCTGCACGTCATCGGCCCGTATCCGTCTGCGCTGTCTCCCTCCGCGCTGTCTCCGTCGGCGCTGTCTCCGTCGGCCGCGCCCCCGGGCTCACCCCCTCCACCCCGCTCCCCTGGACTCCGCGGCTCGGCCGGCCTCCGGGGCGGGTGCGCCCGTCCGCGTCCTGCGTCGCATCCTCAGCCGGGTCAGCAGGCTCCGCCGACTCGTCGGCGGGCGCACCGACTCCCTGGCCCAGCCGCCGATCCCCGGCCCCAGCCGCGGCGGCGACGTGGGCATCGGCGGCGGCGCGGGCGGTCGGCTCGTCCGGGCCGCCGGGCGCGGGGCGTTCTGGAGCTCGCGGGCCTCGTCAAGGGCGATGGCGAGGCTCATCCGATGCCAGAGGATCTCGTCCGGGTCGTCGGCCACCATCAGCCGGTCGGCGATCTCCCGGGCCGACGGCCCCTCGGGCAGCCCTGGAGGCAGCGACGGGCGAAGCCGCATCAGGAACGACCGCTCGTAGGGATCGCCCACGACCTCCGCGAGTTGCACGGGATCGAGCAGGGAGGCGATCGCCGCCGCTCGTTCCCATGGATCGTCCGTGGCACGGAGCAGCAGTCCCAGGCGGCGGGCCCGCCAGTTCCGCGGCCGCCGGTCCTCGCCCGCGACCCGCCGGTCGCGGGCCTCGCGTCCCATCCTGACGGTCAGCAACTCGGCGTGATCCTCGGCGAACTCCCGTAGTTCTCCTGCGAGATAGAGCCACACCACCGTGTTGTACCGGTTCAGGTAGAACCGCACGGGGCTGATGTGCCCCGTCCTCGCCAGCCAGGTGAAGCGGTCGGACGACACGGAGAGCAGCCGGGCGGCGTCCGCCGTGCCCACAGCGCGTACCCGCTCGCGCAGCCCGCCGGGGAAGTCCGGCGCCGCTCGAAGCCGCTCGATCTCGTCCTGCTCCACGCGGACGCGGGGCCCGGTCCCCGGTACCGTGCGCACCAGCCCCATCTGCACGGCGAGCTCGAACTCGTCCCACTTCAGATCGAGTTGGCGAGCAGCCGATCCCGGGCCCTGCGCTTCGAGACCCATGCCTTCGGTCGTCGTCATGACGGTCCTCCCCCGCGAGTGACGATTACTCTCGGTGACGACCGTAGCGCAGAGTGACGACACTCCGCCGCGCCTGTGGACAACCCGATGGCCCGGACCCGGATCAGCGCTCGACGGCCCCCGCGACGCCGGGCTGCCGCGCTGCCACCCCGAGGTGCTCGCCGACCCGGTTGACCAGCAGCGTCATCTCGTACGCGACCTGGCCGACATCGGCCTCCGCCGCGCTCAGGACGCACAGACAGCTGCCCTCGCCGGCCGCGGTCACGAACAGCATCGCGTCGTCGAATTCCACCATCGTCTGGCGCGCCCTGCCCGCCCGGAAGTGCCGGCCGGAGCCGCGCGCGAGACTGTGCAGCCCGGACGACACGGCCGCGAGATGCTCGGCGTCCTCCCGCTCGAGTCCCGCGCTCGCCCCCGTGACCAGTCCGTCGTTCGACAGCACCAGCGCGTGCCGGATGTACTCCACCCGCCGCGTCAGGTCGTCCAGGAGCCAGTCCAGTCCTTTGTCCAGCGCCATGTCGATCCTCCCCGTTGGTGCGGGCCCTGTGTCACGGGCTCCGCGTGTCCCGCGTAAGCCTTACGCACTGTCGTGAACAGGGCAAGCACACGGGAAGTTCCCGCTATCCCACCGAGTCCAGGAGTCGCGCGGTGTGCACCCGGCCCGCGTACTCGACCAGCCGGATCAGGACCTCCTTGCCCGAGTCGCGGTCCCGCGCGTCGCACAGCACGACCGGAGTGCCCCGGTCCAGGTCGAGCGCCCGGGACACCTCGTGCGCCCCGTAGTTCCGCGCGCCGGCGAAGCAGTTGACGGCCACCACGAAGGGGATGCGGCGGTGCTCGAAGTAGTCCACTGCGGGGAAGCAGTCCTCCAGCCGCCGTGTGTCGGCGAGTACGACCGCGCCCAGCGCGCCCTGGGACAGCTCGTCCCACAGGAACCAGAACCGGTCCTGCCCGGGCGTGCCGAACAGGTACAGCGACAGTCCCGAGCGGATGGTGATGCGCCCGAAGTCCATTGCCACCGTCGTGGTGGTCTTCTGGGCGACGCCGCCCGTATCGTCGACGGACTGCCCCGCCTGGCTGAGCTGTTCCTCGGTGCGCAGCGGGCGTATCTCGCTGACCGCGCCCACCAAGGTGGTCTTGCCGACGCCGAAACCGCCGGCGACGAGGATCTTCAGGGCGAGGGCGGTGGTGTCCGCCCCCTCGCCCCCACCGATGCTGTCAGAGCGCTCGGAGGCCATCGATCACTTCTTTCAGGATCCGCTCATCGGGGAGCTGTGCGGGCGGTACGGGCCGGCTGACCTTCACGTAGCCGGATTCGAGCAGGTCGCCGAGGAGCACCCGGACCACGCCGACCAGCAGGTCGGCGTCGGCGGCGAGTTCGGCCACGGACTGCGTCTCGGCCCGGCACAGGGCGAGCAGCGCCCGGTGCTCGGGGCCGAGGAGCGACTCCTCGGCCGCGCCGGGCGGGTCGTCGTCGACGACCACGAGCGCGATGAGGTCGAACCGCACGTTGCTCGGCCCGGGTTTGGTCCGGCCGCCGGTCATCGCGTACGGCCGGACCAGCGGGCCCGCGTCGGCGTCGTACCACTGGCTGCCCGGCGGCGCGTCGTGCCCGCCGCTGCCGCCGGTACTGCTGCCGCCGGTACTTCTGTCGCTGGTACGGCTGTCGTCGTTCATGGGTGTCTCCGGGGAGGTCCGGGGGTGTCCGGGGCCGGGGTCGTCCGGGACCGGGATGTCCGGGGCCGGCGGTTCCGGGTCAGCCGGCGGCCGGCGGGGTTGCCGCCATGCGCGGCGGCGTGTACAGGTGCTCGCCGACGCGCTTCACCAGGCGGGCCATCTCGTACGCGATGAGGCCGATGTCGGCGGAGGCGGAGCTGAGCACGGCGAGGCAGGACCCGTCGCCGGCCGCCGCGACGAACAGGAAGCCGTCGTCCATCTCGACCATCGTCTGGCGCACTCCACCGGTGCGGAACTGGCGTCCCGCGCCCTTGGCGAGGCTGTGGAAGCCGGACGCGATGGCCGCCAGATGCTCGGCGTCCTCGCGGCTCAGTCCGCTGGACGCGCCGACGGCGAGCCCGTCGTTCGACAGCACCACGGTGTGCCGGACCTCCCGGACCCGCATGACGAGGTCGTCGAGGAGCCAGTCGAGTTCACCTGAGCGGTGCGGGGCAACCCTCTCGTGGTCGATCATGCGTCGTCTCCTTCACTGCCGTCGGTGCCGAATCCGGCTCTGGGGATGCGGGTTCCGGGCCCCGCGCCGCCGCCGCGGGTCCAGCCGTCGCGGTACGCGGTCATGCGGTCCCTGGCCTGCTCCGGGGTGCGCTCTCCGCGCCCCTCGGCGTCCGGGACCCGGCCGTGCGGCGGCTCGACCGGGGGAGCCTCGCGCAGCTGCGGGACGAGGCTGGCCTGCCGTACGCGACGGGGCAGACCGTCCTCCGCGCCGTCCGTGCCGGCCACTTCTTGCGGCGGCTGTGTCTCGCGCGGCTCCGGCGCGGCCGAACGGCCGCGCAGCCGCAGGGTGGTGACGGGGGCGGGAGGCTGCTCGTCCGCGCCCTTTCCGGCTTCTGCGCGGCCGCCGCCCCGCAGGGCGCGGCGTGAGGGCTGGCCGGGCACGGACGACGCCCCCTGGGCGAGCACTCCCGGCCGCTCCGGCCGCTCCGCCCCGGACGTCCCGCCCGTCCCCTCCGCCCGCTTCGCCTCGTCCAACCGCTCCAAGCGATCGGCCCGTTCCGTACCGACGGCCGAAACCAGCGAATCCGCCGAGCCGTCGCGCCCCGCCGACCCGTCGCTCCCCGCCGGCAGCGCGCTCTGCAGCAGCGCCGTGGGCAAGAGCACCACGGCCGTCGTGCCGCCGTACGGGGAGGTCCGCAGCTGGACCTTGATGGAGTGCCGCGAGGAGAGTCGGCTGACCACGAAGAGCCCCAGCCGGTCGCTGTCGAAGAGGTCGAGCGCCTCGGACTGCCGGATCCGGCTGTTGGCCTCGGCGAGGGTATCCGGGCCCATGCCCAGGCCCCGGTCCTCGATCTCCAGCGCGTAGCCGTTGCCCACCGGCTCGCCGCTGATCCGGACCTTGGTGTGCGGCGGCGAGAACTGCGCGGCGTTCTCGACGAGTTCTGCCAGCAGGTGGGTGAGGTCGGCCACGGCGGTGCCGGTGACGGCCGTCTCGGGGAGCCGGCGGACCTCGACCCGGGCGTAGTCCTCGATCTCGGAGACCGCGGCGCGTACGACGTTGGTGAGTTGCACGGGCATCCGCCACGCCCGGCCCGGCGCCGCGCCGGACAGGATGATCAGGCTCTCGGCGTGTCGCCGCATGCGGGTGGTGAGGTGGTCGAGCCGGAAGAGGTCACTCAGCTCGTTCGGGTCGTCGGCCCGGCGCTCCATGCTGTCCAGCAGGTTGAGCTGGCGGTGTACGAGTACCTGGCTGCGCCGGGCGAGGTTGACGAAGACGCCGGAGATGCCGCTGGCGAGTTCCGCGCGCTCGACGGCGGCGCTCAGCGCGGCCCGGTGCACGGTCCCGAGCGCCTCGCCGACCTGGCCGATCTCGTCGTGCGCGGCCGTCCCCGGCGGGGTTTCGGCCGGCACGTCGATCTCCTCGCCGGCCCGCAGCCGGGCCATGGCGTGCGGGAGTTTGCGCCGGGCGATCTCCAGGGCCGTGTTGCGCAGACTGATCAGCTCGACGACAAGGCCGCGGCCGATCCGTACCGAGATGACGAGGGAGGCGGCGACGGCGGCCAGGCCGAGCAGGACCGCCGCGCCGCCGGCGGTGGCGATGCCGCCGGCGAACGGGTCGGCCGCGTCGGCCGCGGTCCGCCGTGCGTCGGTCTCGATGGCGTCGAGCCCGCCGCGTACGGAGGAGTGGGCGGCGTCCCAGGTCGCCGCGGGGACCGCCTGGGCGGCGCGCCGTCCGGCGGCCGCGGCGACGATCCGGTCCTCGGCCGCGGTCAACTGCCGGTAGCCGTGCTGCACGGAGAGGTCGCGCCAGGCGTCGCGGGCGGTGCCGCGCAGGTCGGCGGTGGACGTCGCGGTGAGGGTACGGCGGGTCTCGACGGCCCCGGTGAACAGGCGGAGCCGTGCCGCGCTGAGGTTCCCGGTCAGCTGAGCGGAGCCGATCAGAGCGTCCTCGCGGGACAGCATCTCGCCCGCCCGGGCGAACTCCAGGAGGACGCGCGCGTCCGAGCCCGGCCGGGCGTCCTGCAGACCGGTGAGCGCGCCGCCCACCTCGAAGGCGGCAGCGATGGTGTCGGTGTACGCGGCGTAGACTTTGTCCCCGTCCGCGCGGCCGTTCGCCGCCTGGGTGCGCAAGGTGCTGAGGGCCGTGGCCCGCTCGACGAACCGGCCGACCCGTTCGCCGATCTCGCGGGGCAGGTCGCCGGTTTCGCCGACGGTGTGGCCGTCGCCGAGGCGGAGCCGGGCGATCGCGGCGTCGGTGCGGCGGGCCTGCTCCTTGAGCTCGGCGGCGCGGCCGCTGCCGGGCGAGGCGACCTGGCGCACGGCGGCGCGGCGCTCGGCCTGCAGGGAGGCGACGGCGAGCGCGACGGGTTCGCGGATCTCGGCGTCGACGCGCTGGAGTTGGCGCAGCCGCGAGATGTCCTGCGCGGTGGTGACGGTGGCGAATCCCCACAGGGCGAGCAGCGACACGACGGGCACCATGAGCAGCGAGACGATCTTCGCTCGGACGGTCCTGGGGCGCAGTCCGCGCCGTCGCCGCTCGGCACGGGGCGGGGCGCCCTCCACGTGTCCCTCCGCGGCTGCGGGCCCAGTCTCGGGTGCGAGCGGTTCGTCGGCCGGCGGTCCTGCGTGCGCCCGCCGG
>NZ_DATCVQ010000560.1:0-30357 GCF_036566765.1 Streptomyces sp.
CAACAAGCAGCTCAGCCTCCGCTTCGTCGGCAGGGACGCCGCGATCGTCGTCAGCGAATCCGGCATCCTGTTCCCCGGCCAGACCGAGGTCTCGGACACGGGCAAGGTGAACGCGACCTGGGTTTTCGAGAAGCGGGACGGTCAGTGGCTCATCGCCGCCTATCACAACAGCCCGGTGCTGGCGCCTGGGCAGTGAACCCTTCCCCGTAACCGACAGTGACGTCGTGCAGCGGCACGAACACCCCAACGTCGCCGACAGAGACGCCGAAGACCCCGGCCACCCCCCCCAGGCCTGCGCCAGCCTGACCTGCACCGACAGAGACCAGAGCCTGACGAAGTCGCTACGGGCCGTTCCGATCCTTGCCGCAGGCCTACTCCCGGCCCACACACCACAAGAAGGGGACAAAGCCCCGGCGAACCCCACGTGAAGTTGCCGAAACAGGGGCAGAGGTTACAGCAAGAAGCGTCAACCTCCCCGCCGAGCCGGGTCCGTCCCCGGGTGCGGGTCATTGTAGGGTCCGGGACGGATCGTATCGGTTCGGCCTGGAACATGACGGTCCGACACGGACCCCGAGGAAGCCGCAGGGGTCCACGGGCCGTGTGGGGTCCGGTGGTGCTTCTTGCTGTAACCAAGCTTTACGGTGCCGACCAGTGCCGTGCCGACTCCAGCCCGGGACGTGAGGCGCATCTGTGCCAGATCGTGCCCTGAGCCGTCGTCGTCCTGATCCGCCCTGGCCGTCCTCAGGCGTATGCTCTGCTCGGCAGACAGCGCCTGCCCGCTCCGAGTCATGGTGGCCCCACGTCCACCGCGACGGCGAAGACAAGGTTCTCCGAATCGCGCACGCACTTCCGCCAGGTCATCCAGACATCCACAGCGGGGTGGACGTGGGCAGCCCGCGAGATGGAGAACCCGATGACCCGGAACCGTCGCCAGAAGACTGCGATTCGCGCCCACCAGGCCGCCACCGAGACGACGTACCTCAACGCCCGCCGCCGACAGCTCTCCTGGCCGGCATTGGCCAAGGTGATGGAGCAGCACGAGAAGCTCAACGACTTCGGCATCGGCGTCTTCAACCCTCTGCGCATGACAGCCGAGCAGCGCCGCGCCGAGCTCGCCGCCGACCGCGAGAAGCTGCTCAGGAGCGAGGACCTGGTAACGAAGACGGGCCTGTGGCTGCGTGACAACATCACGCCGATCAAGACCCCCACCGCCGGCAGCTACACCGTGAAGCACGTAATGGAGCAGGCGACCGGCGCCTACGCCACCAACGGCGTGTTCATCGCCGCTGCGCTCATCGTCGGATACACCTTCAGGTACGACCCGCCGAACGTGCGATTCGGCATGAGCGAGCGGGACCTGAATCGCTTGCGCTGAGCGTTGGCCGCCCCGTCCGCACAGGCGGGGCGGCCGCAGCCACCCTCCAGCCGCAACCGGCCCATGCCTGGACCGTGCTGTACGGGAACGGGGCGCGCCCGGCTGGCGCCCAGGCCCGTCACTGGAGACTTCACCATCAGGGCGAGACAGCACTGTCAGAAGCTGCGCATCACGAAGCCGTCGTGCCCGCGCAGTCCGGTCCGGGCTGCAGCCAGGCCCACTCGACGAACAGCACCAGGGTGCAGGTGGTGACCGCGGCCAGCGGCAGTCCGGTCTCCGCGAAGTAATCGCGCTGCGGCGTACGGACGGGCACCGGCTGGGTATGGCGGAGCAGATCTGCAGGGTCCGGTACATCGGCCGGTTCCTGGGCGAGGACCCGCTCGCCGTGCCGTGGGAGGTCGTGGAGTACCTGGCCGGACAGCTCGGCATCGCAGACGCGTCGTGCCTGAAGCGGTATCCGGAGCGGCGCAGGACGCCGTACGAGCACGCGCAGGAGATCCAGGAGCGGTTCCGGTCCGGGACTTCACCGACCGACGGTGGGGTTGGGAGTTCCGCGGGGCAGAAACGAATGTACGTGCCACTCCGCTTGGGAGATGATCTCCGGCGTGACGAACGATGTAGGGGCGGTAGTGGCCTCGGGCGACGATGATGCCCGTGGCTGGAGCGCCCGGTTGGGGTGGGCATTTGGTCTCATAGCGGATGATCCCGCTGCCCGAGCAGCGGCGCTTGCCCACCTGGATACGGCCAGGCAGAACACCTGGGACGCTCTTGATCGGTCCAACGAGTTGTGGCAGCTCACGTTGCCGCTGGGGACGGAGGAGCAGTACCAGGAGTCGGCCTTCAAGCGGGCGCGCGAGGAGTACGACGACGTCCGCAGATACTGCCTTCCCGACGGATTGTGGGAAGGCGCCAGCGGGGTGGGGATCAAGTCTTGGCCGGGTCTGCCGTACGCGCTTCTATTTCTGGAGTGGGAGGCGCGGTATCCGCAGGAATGGACAGAGCACGCCAAGGCTTGGGGAACCAAGCAGGCCCTCATCCGCCGCGTGGCTGTCCCCGACCACCACGAGGCGGTCAGGGAGAAACTCACTCGCCTCGTCGAAATTGTCGTCGAGCGGGCCTATCGGTGCAAAGATCGCGAGTACGTTCGCGTTGCCCGGGCAGTCGACAGCGACGACCTGCGCCGAAGGCTCGGTAAGGCGGTCCATTCGGACAACCCCTGGGCTCGGCTGCATGCCGGCTACCTTCTCTGGCTTCTCGATCGCCCTGAGGTACCGAACACACGCCATGTCTGGCGGGCGTGGCTGGCATCAGTATCGGGTGGGCGGTCAGCCCTGACCACGCCTCGACGCTAGTTCAGAGAACCGGCGCAGGCCTCCGCCCGAGAGCGCTACGGCCTGCACACGGTCGGCGCGCTCGCCGCGATGGACGAGCAGGTGGTGTGCCGGATCCTGCGCACGCCCGCGCGGTGGATGTGCTCTTCAGGACGGCCCATTTGCGCCCTGCTGGCTTTTCCCCGGCACGCATCCCCGCGCCGGACGTGCGCCTCTGGCACGCTCACCCCAACGAAGATCGTCGCAAAGGGCGGCAACTATGGGCGCACTTTCGGGGCTGTGGAAGCGGACGGACACCTGGATCTTGGTCATGGTCCTGCTGTGCGGGCCGTGGGCAGTCGGTGGCGTACTGCTTGGCTGGCATGGTGAAGAGCTCGGTTGGTGGGACAACCGGCCCGTCATTACCAACCTATACTCCAGTTTCGTCAGCGCTCTTGTGGGGCTTCCACTAGCCGTGCTTCTTGTGACCTCGCTGACTTCCAGGCATGAGGAGACGGCGGCACGTACAGCGGCCTTCCGGAGGGCGGCACAGACCGCTCGCCTGTTCCGAGAGGCGTTGCTGGGCAAGTTCCCAACGGGTACCCCTGAGATGGCCGGCACCCAACTGAGAGAGCTGCAGGCCGCATGCAGGGTCTTGCGCCACGCCACGAACTCGGAGCGAGGCCTAGCCCGAGTTCCTGGGTCGTCGCACCTGGGCGGCGAAGTCGTCGCCATCAACGAGGCGCTAGAGCGGGCTTTTGTTGCCGAGGCGCGTAGCTCGCAGCAAATGCAATGGTTCGCCGAGCTCCGGACGTACTGGAGGCTGCTGGATACCGAGGTGGAACCGTATCTCGACGAGCTCGGCCTCAGTCCAGAGCAGCCGGTGCAGATCGCTGACGCCCTGAAGCAGCTGACGGCCGATCCTCCTGCGCCGTTCCTCCAGCTGACGGGAGGCCTTACTGTGCGCCCCCTGAAACTGCGGCAGCAGGCGTTGGCCATGATCAACGGAGCCACCGCCCTGCTGTACCTGCTCGACCAGGTGGACGACTTGGAACGCATCGAGCAGTACGCCCGTACGGGCGGCCACCACTGACAGCACGCCGAGCTGGCGTGCGGGCCGGCACCGCCCCGGTATGTGACTCCTGTCCTCAGCGTGTCGCTGACGTAGGCCGCTGTTCCTCCGGGTCTTGAGCGCCCGGAGGAACATTCATGAGGTCCTAGAACAGGGGAATGTCCATGCTTCCCGCGACGATCTGTGCGGCAGCGGTCCAGCCGAGAGCCGGCAGGTTCTGCTTCGCGCTCTGAAGCAGCCGCTCCGTGAGCTGTCGAACGCGACTGCTCTCGGGCTCGGCGGCGGCGAGTTCCGCCTGCAGCGCCCCGGCGTCAGCGAGGACCGTGGCTCGGGCTTCTTCCGGGACGTCGGCGGTATGGGCGGCCGCCAGGACCTCGCGCGCGAAGCTCGCGAGCTGCTGAGGGTCGTAGCCGAACGTGTTGTGCTGGACGTTGTTGGTGCCGATCTGGGGAGCACCCCCATGAACCGTGACCTTGAACTCGTTCTGCACGCTGGGCTGCTGCTGGTTGTGCTCGTTCAAGAAGTTCCTCACCGAGACCTTGTCGTGGGATCCGCACTCGATGCCGAGTGCGGTGAGAGTGACCGCCTGTGCCTGTACCGGGCTGCGTTCGACCATTGCGAGCCCGGCCTTCTCGAGGTGGTCCACGGCCCGCTGAACCTCGTCGAGCTCGAGGACGCGATCGTAGAACCACATGTGCCGAGTCCCCACGAACGTACCCAACTCGACCCGAGCCCTCGGATACAGCTCCATGGCCGCCGCGACCAGGGCGTCAGCGGCAAAATCGAAACGGCGCCGCGGGTTGTCACGTACATCGGAGAGTCGCTCCGCCTCGATCACGCCGGCGGGCGTAATGCGGCACTCCAACCCGGATGCGCTGGTGCCTCGGTTGTCCACCAGGCCGCGGTTCGCGAGGTGCTCGATGAGCATGATCACCCGCGCCTCGCTGAAGTGGTACCACTCCGCGTCGTAGCGATCCGCGGCGCTGACGGCGCACAGGATGTCGCCCTCGGACTGGGCGTTGATCCACAGCAGGAGCCGGGCCGCATCATTCTCGGTCGTCACGCCCCGATGCTAAGCCGGAGAGGTGAGCTGTGGACCGCCAGCCGAGAATTCTCTGCCCCTCAGCAGACCCCGTCCGCAGGCGCACCCGCCAAGGCCGGTGACGCCAAGCAGGCCTGGCACGCCGTTTGAGTGCCAGGCCCGTGGTCGAAGGCGCTCAGCGATCCCGGTCGTGCTGTTCGGGCGGCAGTGTGACGGAAGGGATCGCGAGTGCCTGGCCCAGGAGATCTTGCGGGCCGCCATCGAGAGCAGTGTGGAGGGTCTTGGCTCGGGACCGGATGAGCCCTCTGCGGTAGGGGATGGGCAGGCGCTCGAAGACGTCGGTCGCCATGGTGGCTGCCGCTGACGGATCTCCGTCGAGGCGGAGGCAGGTCGCGGTGTCCATCGCAATCAGGGCGCGGGTCATGACGGAGGGGGAGGTGGTGAGGTACAGGGCGTCGTCCTGGGCCGAGTACGCGGATTGAGTGTCCCCGAGCAGGGTGTACGCCTGCGAGAGGTGGACGAAGTGCTTCTGCGCGGGATACCCGAACCAGGTATCGGCCGCTTCCGGTCCGTCGAGCCGCTCGGCAAGGACGTGCGTGTCCCTGACCGCGTCCCGGGCACCCCGGTGGTCTCCGATGGCGGCAAGCGAGCGGGCGGTGACCGCCGCCGAGAGCGCTGCGGCGCCGGTGGGCGCCCGGCCGGCCGCGCGGCGGGCACGGGTGGCTATCCGCAGCGCCACTTCGGGGGCCCCGTAGTTCAGGGGCACCATCGCGTGGCGAGCCAGGACCCAGGCGGTCATCCGGCGGTCCCCGGACTCCCGCGCCGCCTTCTCCGCCGTCGTGAACCAGCGGCGGGAGTCCTCCATATCGCCGCGATCATGCTGGACGATGGCCACCAGGCCGGCGATCCCGGCGGCGGTGCGCGCGCTCTGGCAGGGCCAGACCTCGCGGCACGGCGGCCAGGACGGCACCGTGCCCGAGGCCCCTGACCGTCACTCAGTCGGAAGGGCCAGACTCGCCGTCGGCACAACCGCCGGCGCCGAGGGCGCGGCGTTGCGCGGGTGCCGCCGTGGCGGGGGTGGCGAGAACTCCGCGCGCCCGCAGCTCGTCGAGGTCGGGCAGCCGGAAAGCGGGCAGTCCGTCGAGGAGGTCGGCCTGGGCGGCGCGGATGCCGTGCTGCGGGCCCGTGCCGAGGGGGCGGCGGTCTGTCACGCGATCATCGTACGGTCCGCCCCTCCAGCGGCAGTTCGAGGTCGAACCCCGCCGCGCCTGGTTATCCACAGCACTTCGTTCGTCCACAGGCTTCTGCGGCTCGGTGCCGCCCGGTGGGACGATCAAGTCACTGCACGACCGATCTGATCGGGGGAATCCGATGCTTTCCGACACCATGAACATGCTCGCCTCGTCCGAGCCGAGGCAAGTGTTCGCCGCGGCCTGGGAGGCCTTCGACGTCGCCGGGCGTGTGGCCGACGCCGTCACCTGGGAGGTCGGCTCCGACGAGCTGCAAGCGCTCGTGGCTGCGCAGTCCTGTTCAGCGGGCCAGGCTCTCCTGCCGCCGCCGGAGTCCGGACGGCCGGCTGAGACGCCTGTCCTGGCGGAGGGCGCCGAGGGGCTCGACCCGTGGGTCGACCTGCTGCGCCAGGTGGAGGCCGCGCTGGTGCAGCTGAGCGACGGGCAGAGCGCCGAAGCCCGCGCGGTACTGGTCGAGGCCGCAGGGCACGCCGACGTCGGCGCCACGGCCCTCGCTGCCGTCAGGGGTCGCTAGTGCCGACCCTGGGAGACCTGTTCGACACGGCGGAGGCACGCCTGGAAGCCGTCGCGAGCACCCAACTCACGGTGAGCCAGGGTCAGACCGCGGCGCTCGTCGAAGACCTCGACGACCTGATCGGCCGGCTGCGCGAGGGACTCCAGCTGCACCGAGTGCGCGAGAGCGACGAGAGGATCAAGCGCCGCTTGAAGGCGCCGGGCGATCTCGTGCTGCAGCTGGACCAGGCGCAGGCCTCGCTGCAGACCGCGCGCGAGCTGGGGCCAGACCCCGACCGGACGGGACTGGGGCGGAACGGCGAGGGCATCGCCGATGCCACGCGCTCGGTGGCGGCGGCGCGAGATCTGATCGAGAGCCACCGCGGCCCGGACCGGGCGCCGTTGACGCCGTACGTGCACGCCTTCAGCAGCCAGTCCGCCCTGGACTACCTGGCCGGGCGCACCGCTCGTCTCGCCCGGCACGCCGGGCAGGTGGCGCTGCGGCTGTCGCAGGGCTGCGACGATCTCGGGGTGGTGGAGGCGCTCGCCGAGGCGCGGAGCTGTCTGGACCGGGGCTCGGCGCTGGGGCGTCTGGACGCCTCGGCCGCGAACGCGGCCCTCGCCGACTTCCCGCTCGCGCTGCCGGTCGAGCCGGTGCAGGCCTCGGCCGACGACCCGACCTCGCTGGTGACCCAGCTACTGGGGGACGACTGCGAGCGGCTGTCCCGCGCGGCCTTCGAGGCCCTGTACGGCACGGGCGACCACGGTCTGAGCGGGTCGGATCTACGGCAGCTGTCCCGTTGGGCGTCGATGAGCCGGCTGTTGGCCGGCAGGGTTGTGTTGCGCCTCGCCGAGCAGCCGCACCTGGACGACGATCTGACGGACGCGCTGCAGGCGTCCGCCCGACGGCTGCGCATGTCCGCGCAGGCGTGGCAGCAGGCGGCAGCCGCCTGGCACCGGATCGTCGATACGGCCGATCCGCGCGACCACCCAAAGCTCCCGCCGCCGAGCTACGAGATCGTGCGCCGTGGAGAGGTCGTCCGGCTGCCACAGGTCGTGCCGCACCCCGCGACCGTCATCGTGCACGCCTCCGCCCTCCGGGTCGGACGGCTTCTGTTCGGGGCGGACTGGCGTCCGGACGGCGGGAAGCCCGGGGAGCCACGGCCGGCCGACGCGATCCTGGGGGACGTTGGCGGTGAGGGGGCTCTCGCCGCCGCGCTGTACCGGCTGCCCGCGACGGGCTGGCAGGTGGCGGCGGCCGCCCCGGTGACCATCGAGCGGATCCAGGCGCGCCTGGTCACCGACTCGATCGAGCGCCGGCCGAACGAGCTCGACTCCCGGCTGCGGTTCTACCCGGTCCGCCCCCGGCAGGTGGAGGGGCTGGTCGGCGCGTACGACGCTGTGCTGCGCGCCGAACAGAGCTCCGCTGTGGCGCTGCTGAGGACGGCCCAGGCTGCGGGCGCCGCCGTGCCGCGGGCGACTCTGGACACGGCTGCGCACCAGATGATCGCCGCCAGCCAGGGGTGGGCAAGTCCGTCTTCCCGTCAGGACCAGCTAGCCTCCCAAGGACCGCGCAGTGAGCAGCGCAGCATCCGTCCATCGGGTGCTGCCGCCAGGACCCGCTCAACAACTGTCCCCCGTAAGTCCAGCCAAGAACGCTCCGTAGCGCTGCACCCTGGGGAGCATCCGTCCTACGTGCGGCGGTCCGCCTCCGATTCCGGGGAGTCTCGCCGGCAGGCACCTGCTCGCTGATGGGGCGGCAGCGGCACACGTGGCACCAGGGCGGGGGTCTCGTCGGCTCGGAAGGCGTACGCAGGGCCCTCCGTGAAGAGCCGGGTACCAGCGGTGCTAGTCGATCTGCACGGTGACACGGACGATCCGGCGGCAACGGATGGAAAGCTCTTTGCCCCATGTCCCGTCAGCCGTGCATGATCGAATAGCTGCCACGCGCAGCAGCGCCTCCCCTGGCCCGCCGTGCTGGCTCCGTCGGCGGACGAGCTGTCCGATCAACCAGGAGGACTAGATGCAGAGCCTGCCCTTCCATCAACCGGGCCGCTTCTGGCGAGGGAATCTCCACACACACACCGACAAGTCCGATGGGGCCTTATCCCCGGCGGCGACGGCGCAGTACTACCGTGACGCCGGATACGACTTCTTGGCCGTAACTGACCATTTCCGGTCCGAGTACGGCTTCCCGCTCACCAACACCGTGCCGCTGCGCACGGTCGGCTTCACTACGTTGATCGGCGCCGAGCTGCACGCGCCGCGTACGGAGGCTGGTCCGTCCTGGCACATCGTCGCGGTCGGGCTCCCGCTCGACTTCGCACCGCCCGCGCCGGAAGAGACCGGGCCCGAGCTGGCCCGCAGAGCCCGGGCTGCCGGCGCCTACGTAGGAATGGCTCACCCGGCTGCATCTCTGCTGACCATCGCGGACGCCGAAAGCCTGGACGCCGCGCACGCCGTGGAGGTCTTCAACGCGCTCGCCGCCCGCGAGGACCGCGGGGACAGCTGGCACCTAACCGACGTCCTTCTCAACCGCGGACACCGGCTGCACGCCTACGCAGCCGACGACGCACACCTCCAGCCCCAAGATCCGCCTGGCTGCGCCGCTTGGATCCAGGTTCGCGCCGAATCCCTCGCCCCGGACCAACTCCTGGCCGCGCTCAAGGCCGGGCACTACTACTCGTCGACTGGCCCCGAGCTGCTCGACGTCAGCCTGTCCAGCGAGCACATCACCATCCGCTGCTCCCCTGCCCGCAAGATCCTGATCACCGGCGGCGCTCCCGGGGCGCAGGTCGTGCAGGGCAAGGACCTGACGGACTTCACCCTGCCGCTGAGGATGTTCCGCGGCGGATTCTGCCGAGTCACGGTCGAGGACGACACAGGTGGACGGGCTTGGAGCAACCCCATTCACCTGTCGCCCACCGTCGCTGTCGGCACGCGATGACTCCTGCCCTCTCTCTCACCTACCTGACGAAGGGAACTCCTCATGCTCTGGCCCGCCCTGCGCGCGCTCGCCTACGGCCACATGGAGAACGACCAACTGACCTGGCTGCTCGATGACCTCAGTCTCACCAAGAACGTCCGGACCGAGGGCCCCGGCGCTGAGCAGAGCATCGCCCACCGCCAACTTGTCGACGACGCGGGCGTCCCTCTGGTCCTCGACCTTGCCAGGACCGGGGACTCCGGCTGGGTCTTCACCCTCTTCCACACCGGCCAACAGCCCGCCGCCGCCACCATTGAGGGATACCGGGAACGGTTCCGCGAGGCCGTGCGCCAAGTCGAGCTCACCCTCGTCCAGGTCGAGCCGCCGGCCTCCGCCGACGAGGTCCTGATCATGACCGTCGCGCCGGATGAGGCCGACTCGCCCTTCGGGTCCCACTGGAACCCGGCGGTCGAGGAGCTCGGCAGGCTGTGGGCGCACTTCGGGCTCGACAAGAACGCCCCCCGCGAGGTGAAGGAGGTCAAGCTGCGCGAGGCCATGCTCACGCCGGCCTGGCGGCAGGCTCCCAAGTCACTGCGCCACGAGGCCGAGGAGTTCCTCCGCGGCGCCTGACCACCCAACGAGCGCGCCGCCGTCCTGCCGGCGGCGCGCCCTTCAGCATCACCGAAAAAGATCAAGGGGGACCGATGAGCGATCAGCCGATCGTCGGGGCGGACACGAACAGCGCGCCGCCACTGTTGCCGGGAGCAGAGGAGAGGGCCGCGTACCTCCTCGCCGGAGAGGCGCTCCTCAGCGGCGACGGAAGCATCACCAGCACACCGCAGGCCAAGACCGTCGCGATCGAGGCACTCGCCCAACGGATGCGAGGATCCACCCCCGAACTGGTCCTTGCCGCCATGGGTCTGGTCGTCGGCAACGACATGGCCGCTCGCTTAGGCGACGGGCGCTATGTGCTCGTTCCACATAACGAGCAGTACCCCTCCATGGGCGCCGACGTACTGCACGTCGACGTACTCGACACCGACAACCCCCGCCACACCGCTGGCAGCGTGGTCCCCATGGACAGCCCTGAAGCGGACACGCTGATCCGTATGGTCGCGGTCAGCGAACTGATGGGCTCGTGGGCCTACGGATCGAACAACAACGTTCGGGTCCTCGCTCTCCAGCAAGCCGCCCGTGAGGAGTTCGGACTCGACGACGCGCTGGAGTGGAAGCTGGAGCCCAAAGTCGCCTTCGCCGTCGGTCTGGAGCTCGACTACAACCGCGGGGCACTGCGCGACTTCCTCCGGACCCAGTACGACATGACGCAGGAGTTCCTGCTGGCCCGAGGGGTCACACACGTCCTGTCCTACCGCGCGCTGAGCTGGCCCGAAGCAGCCCAGCAGCCCACCTGGGCCAGCGAGAGATTCATCGGCCAGTACGTCGAGGCCCGGGCACGCCCGCTGGCCAGCTGGTCGGCCGACCGGCAGATCGTCGCCGACTGGCTTGAGCAGCGTGGTGCCAGCGGTGTGGTCCTGGCCAAGCGCACACCCGTCAGGGACATCCTGGCCCTGCCCACCACCGGCATCGGCTACTTCGGCCAGAAGGAGTGGGTGCTGCTGCCAGGCGACCACACGGCCGTCCTTGACGCAGTCTTCACCCCGGTCTCCGGCGCTGCGCCACGCGAAACCACCAACGCGTCCGCCGTGTCCCTCGGAACCCCGGCCCTCCAGACTGCCGCGACCGACGAACAGACCCCGGCCCCCACGGCATCCACTGAGGCCGCCTCGCCCGCCCTGTGGCGCGCACCGGCAATCACCCAGCCTCTGGACCCCACGCAGCCGCTCGACCGCCAGATCCAGCGCGTACTCGCCGGCGTGGAGGAGCCGCCCGAGTGGTGGCCGCGCGACGACTCCGGGTACTCCGTCTCCCAGCGGGACCTCGACTTCCTACGCATCGCGCCGATCCAGATCCGGTGGCTGCTCACGGGCGAAGCCCCCATGGGCATGACGCCCGCCCTCTACCAGCACTTCGGCACGGAGATGCTGGAGGCCTTCACCCGGGACGGCATCGATCCGTCCCAGGTCGACATCCGCCTCAAGGGGACCGGCGCAGAGTTCTTCGCCGGCCTGCACAAGACCCTGCCGCGCGAGGAGGACCTGGCCGACCAACCGGAAGCCGCACGCCGGATGAGCATGTGGTTCGGGGACAGCCCTAAGCGACCGGTGCGTCCCCCTTACGACGCGAAGTGGCGGCTGGGCCTTGAGCCGGAACCCAGCGACTTCGACCTCGATATCAACTCCACCGCGATCGTCCGTGCGGCACGCGAACACTGGAGGGGCGCCCATCCCGACCGGTACCCGGGCGACTTCATGGGCGGCCACGGATACCTCGACAAGCAGGTCCTGGCCGGTACCCTCCCGGCGCTGGCTGCGTGGGCGAAGAGGTGGGAGGAGGAACTCGGCAGACCCATTTCCTTGGGCGTCTTCGAGTCCAGTGGCCCCTTTGACGCCACCGTCCTCGGGCGGGCTCTGTCCTCGCACTTCAAGGAGAGCGACTGGATCATCCACCGCCCGGACATGCCCATGGCCTGGCAGACACCGCGGTCTCGGCTGCCGGGCTCGCCAGAAGCCGAGGCCTCAGGCCAACCCCGGCCGTTTGCCGCGGCCGCGCGTTCACGCAGCACGACAACCTCCATGCGCTATGGACGATCCGGCCAACCGACGAAGACGGATTCCGGCGGCCACGGGCGGTCGACGAAGCCGCACCTGCCCGAGGGCCCAGAGACCGGGCGCGGGCGAACCCGGTAGGGGCGGTCGGAGGTCGGGAACGAGCTCCAACGACGCGGCGAGCTCGGCGTCGTCTTCGCGGCAACGACGGCATGCGGGTCAGGGAGCGATCAGAAGAACGACCAGCCGAAGAACACCATCACTGCAACCGCTGGCGTCCCGACCAAGCCGACAGCGAAGGAGCTCACCGCCAGCGACGCCTTCAAGGCCCTTTCCGGCAAGGTCGCGTCCGCGAAGCTCTCGGGCGTTGTCACCGAGGACAACGACCCGAACCATCTCCTCGGCCGTCCCAACCAGTACACCAGCAAGGTCACGTTCACGGACTCCCGCAGCAAGGTCGACGACGTTGCCGGCGCGGAGCCTGGCAGCGTCGGGCTCGGCGGAGCGATCGAGGTATTCGCGACCGCAGCCGACTCCCAGGCCCGCGCCGACTACATCCAGAACGTCACCAAGGGCATGCCCATGCTTGCCGAGTACGACTTTGTCAGCGGCACCGTACTCATCCGCGTCAGCCACTACCTCACCCCGACCCAGGCCGCCGACTACAAGGCCGCTGCCGCCGCCCTCGGGTAGGCGCCACCACGCTGGCGGACCTGCCAATCGCTCCCTTCTGGGCGGACGCTGCAGGTAGCCCGAAGGGCTCGTCGACACGATAAAGGCCGGACCCGACGAGGCAATGACCCACGAAGTCGCCGTTGGCTTCGATAGCTGATCACGGGAGCAGATACGCCCGGGCCATGCTGGCATGGCGTTCCGGCCCCTCTACGCCCCGCCCCTGGCCCCTCGGGCGGGGCGCTGCCGCACAGTCCTGTCAGGAGCGGCCCTGACCATCAACGTGCCGGGCGAGCGCGTGTATCGCGAGCTTTGCCTGGAAGAGCTCCCGGCGCTGCTCATACGTCAGGTGCGCAGGCAGAAGGTCAACCTGGTTCCAAGCTGCGCTTCTCAGCTGGCGAGCCAAGCCGAGCTGCCGGTGCCTCAGGGCAACCTTCAGGCCGAGGAGGCTCGCATCCAACTGCTTGAGGGCGGTCCGCTGTTTCTTCGGCAACTTCTTCCGTGGCGTCGGCTGTGCCGCAGATCGCCGCTCTTCCCAGGCCGGGCCCCCTGTGAGCAGATGAACTCGAGGTCGCCCCCTGTGCGTCATGATCTCTCCTCGCGGGCCATGCGGCATGTCCGAGGCTAGTGTCCCCCGTACCAGTCGTCAGGCGGCGCGGGCTGCGGACAGCTGGGAGACCCACGTCGTGACCTCGGTCAGGTGCCCGGGCTGCAGCCCGTGGTTGGGGTCGGGCTGAACGAGAAGCGTTGGCGCTCCCTTGGCAGTGCGCTCTGCGGCCCAGGCGTGGTCGAGACCGGTGAAGTCGTCGTCGATCCAGATGGCGGGGGCGTCGCCGAGCCAGGCGTCGACGTGGTCGCGCTTCCACAGGTAGCCATTGGGGTGGCTGGTGGTGATCTGGAGGCGCGGCAGGTCGACGTACGGCAGAGCCGGGAGGTCGAGAAGGGGCCCGATGAGGGTGGTGGCGTCCTGCCGCCAGCTGGTGCACCAGACCGGGGTGACCAGGCCGGTGTGGATCACGTCCATGAGCAGGCGGCCGTGGTCGGGGTTGAGCCAGACGGTGACCGGGTTGTCGGCGCTGCGGCCGGCGGGGACGACGTCGTGGCAGGCGTGGGTGGGCGGGGTCCTGCCGTGCTCGTCGGGGAAGGGTATGAGGACGCCGTCGATGTCGAGGAGCAGGTAGGGCGGGCGCATCGGTCCTCCAGGGTCGGGTGAACGCGGCTGTCAGAGTTTGCGGGCGCGGATCAGCAGGGTGGTGGGCCAGTGGCCCATGCGGGGGTCGTGGAACTCCTGGGCCGAGGTGAGCCAGAACCCGGCGTGGCTGAGGTGCTTCTCCCAGCGGCCGGTATCGAACTCCCAGCGGGCGATGGGGAGCCGGGTGCGGTCGGGGAGGGTGACGTGGTCGCGGCGGGGTCGGTCGTCGCCCGAGGGGCTTCGGCCGCCGCGCTGCGGGTGGGGGACGGAGAAGGCGAGCACTCGTCCGGGCGTGAGGCGTTGGGCGATGGCCGGGAGGAGGAGTTCGGGGGCGACGAGGCCGATGGCTCCGAAGACGGAGTAGATCGCGTCGAACTGCTCGTCGGTGGCGTGCAGGTAGTGCAGGGCGTGGCCGGCGACGAAGGTGAGGTTGTTCAGTCGTCCGTAGTGGGAGCGGGCGCGGCGGACCTGGAGGCCGACCAGGTCGACGCCGGTGACGTGGGCGCCGTGGCGGGTGGCGAGGTGGGCGGCGTTGTGGCCGGGGCCGCAGCCGAGTTCCAGGAGCCGCTTGCCGCGCAGGTCGGAGCCGAGGACGTCGGCTCCGGGCCCTTGGCCGGGTCTCGTGGTCCATTCCATCCGGGCGGGTACGGAAAGGGGTTCAGCAAGTCCGGCGGCGGTGCGCTGGAGCGCGTGGGCGTGCCATGGGGATGCCTGGGCGAGCACGTCAGATCTCCAGGAGGTGGAGGACGTCGGTGAGGTGGCGACGGACGGCCTTGATGTAGGCGGGATCGGCGGCCGGGTCGTTGATCCATCGGACGGCCTGCTCCATGAACCACTCGACGGCCCACATGCGGTGCCAGCCCAGGGCCCAGTTCTCGGCGGTGAGCCCGCCTCGCGGCGCGAGGGCGTCGGGGGTGCCGCCGGCGGTGACGTACTGCTCCAGGAAGACGCGCAGGCGCACAGGGTGCGGGGGCTCGATCGTTCCGTGCCAGCTGGCGAGGTCGAGCAGTCCGGGGCCGGTGAAGGCGCGGGCGAAGTCGAGCAGCCTCCAGCCGCGCTCGCCGATGTGGAGGCTGGTGGGGTGGAACTCGGAGTGCACCCAGCCGAACGGTTCCAGCATCGCTCCGGCCGAACGGGCCTCGGCGGCCTGGGCGATCCGGTCGAGCGCGTCCTCGACGTCGTCGGCGTCCTGCCACCGGTCGGCCTTGCGCAGCCGTTCGAGGTGTTCCAGCGCCCGGGCCGGAAGTGTGCGCAGGCGCTCCTGGCCGAGGACGGGCAAGGGCGGAGCCGTACGGGTGCCGTGCAGGACCACGGCCGCAGCGACACCGTCGAGGTCGTCGGCCTCGCGTACGAAGGGGCCGAGGTCCTCCATGAGCATGCCGAGCCAGCCGTCCAGGACGGCGGAGGCGTGGACCTGGGGGACGGGAACGCCGAGGGTGTGGGCCAGGCGGAGGGCCTGGCCCTCGCTGTCGAAGGGCTTCTTGGCGTACTTGAAGATGGCCGTGGAGCCGTCGGGGAAGGCCACGCGCTCGACTCCGGACATGGACCACACGCGTACCTCCTCCCGTACGGCGGTGGTCTGGCCGGCCACGGTGAGCAGGTTGTCGAGGAGTTCGGCGCTGGGGTTCGCGGTCACGTGAGGGCTCCAGGGGATGGTGGCGTCCGGGGCGGGCGAGGGGTGCCGGCCCGCCCCGGAGCCTGATCGGGTGGGTTACGCGGCGGGGTTCACGCGGTGGGCGTAGACCTGCTCGATCCAGCCCGCCTTGAACGCGGCGAGGTCGTCACGGAAGTTCGCCATCGAGGCGCCGTAGGGCGCGACCACGCCGCCGGACTGGTCCGGCACGGACTGGCAGCCGTGCACGAGCCGGCCGCCGAGGGCGGCGTGGGCCTTGATGGACTCGATCCGGCGGTGCTCGTTGAACCAGCCACCGTGGTACACCTCGTCCAGCATCCCGCCCATCTCGTCGTCCAGGTCGAAGACGACGGAGGTGGCGGCGGGGAAGAACCAGCACGGGCCGACGTTGGAGATGTGCCCGTCCAGCTCGACCTTGTTGAGCGCCATGAGCGTGGCGGCCTCGCGGAGCATCCGCAGGTGGTCGGCGGTGATCTGCGGCAGGCCGAGGCCGGCCAGGTGCTCCTCGCGGAAGAGGTACGAGTACACCCCGTACGCCGTCGCCAGGACGCGGGCCGCGTCGGAGGTGGACTCACCGTGGTTCTTGATGAAGTCGAGCGCGAGCTGCTCCACCGCGCTCTCGGCCGTCTCGTCGACGTCCAGGAGCTGGGCCTTGACCAGCTCCCAGTCGGCGACGAGCCACGTGTTCGACTCGAAGCGGAAGAAGTACTCGGCCGGGTCGATGGTGATGCGCCGGCCGTCGACCTGGATGCCAGGCAGCCGGCTCCAGCGCGGGTCGAACGCCTCAGGCAGTTCAACCGTGATGGCCGTGGTGTCGATGGTGGTCACCGTGGTCTCCGTCTCTGATCTGCCGGGTTCGGGCACAGGAATGCCCGAGCCCGGTGTGGGCGTACGGAACTTCGGGGTGCCGCCCGGACCAAGGGGGAGCCTGGATCACGGTCGCGCCGTTCCGGGCGGCTGCTGATAAGTGAACCGGTGGTCACGCTCAGTGGGTACGGTGGAGGGCAGTTGAAGCGGTATACGCGGTTTACAGCTCTGGAGTGGAGGCGATCGTGGCGGCGCAGAGAGAACCCAATTCCCGTCTGCGCGACGCCATCGCGGCGGTCGACTGCACCTACGAGGCCCTCGCCCGAGACGTGCGGCGCATCGCCGCCGAGAACGGCGAGATCCTCCAGACCAACAAGTCGGCCATCTCACACTGGGTGAACGGCACCCGAGCCCCGTCGGGCCGGGTAGGTCAGTACCTGGCCGAGGCGCTGTCCCGCCGAGCGGGGCGCAGGGTCACCCAGACTGAGATTGGCCTCCAGACCGGTGATGACGAAGAGCCGGCGGATTCCGACCCCGTCCTTGCGGTCACCGACCTGGGCCGCGCCGACGTCGAACGCCGCCGCTTCCTCGCCATCGCGGCCTTCACCACCGCCGGCGTCGCCATGCCGCTCGGATACGACCACGAAGCCACCGCCCGCATGCTCCGCGCCCGCACCGGCACGTCCCTGGTCGGCGCAGAGGACGTGGACGTCGTACGCCAGATCACCGCGGCCTTCAGCGCCGCCGACGAACGACTTGGCGGCGGGCACGGCCTGACCACCGTCACCGCGTACCTCGCCGACACCGCCGCCCCCATGCTGCGCGGACGCTTCCCCAGCGAAGCCTTACGCCGGGCTGCCTTCGGCGCCGTCGCCGAACTCGCCTACCTCGCAGGGTGGAAGCACCACGACCTCGGCCAGGAAGGCGCCGCCCAGCACTACTACCAGGTCGGCTACAAGCTCGCCTGCGAAGCCGACCCCCACGGCCACGCCGCCTGGATGATGCGCGCCCTCGCCCACCAAGCCCTCAGCCTCAAGCAGCCCCACCACTGCGTCGACCTCGTCGAAGGCGCCCTACGCACGGGTCTCGGCCACGTCGACGGCCAGACCGAGGCCCTCCTCCACATCACCCACGCCCGCGCCTACGCCGCCACCGATGAGAAGTCGTCGGCCGCACGCGCCCTGCTTGCCGCCGAAGACGCCCTCCTCCGAGACGACGGTCCCCAGCCCAGCTACTCACGCGTAAGCGGCCCCGCCGCCGGAACCGTGACCAGCCACACCGCCCGCACCCTGACCGACCTCGCCGACCACATCGGCACCGAGCAGCAGCACCGGGACGCGCTCACCCGCTGGGACCCGGAGAAGTACAAGCGCGTCCATGCCCTCACCCACGCGGACCTCGGCGACAGCCTGGCCGCCCAGGCCCGCGCCGACGAGGCCGTCGCCGCCTGGACCCAGGCCCTGGTCCTCATGGAGGGCATGACCTCCGACCGCACCCGCAAGGCGATCACCTCGATCCGCTCCACCCTCGCGGTCTACCAGCGCCGCCGTGTCCCCGGCGCCGCCGATCTCGCCCGCCGCGCCGGCGAGGCCCTCGCCTAACATGCCCAACAACCCGCCCGACGAAGGGAACACCGTGACCCAGCAGACCGACGACCAGCCCAAGGCCCTCAAGCCGGCGCTCGAATCGATGACCCTGCTGGTCGCGGCCGTCATCGTCCACGACAAGGCCACCAACCGCGTCGTCCTCCTCCAGCGCAGCGAAAACGCCAAGTTCGCCCAGGGCATGTGGGACCTCCCCGTCGGCAAAAGCGAAGCGGGCGAACCCATCACGGAGACTGCAGTCCGCGAGCTCTACGAGGAGACGGGCCTCACCGTGAAGCCCGATTCCCTCAAGGTCGCCCACATCATCCACGGCGCTTGGGGCGTCGAAGCCCCCAACGGCTTCCTGACGGTCGTCTTCGCCGCCCACGAGTGGACCGGCGAACCCGAGAACCGTGAACCGCGCAAGCACGCCCAAGTCCGCTGGGTCGACGCCGACACCATCCCGGACGAATTCGTGGACACCACAGCTAGCGCACTCCACCGCTACCTCACCGAGGGGCCGCAGGTGTCACTCGACGGATGGCGCTAGCACCCTGCGTGTTTCGTCAGGCCAGACGCGTGTCACTGGTGCCCTCTACGCTCATCCCTTGGGACGAGCGAGGGGGGTCCATGAGTACGGCGAGCAGGTTCGATACCTTCCTGAAGAACATCCAAGTAACGAGTGAGCAACGAGCATCCGCACTGACGAGCGCGAACGCCATCACCCGTAAACTGCACGGGCACTACAGCAACCAACCGTATTCAGATGACCGCCGGATGATCATCGGTTCCTACGGGAAGGGCACGGCGGTGAATCCGCCGCGGGATGTCGACGTGCTGTTCTTCATGCCCGTCAGCGAGTACCACCGCTTCAACGGACGCAAGTACAACGGGCAGTCGGCCCTCCTGCAGGAGCTCAAGTGCCTGTTCCAGGAGCGCTACCCACGAACAAAGGAAATCGGTGGTGACGGCCAGGTCGTGGTCGTCGACTTCTCCACCGGCCACACGGTCGAGGTCCTGCCCGCCTGGCACCGGCAGGGCGGCGGGCTGCTCGTGCCCAACACCCATGATGGCGGCAGTTGGCAGCATGTCGACCACAAGGCCGAGATCGCCTACGTGGCCGATTCAGATGCCCAGACCAACGGCAATACTCGCAACCTCATCCGGATGATGAAGGTGTGGCAGAAACACTGCTCGGTCCCAATCAAGTCGCTGGTACTGGAGCTGCGGAGCGTGAGGTTTCTGTCGACGTGGGACCGCTCCAGGGAGTCCACGACCTTCTACGACTGGATAGTCCGGGACTTCTTCGCCGAACTGGTCGAGAAGGCCAACTGCTGGCACACGATCCCCGGGACCAGCGAGAAGAAGCAGTACGGCGACACCTGGCTGAGCAAGGCGCAGAGCGCGCACCGCCGGGCGGTCAAGGCATGCGAGTACGAGCTGGCGAGCAAGCACACCGACGCCGCCTTGGAGTGGCAGAAGATCTTCGGGAGCCAGTATGAGCTCTAACGGGAACACCGGGCACGCAGCGAACGTCCAGTCGATCCGGGAAAGCTTCGGCCGCGTCGTCTACTCGCACAAAGCACACGAGAAGGCCAGGGAGCTGGAGGCATCCAAGGCGGACCGGGCGAAGTGGGTCAACATTGTCCTGGTGACGCTGACGTCCGGGACGCTGCTCGCCTCGGTGATCACGAACAAGCAGCTTCTTCTCTACATCAGTAGCGGGGCCTCCGCCCTCGCACTGGCCTTCACCATCTTCCATCTGAGCTTCAACCCGGAGAAGGTCGCCGAGCAGCACCGTGCAGCCGCCAAGGAGCTCTGGTACATCCGGGAGCTGTATCTGCACCTGCTCACCGACATACAGACCGACCCGCAATCCGTGGACATACCTCGCCGCAGAGACGAGCTGCTCGAGAAGCTGAACCACGTTTACCGGCTGGCACCGGACACATCGAGTAGCGCCTACCGGGCCGCGCAGCGAGCCCTGCAGATCGACGAGGACATGACGTTCAGCAGCTCAGAGATCGACCGCTTCCTCCCGGAAGCACTTCGCATGTCCTGATACCCGCCCCTGTGTCCTGCCGGGCGGATCACGGGCGGGTTCCTATTCGGTGCGGCCGCGCCGGGGGACGCTATTCCGGGGCTTCCGCGGGGCGGGCACCTTGCGCTGCTCGGTACGCTCGGAGCGCCGGTCTCGGTACCGCATAGCGGCCTCCCCCGCTGAGCGCTGCCGGGCTCGAATTCACAGCCCAACGCCCGCTGCTCCAAGCCTTGGCAGCACAACCGCTCGGACCCTCAGAGGCGCTCCCCCTGATCCTCGTCCCCGACCATTGGCTCTCCGCCGAGGCCAACCGGCACCGAGCCGACGCCGAACGGGAGCGACGTCCCGGTCTCACGCCAGAGAATCGGGCACACGAGGACACGCTCCGGCGCGCCCTCGAGGATCGCCTCGGCACGAAGCAGGGACCCAGCGCACGCCAGCCGGTCCGCCCGTCGAGCACAGCAGCCAGGGCGTGCTCGACGACGACCCCATGGACTCCGAGCGCTGGGCGCGGCGCTGCTCCTGGTGCAGTCGAGCAACCACCGCACCTGCGCCAACCGGCCCCAGATCCCAAAAGGGGTCACGGCCGGTCTCCCGGCGCCTGAAAGTCGCAGTCAGCGGCCCGGGGTGTCGTCCAGGTCGGGGAGCGTGCCGAGATCCGGCGTCAGGTGCGGGCGGGCGAGCCCACCGAGATCGGGGCGAACGCCCTGGACGACTGGATCGCGCGGCTCGTCGCCCAGCTCGCCGCACCCCGGGCCCAGTGCCTCAGCCTGGAACGCGACAGCCGCGTCGAACGCGTCCTGCTCGACGAGGACGCCGGTGCATGGGCCCCTCTCCCTGGACGACCGCGGTGTCTGGACCCGTGCGACGGGGCGGACCGGCACGCCGGTGGGACGGCGTCGCCGAGCACATCGCCCGCCGGCGCGGCGACGGCTCCCCCGAGCTCGACCGGTTCGAGGTCACCGTCACCGCCGTGGGACAGCCAGTGCCGTGGTCTAGGGTCTGACGAGCACGAGGACCAGGAGGACGACGATGGGCGAGGACGAGCCCCTGGACGAGTGGGCGGCCCGCAGAGAAATGCGCCTGCGGCTGGTCGGCGAGCGGAAGGCCGTCCGCCTCGGGGGCAATCCGCACCGCGCCGCCCACGTCGACCCGGACGCGCCGCGCCTGATCGTCGAATGGGACGGCTACGCCTGGCAGCCCGTAACCCTGGTGGACGACTACGCCGCCGCCTGCCGCACCCTCAACCCCCCACCGGAACCGCCGCCGAACAACCCGACGCCCCCACGGCCCCCGACGGTGCCCGGGACCGGTAGACACCGCAAACCGTGACGCCACAGAGGGCCCCGCCGGATGACCGGCCGGGCCCTCACTGCACGGCATTGTCAGTGCGGTACGCCGGTGCGTCGCCCTCGCAACTCGACACGAGGTACTGGGGGGCGGGGGCTCTACCCACACATGGCACGGAGTGTGGCTCCGTGTCCCCTGACCTCACGCCCCGGCTCGTCAGGGTCCCTCAGGAGCCCCCTACTTGATGCTGGCGAAGGACTTCCAGCCGGTGCCGATCTTGACGCCGGAGCCGATGGCTCCAGTGCCGGTTCCGGCGTAGCGGTGGAGGTCGCCGGCGGTGGTGCGGCCGACGATGTCGTTCTTGCCGTCGCCGGTGAGGTCGCCGATGCCGATCATGTTGACCATGCCGCCCCAGCCAGAGCCGATCTTCACGCCCGAGCCGATGGTCCCGCGGCCCGTGCCGAGGTACCGGTAGAGGTAGCCGGTGGAGGTACGGGCGATCAGGTCGGCGTTCTTGTCGCCGTTGAGGTCGCCGGTGCCGACGATGGTCAGCGACTTCCAGCCGGAGCCGACCTTCCCGACGCGGGTCAGTCCGCCGGACTGCGTCCCCGCGAACAGGTACAGGTCGCCGGTGGAGATCTGACGGGCGACCAGGTCCGGGAGCCGGTCCGCGTTGAAGTCGCCGGAGTACGTCAGCGCGTCGAAGCCGTTCCAGCCGCTGCCGCCGATCAGCGTGCGCGGCGCTGCAGGGGTGACCGGCGTACCGCAGGCGGGGTTGTAGCGGTACAGCTCGCCCGCGCTGGTGCGCACGAGGGTGTCGTTGCAGCCGTCGCCGTTGAGGTCCCCGAACGGTGCCACGAACGACGTGGTCGGCCAGGTCCCGCCGCTGACATTCGCGGAGACGGTGTGATTGGCGTTGCCCTGGTAGACGTACAGCGCGCCCGCGGCGGTCTGCGCGTACAGGTCCGGGAACCCGTCCTTGCCCACGTAGTCCCGGTGCTTCGCGGGAACCGGGGGAGCGGTGAGGCCGGTGCCGGCGGTCCACAGCTGCTTGCCCTGCCCCCAGACCGCGGTCGCGTCGCCGTCGGGGGCGACAGCGACACGGCCGTTCGAGCCGTAGGTCGGCACGGTGCTCAGCTTGGTGACCGGCGTCCATGTGCCGTTGATCCGGGCCGAGGTGTGGAACGAGGTCTGCGTGTCGTTGACGAGCTGGTCCCAGCCGATCTGGATGTTGCCGTCGGCGCCTGTCGCGGCGTCGAACTGATCTGTGACCATCTTCGCGGTGGACACGTCCCGCACAGGTGACCACGTGCCGTCGACCGTGCGGGAGGAGGTGCGGACTGCCGGGTAGTAGGCAGTTCCAGGATCCACATCCTCCCGCCAGACGATGGTGACTTCACCGGTCGGCCCGATCAGCGGCTGACGCGTTGTGACATGACCGTTCGTCTCGCGCACCAGGGGTGCGGCCCAGACCGCGCTCCCGCCGGGCCGGACGGCCGTGACGAGGTCGATGTCCGGCTCGGCGCTCGGGTCCGGCGGATAGAGGGTGGAGACCCACACGACGGCGACGGTGCCGTCGGCGCCGATGGTCAGCTCAGGTGTGCCGCCCCGATCCTGAGGCGAGATGACCTGCGGCTGGGACCATTCCTCATCCCCCGGCGCGCGGTCCATGACCACCACGTTCGAGCCGCCCGCCGTCTGCTCCTCCCAGACGACCGTCGTCGTGCCGTCCGGAGCCAGCCCCACCTGCATGCCGTACCCCGACGGCAGGATCGCCTCGGCGGTCGACCAGGCTCCGACGCCGGTACGCTCCACAAGGAACCCGTAGGCGGCCGACTCGGTCCAGCCCAGCACCGTTTTGCCGGACTGCCCGCTCGTGAGGCTCACGTAGTTGATCCGGACGGGCGCGGTGGCCACCGTGGCCGGCGTGGACCACGTGGTTGCGCCCTTGGCCAGCGTCGCTGTCCGCAGCGTGGAGGTGCGGTCGGCCTTCATGCTCACCCATGCCACCGTCACGGAGCCGTCAGCCGCCGGAGCGAGGGCCACACTCTCGTGGACGTTGGTCGGCAGGGACTCCAGGAGCTTCGGAGTGCCCCACACCGTGGAAGACGCCGGGCGCGTCGCGACCCAGAGCTCCAGCTGGCCCGTCCCGGCTATCTGGCGGCGCCAGACGGCGGCGGCAGTGCCGTCCTTCGTGGTCACCACGTCGTGCACACTCACGTCGTGACCCGTGCCCGTAAGGGCCGTCGGCGTGCTCCACGGGCCCGACTGGTCCGCTGCCGCCACGGTCGCGGTCGCCAGCACGGTCGTTACGGCCGCTCCGAGGCCGATTCCCCCCAGGGCCAGCGTCGGGACCAATGCCGCAGTCACGATTCTTCTGCTGCTCTGCAAGAACTGTTCCTCCCCACTTACACGTGCGTACTCACACGTGCGCGCGACAGTAACAGCAGGTCGGGGAGACCAAGGCGGCCGGGCGATCATGATCGAGTTAAGGGCGTGCCCTCGGCGAATCGAAGTGGACCGACCTCCTCACGCCCACCGGCCGGCGCGGCCTGACTCCGCTGTTCTGGTCGCACGTCCGGCCGTGCGGCGTTGACCATCCTGGACGGCGACCCGAGGATCGGTGCGTCCTGCAGCCCCAGGGGGCGTTTGGCTTCGACAACTCTCCGGTCGACGAGGAGTGGTGGGAGGTCGTCAAGCCGCGCATCAATGCCTTTCGCCGCGAAGCGCGGGAGTGCCGGAGTGTCGGACCCAGGTGCGTGGGCTGCGGGCACCCACTCGAGACCTGATGGTGGTAGAGGTCCCCCTGCGGGGTCTACCTACGGCACGAAAGCAGTCCGCTGGTCTTCCATGCCGGCGATCCCACCGACCAGCTCCTTCGGTGGATCGACCACAAGAGCATCGCGTGCCCGTGCGGCCAGGTGTTCTTCCCTCTGGCGTCACTCATCAGAGGACGGCAGCGGAAGTTCTGCTCCAACGCCTGCCGGCAGGCCCAGTGGCGTGCTCACCGAAGGACGGCCGCGCGCCCCGCTTGAGCCGCAGGCTTTGCCCCCTCCTGGGCACCGTCCACGAATTCACCAGGCACCCATCCGCCCTCACACGGACACGGCTACCTGTCGGCGGATCACCCAGACGTGCCCCGCAGGCGCTACTGCCACTGCTCAGCCGGTAACAGTTCGACGAGCCACTCGAAGGTGACCTCCTCCTAGCCGTGCCGTTTCTCCAGCTCCTCGATGCCACGGTCGGTGAAGTACACGGTGAGTCAACTGGTGAGGCGAGGGGGCATTGAGATGCAAGAAGAAGAAGCGGGGGCAGCCTGAATCTTCCGATTCGTTCCGCCGTAGCGCCCACTACTGGGGGAACGACTTCTTCATCGCCCCCGGCTGGGTGCTGACCAGTGTGCGTGATGCAAGCGCGGAGTCAGGTTGAAAGTTCCAGCTATTGAATGGCGATCGCCCCGCTGGTGATCTCAAGGCCGCTCCATTGCCGTCCTGCTCGACCCTCCCGATCGACCGCCGCAGCCCGCCCGTCCCGGGTCGGCAAGGCCTTCAACTCGCCCTCAGGATGGAGGTCTTGCGGGGCTAACCCGAAAGACCTCCAACGTGTGGCCGCCGTCCTGATGTCGGGGATGGCAGAACTTTTCTTGACCTACTGGAGGACCACCATGCCCATCTCAATCGACCCGCTGTTCGTGCTGCCCCTGCTGGTCGGCCTCTTCTGCATCGCCCTCGTGGCCGTCGTCTGCATCGTGGCCTTGCTTCGCGCCGACCGGGCCGACACCGTCGCCGTGGTCAAGGCGCTGCCCGAACTCGTCGCGACTCTCCTACGCTTCCGTCGGCGGGCGCGCCGATGACGACCTCAGCCGACGCGGGGCGGAAGGGGCGGTCTCCGTGCCCTGGTCCTTCGAGGGCATCGGGGATCTCCTCGTCCACGCGCCCGCCGGCTCCGAGTGGGCGGCGCGTGCTCGAAACCGACAGGCGGCGGGTGCCGAACACGCCGCGGTCGCGCAGCGCCGGGCAGAGTGAAGGTTGCGGCGTTGACGGGCCGGTGGGCGGAGACTACCTCGGCAACGCTGCTATCCAGAGACCGGGCGCCAGCAGCCGTTCCCCCGACTCCCCGGCTTCGCCTCGACACCCCGACCCCTGCGTCTAAGCTGACGTTAGAGCGAGTCATGGACACCTCGTGGGGTGAGGAGTGCGCCAGCCGAGGGATCAAGATCGTGGCCCTGCCTGCCCCAGACCGAAAAAACCACGCCATCGGACGCTTTGGTGCCATCGGTGATGTCAGCAGGCACGGCGGCTTGCACGGGCTCGGGCTTGCCGTTGCCCTGATCCTGATCTTGCTCATCGTGCAGGCGCTGACCGTACGCGGCGCGCTGCCGGGCTCCGCGGCCACCCCCGCCAGCGGAACGCACGGCATCCGTCCCGAGTCAAGCGATCGGGTGCTGCTGAAAATCGGCGACACTGTCTTCCTCGTCAGCGGGGTGCTCTCACGCTTGGGCAACGAACGCTCTCGCTACTGACCAAACAAAGCCACGCCACTTGAGCGGTCAGCCGGTCATCCACAGGGCCCCGTTCATCCACAGGCGTCCACGCCACATTGCTGCTCGGTGGGACGATCAAGTCGTTGCACGACCGACTGATCGGGGAAGTCCGTTGATGTCCGACACCATGAACATGCTCGGCTCGTCCGAGCCGCGGCAGGTCCTCGCTGCGTCCTGGGACGCTTTCGACGTGGCCCGGCGGGTGGCCAGCACCGTCGCGTGGGAAGGGGGGTCCGACGAGCTGCAAGCGCTGGCGGCCTCGCAGTCCTGCATGGCCGGCAGGGCGCTGCTGCCGCTGCCGGAGTCCGGCCGGCCGCTTGAGACGCCGGTCATCGCGGCGGGCCCAGAGGGACTGGACCCGTGGGTGGATTTGCTGCACGAGGTGCGCGACGCGCTCGTGCGGCTGAGCGACGAGCAGAGCGCCGAGGCGCGCGCGGTGCTGATCGAGGCGGCGGGGCACGCGGATGCTGGCGCCAGGGCGCTCGCGACGGTCCGGGGGCGCTGATGCCGACCCTGGGAGACCTCTTCGACACGGCCGACGCCCGCCTGGAGGCCGTCGCCGGCACGCCGATCGGCGCGGTGAGCCCCGGTCAGACAGCCGCGCTCGTCGAAGACCTCGACGACCTGATCGGCCGACTGCGCGAGGGGCTTCAGCTGCACCGGGTACGCGAGAGCGACGAGAGGATCCTGCGCAGCTTGAAGACGCCGGGCGATCTCGTGCTCCATCTGGACGAAGCGCGGGCCTCGCTGCAGACCGTGCGCAGTCTGCTGTCCGCACCCGACCGGACGGGGCTTGGGCAGGTCGGCGAGGGCATCGGCGAGGCTGCGCGCTCGGTTGCGGCACTGCGAGATCTGATCGAGAGCCACCGTGGCCCCGACCGGGTGCCGTTGACGCCGTACGCGCACGCCTTCAGCAGCCAGTCCGCCCTGGACTACCTGGCCGGGCGCACCGCTCGTCTCGCCTGGCACACCGGGCAAGTGGCCTTGCAGCTGTCGCAGAGCTGCGACGATCTCGGGGTGATGGAGGCGCTCGCCGATGCTCGGAGCTTCCTGGACCGGGCCTCGACCCTGGGGCGTCTCGAGGCCTCGGCCGCGAACGCCGCCCTCGCCGACTTCCCGCTCGCGCTGCCGGTCGAGCCGGTGCAGGCCTCAGCCGACGACCCGACCGCGCTGGTGACCACACTGCTCGCGGACGACTGCGAGCGGCTGTCCCGCGCGGCGTTCGAGGCGCTGTACGGCACGGCCGACCATGGCTTGAGCGGGTCGGACCTGCAGCAGCTGTCTGGGTGGATGTCGATGAGCCGGCTTCTGGCCGGCCGGGTGCTGCTGCGCGTCGCCGAGCAGCCGCACCTGACCGACGACCTGGCGGACGCGCTGCAGGCGTCGGCCCGCCGGCTGCGGAAGTCCGCGCAGGCGTGGCAGTCAGCGGTGGACGCGTGGGACCGGGTGGTCGACACCGCCGATCCGCGCGCGCACCCGAAGCTACCGCCGCCGAGCTACGCGATCGTGCGTCGTGGCGAAGTGGTCCAGCTGCCGCAGGTCGTCCCGCACCCCGCGACTGTCATCACGCACACCGCGACGGTCCGGGTCGGGCAGTTGCTGTTCGGGCCGGACTTCCGCCCCGGCGGCGGGAAGCCCGGCGAGCCGCGTCCGACCGACGCGATCCTCGAGGACGCCGGCAGCGAGGGGGCTCTCGCTGCCGCGCTGTACCGGCTGCCCGCGACGGGATGGCAGGTGGCGGTGGCCGCCCCTGTGACCATTCAGCGGATCCAGACGCGCCTGGTCACCGACTCGGTCGAGCGCCGGCCGAACGACCTCGACGCCCGGCTGCGCTTCTACGAGGTCCACCCTCGCCAGGTGGAGTCGCTGGTCGGCGCGTACGACGCGGTGCTGCGCGCTGAGCAGTCCTCCGCTGTCGCGCTGCTGAGGACGGCTCAGGCCGCGGGTACCGCCGTGCCCCGGGCGACTCTTGACGCCGCCGCGCACCAGATGATCGCCGCGAGCCAGGAATGGGAGGGGCAGTCTTCACGTGAGGATCAGCTCGTCTCCCAGCGACTGTTGAGTGAGCAGCACGGCGTCCGTCCATCGGTAGCCGCAGCCAGGGCTCGCTCAACGACAGTCTCACGTGCGCCTGACCAAGGAGGCTCTGTGACGTCGCGCCCTGGCGAGCAGTCGCCTCACGTGCGACAGCCCGCCTCCGTCCGCAGCGAGTCTCGCCGACCGTCACGTGGGCACTGATGGGGGCGGCAGCATTGCAAGACCGTGCCACTGTCCGAGGGGCGTTTGCGTGCACTGCCAATGCTTGAGGAGGACTGACCGTGTCTGTAGCCGAGAACGAGGATCACGGAGACGCGGCGGAGCGTGCGACCGCTGAGTTCAGCGCCTCCGAGCGGGGCGAGTCGCGCGTCAACGCCCGGGAGATGCCGACGACCGCCCCGTCTGCGGCCGAGGATGCGTCTGCGGGTTACACGGCTGCGAAAGAGCTCGCCGGAATGCTGCAGGATCAGAACAAGGGCAAGTCGATCGCACTTGGGGGGTCGGCCGCAGTCCCGGACACCGAGTCTGACACAGTGATCGACTTCTCCGAGTGGGAGGAGTGGGAGGACACCTCTGGCTCGTACAGCTCGGCCTCAGCGCCGGACAACGGGGACAGGCCGTTGGATTTCATGGCGGCCTTCAAGGGTGTCGAGAACGCCTGGAACGAAATCGTGCCGGCGGAACAGTGCACGCGCGAAGAGCTCCTTGCGGACATCGAGCACGACGTGAGCACCCTGCAAGAGCTGCTGGTCGGCGCTGGTACTGAGCTCTCCCCGTCGGCCGAGGTTGCCAGCGTCCCCGCGCTGACGTCTGGCAACGCCAGTTCTCAGACAGGGCAGGAGCGGCAGAAGAAGGACCTGCTGCCCGTGGCCGGATTGGTCAGCACTGCTCTGCGAGCGGCCGACGCCCATGCAGCGTCCTTGCACGACGTCCCGGAATGGCGGCAGATCCAGACGGTCCGTGGTGCCGTCGGGCATCTGTGGCGCGTCCTGAAGAACCAGGCAGGGGTCCACTTCGGCCGCGTAATCGAGGACGGCCGGGTCGCAGACTTCTTCCGACGGGTCTCGATCCGCGTGTGCGAGAAGATCGCCGAATGGGCGCTGGACGGCGCTGACCGACTGCGTGGAGGGGACGGGCAGCACGAACACGCGCAGAGCGTAGAGGCGCTGACCCGTCTCGGGTACGCCGCGTCGCACCACAGCAGCCGAGGAACCCGGCCCACCTCGTACGTGCTCGGACCGGGCGAGCTTGACGTCCCAGCGATGCGAAGGATGGGCGAGGCGCTCAACCGACCCCTTCCGGAAGCCACGAACCGAATGGGGAAGCGGGTTTCCTCAGCGGCTGCGAAGGGCCGGTCCACGACCGTCGTGCAGGGTCCGAAGAAACCGGCAAGCGGGAAGGAACAGGAGGGGTCCCTCCGGCGCTTCCGTCTGGAGCAAGACCAGGCCCGCAGACCGCAGCGCTAAAGGTGATGGGGATCCGCGATTTTCCCCGCCCCTGCTCTCGATTCCCCAGCTCGTTCGCCATTGAAATAAGTGGGGAAGTTCAGGGCTGTGGCGGATATTTCGTGACGGATCGGCGCAGACGCGTTCTCGGCTCCTGCAGGGGCGAGGTTGATGAGGGGAAATCCGCTGGTGGCGAGCTGACCTACTGGGTGATGCTGCGGTTGTGATCGAACGGGATGACGCGATACGCATCGTTGAGGAACAGCTGGAGCGTGGCCATCAGTCGGGGGTTGCCGCTGGCACCGAGCAGTTCCCGCGCAACGTGATCGTTAGCGTGGTCGAGCACGAGCTGGTCTGGAAGGTCTACGTCCAATCAGAGGAGTATGCGCGAACGCGCAATGTAGCCGCGATGTTGGTGGGACACGGTCCGTATCTGGTCGACCGCGCCGACGGCGGGCTCCACTCGATTGGAGTCCTCTTTGAGATCGAGGGGGCATGGGAGGACGACTACCGTGGTCGCATCCGAGGGCTGCCGGTACGCACTCCGGTGGATGATCTCCACGACAGTCTACGGACGGTAGCTGAAGCAGCGGGCGGGCGCATGGCCGCCGTCCGTGCCCTTCGCCGGAAGGTGACTGGGCTGTCCCCTACACATGCCCTCGCCTATGTGACCGGGCTGCTGGCGGGCGAAGTGCCGGCACAGCTTCTGGCTGTTGCTCACCAGGAGCTGGTGAAGCCCATTGATCGTGTACTGACTGTACGTACTTACGGCGTCGATGCTGACTTCTGAGTTGCGATAAGTCGAATCCACCGAAGGCATGTGTCTGGCTTCGGTGGCCTCCGGTCTGGGTGTATACGTCGCCGTCTTGCAGGTCGGCGGCGCGCTTGCGAAGTCGGGTCAGCGACAGCCCCACCGGTTCAGCAGAGGCCGGATATCACGGTGGCTGGGCGAGGACTAGCGTCCGTAGGAGTGCGAAGGAC